>NZ_NTGZ01000273.1 GCF_002551245.1 Streptomyces sp. rh34
TAAGAGACAGAGACCGCGAGGACGCGCGGTACTGGCTCGGCCGGTTCGCCGGGGTCGCCGCCGACGCGGCCGCGTGCGCGCTCGCCGCCGGCGACGCGGTGAGCGCGGTGACCCTGCTCGAATCCGGGCGCTGTGTGCTCGCCGCCCAGGCACTCGACAGCCGCGGCGATCTCTCCGACCTGCGCGAGCGGGCGCCCGAGCTGGCCGAGCGCTTCCGGACGCTCACCGCGGAGTTCGAGACCGACACCACGAGCGACCGCGTGGCCCTCGCCGACGAGCTCGACGCGGTGACCGACCGGATCCGCGCGCTGCCCGGTATGGAGCGGTTCCTGCGGCCCCCGCTGCTCACCGATCTCACCGCGCAGGCGCACGAGGGCCCGATCGTGTACGTCAACGTCAGCCGGCACCGATGTGACGCGCTGATCATCACCCCGGACGGGGTCCGGTCACGCGCGTTGGACGGGCTGAGCGAGGAAGCCGTGAGTCAGCGCGTGCGCGCTCTGCACACCGCTTTCGCGGAGGGGCGGCCGGCCGCCGAGCAGGCGATCCACGACACGCTCGCATGGCTGTGGGACACCGTCGCGGGCCCTGTGCTCGACGAACTGGGGCTGACAGCGAAACCGGCGGCGGACGGTCGGTGGCCGAGGGTCTGGTGGGCGCCGGTCGGGTCGCTCAGCCTGCTCCCCCTGCACGCGGCGGGCCACCACCGCGACGGCGGCCCTGCGCTCCTCGACCGCGTCGTCTCCTCGACGACGCCGACGATCCGCGCTCTGGGCCACGCCCGCGCGGGCCGCCGCGCCAACCGGACCGAGCCTCGGCTGCTAGTGGTCGCGATGCCGCACACTCCGGACGCCCCGGACCTGCCCGGCGCACGGGCCGAAGCCGATCACCTGGCCGCCCTCATACCCGGCGCCACGGTCCTGGTCGGCGCGGACGCAACTCGTGACGCCGTTCTCGACGCCTTGCCGGCCGGCGGCTGGGCACACTTCGCCTGCCACGGGTACAGCGACCCGGACAACCCTTCGGACAGCCACCTCGCGCTGCACGACCACGACCGCGCGCCGTTCCGGGTACGGGACCTTTCCCGACTACGCCTGCGGGACGCGGAGTTCGCGTTCCTGTCCGCCTGCGACACGGCCCGCACCACCGAGCGCCTGTCCGACGAGGCGATCCACCCGCTGGCGGCTTTTCAGATAGCCGGGTTCTCCCAGGTGGTCGGCACGCTGTGGCGCGTCGACGACGCTGTGGCGCCGGCTTTCAGTCAGCAGATCTACGGCGAGTTGATCGCGGACCGATCCGGCCCGCTGTGCGCGTCGGCGGCGGTCCATCGCACCGTCAGGCGGCTCAGGACGAAGTATCCGAACCTGCCCTCGGTGTGGGCCGCACACGTCCACGCGGGCGCCTGACCACGCGCATCCCGTCGTACCGGAGGCCGGTCCGCGGCCGCCTCGGCCGGCTCTTCCCCCGGCGAGGGTGACCCGCGGACTCACTGCTCATGGGCACGCGCAAGTTCCGTGGGCCTGTGGCAACGGCGGAGCCCGCTGCGACGTCGTCCTTCCGGCTCAGGGAACGGCCACGTCGGGTCCGGCGTGCGGGGGCGCGATTCTGACCGCGATCAGGGCGACGTCGTCCGAGCCGCCCCCGGCCATGCCTTCCAGGATCTCGTCGCAGAACGTCTCGAGCGGTTCACGGGCCAGGGCCGCCGCGTGCTGCCGCAGGCGCGCCAGACCCCGGTCCATGTCCTCCTCGCGGCGCTCGACGAGGCCGTCCGTGTAGAGCAGCACGGTCGAGTCGGGCGGCAGCGTGTCGGTCGTAGCGGGGCGATGGACCTCGGGCTCCACCCCGAGCATGACGCTGCGGCCCCCGGTGAGGAAGCGGGTCTCCCCGTCGTGCGTCACCAGCAGGGGTGCGGGGTGGCCCGCGACCGCGTAGTGCAGCAGCCACGGCTCGTCCGCGCCCAGCCGTT
This sequence comes from Streptomyces sp. rh34, assembly GCF_002551245.1. Taxonomy (GTDB): domain Bacteria; phylum Actinomycetota; class Actinomycetes; order Streptomycetales; family Streptomycetaceae; genus Streptomyces. The sequence goes on from NZ_NTGZ01000273.1 coordinate 1,967, forward strand.
CGACCAGCGCGTAGATACAGGTCAGCGTCTGGTGGGGATAGAGGATGTGATGCGCCGCGTCCAGCCGGGCGAGGATCTTGCCGGGCGGTTCCTTGCGGTCGCAGGCGATGCCCCGGAGCATGTTGCGGGTCTGGCTCATCATGACCGCGGCCCGCAGATCATGTCCCGCGATATCGCCGATGATCAGTGTCATCGCGCCGTCCGGCAGCACGAAGGCGTCGTACCAGTCACCACCGACGCGGGCGGTGGTGCTCGCCGGCCGGTAGCGGGCCGCCACGTCGAGTGGTCCGTCCGTGGGCAGGCCGGGCAACAGGGAACGCTGCAGCCGCTCCGCCGTGTGCTGCGCCTCGGCGTGCAGGCGCGCGTTGTCGACGGCCAGCGCCACCCGATGGGCGAGGTCCTCGACGAGGGAGAGGGCGTCCTCGGTCAGCCGGGCTTCTCGACGGGTACGAGCCAGGGTCAGCACGCCGAGCACCTGACGCCGGGCTCTGAGCGGGGCGACGATCGCCGTATCGGCCCCGAGCCGCTCGAAGAGATCCCGCTCCCGGGAACGCAGAGGGTCGTCCGCCTCCTCCGGCGGGGGGAAGTCCGTGAGCAGTACAGGGCCCACACCCAGCAGCGCACGGGCGACCGAGGCCGCCGAACCTTCGGCCGGAGGCAGCAAACCTTCGTCCAGGCCCGGGGACGTCACATCGGCGTCCCGGTGCTCGACGACGAGCCTGCGCAGCCGCCCCTGGTCGTCCAGCAGGTCGACCGCGCACCAGTCGGCCAGGCCGGGGACGAGCGTGCGGCAGAGCCGACGGAGCCCCTGGTCCACTTCGAGCGTGCTGGAGAGGGCCTCCGCCGCGTTGATGAGCAGCGTGAGCCGGTCCAGGGCGTGCTGTACCACCTCGTCGACCTCGAAGCGGTCGGCGCCGCCGCCCGAGCCCCGCTCCTTGCCGGCCCCGCGATGAGGCGGGCCACCCGCCTCGTCCTGCTTCGGGCACATACCGGGTCCTTGCCTCTCTCGCACGCACCCGCCGGGGACCTGAGTCGCCGGGCGCCCTCTCAGTCTCCAGCACACGGCTACGCCGGGCATGTGGGCGACGACGGCCAACCATGCGCGCCGTGCCGCACAGGTCCCCGCCCCCGACCGTGCACGCCCGGCCCTCGTACCGTCACGGACCGCGTTCGGGCGCACTCCGCCCACGAGGGACAATGGAGCGCTACAGCCACACCGCACCGCCGCCCACCGCCGCATCAGGAGTCCCCGTGCCCGAGCGCAAATCTTTCGCCGCGCAGCCCGACCTACAGGCCGACTGCGGGAGCTGCTTCGGTCTGTGCTGCGTGGCGCTGCCCTTTTCGCGCTCGTCGGATTTCCCGGTGGACAAGTCCGCCGGCACGCCCTGCGGAAACCTTCGGGAGGACTTCCGCTGCGGCATCCACGAGCGGCTGCGCGACCAGGGTTACAACGGCTGCACGGTGTTCGACTGCTTCGGCGCGGGCCAGAAGGTCTCCCAGGTCACCTTCAAGGGCGTCAGCTGGCGCGAGGAGCCGGACTCTGCCCGCGCGATGTTCGAGGTCCTCCCCGTCGTACGCCAGTTGCAGGAGCTCCTGAAGTACACCGCGCAGGCCTTGGATCTGCCCGCGGCACGGCCCGTCCACCGGGACCTGCGCCACGCGTACGAGCGGATCGACGCGCTCACCCGGGAGACGGTGGAGAGCCTGCTCGCCGTCGACGTGGACGCACTGCGCGGCGAGGTGAACCCGCTGCTCCTGCGCGCCAGCGAGCTGGCCCGCGCGGTGGTCCCGGGGCGCAGGAAGAACCACCGGGGCGCCAACCTCATGGGCGCGCGGCTGCGCGGTGCGAAGCTGCGCGGCGCCAGCATGCGCGGCGCCCTCCTCATCGCGGCCGACCTGTCCGACGCCGACCTGCGTGACGCGGACCTGATCGGCGCGGACATGCGGGACACCGACCTGTGCGGGGCGGATCTGCGCGGCGCGCTGTTCCTCACGCAGCCGCAGCTGAACGCCGCGCGGGGCGACGCCCGCACGAAGGTCGCCCACCCGCTGGAGCACCCCTCGCACTGGGCAGGCTAAAAGTCGTCCCGCGATTCCCGGAACGGCGGTTCCTACCCTCGAAGCGTCTCCAGCAGCCGCAGCCACACCTCGCTGATGGTCGGGTACGCCGGGACCGCGTGCCACAGACGGTCGATCGGGACCTCCCCCACGACCGCGATCGTCGCCGAGTGCAGGAGTTCGCCGATCCCCGGGCCGACGAAGGTGACGCCGAGCAGGATTTCACGGTCCAGGTCCACGATCATCCGGGCGCGGCCCCGGTAGCCGTCGGCGTAGAGGCCGGAGCCCGCGACCGAGGCGAGGTCGTAGTCGACGGCGCGTACGCGGTGGCCCGCGCGTTCGGCCTCGGCGAGGGTGAGGCCGACGGACGCGGCCTCCGGGTCGGTGAAGACGACCTGGGGGACGGCCGCGTGATCGGCGGTGGCCGCGTGGGCGCCCCAGGGTGCGGTCTCCAGAGGTGCCTTCCCGGTGCGGGCGGCGATCGCCGCGCCTGCGATGCGGGCCTGGTATTTGCCCTGGTGCGTCAGTAGGGCGCGGTGGTTGACGTCCCCGACCGCGTACAGCCAGTCCGTGCCCTCGACGCGGCAGCTGTCGTCCACGGTGAGCCAGGAGCCGGGTTCGAGACCGATCGTCTCCAGGCCCAGGTCGTCCGTGCGCGGGGCCCGGCCGGTGGCGAAGAGGATCTCGTCGGCCTCGATGCGGTCGCCGCCGCCCAGGTCGACGGTGACCGGGCCGTCCGGTGCGGGGCGCTGGACCGCGGTGACCGAGACGCCCGTACGGATCCGGGCCCCGGCCTCCGTCAGCGCGTCGGCGATCAGCTCGCCCGCGAAGGGCTCCATCCTCGGGAGCAGGCCGTTGCCCCGGACCAGCAGGGTCACCTCGGAGCCCAGCGCCTGCCAGACCGTCGCCATCTCCACGCCCACGACTCCCCCGCCGACGATGACGAGCCGCCCGGGAGCCTCCTTGGCGCTGGTGGCTTCGCGGCTGGTCCAGGGGCGGGCCTCGTCGACGCCGGGGAGGGAGGGGACGACGGCCCGGGAGCCGGTGCAGACGGCGACGGCGTGCCGGGCCGTGAGCCGGTGCTCCGTGCCGTCGGGGGCGGTGACGGTGACCGCGCGGGGGCCGGCGAGCCGGCCCGTGCCCCGGTAGACGTCCGCTCCGACGCTCTCCAGCCAGGCGACCTGGCCGTCGTCCTTCCAATGGCTCGTCTCCTCGTCCCGGTGGGCGAGCACGGCCTCCACGTCCAGGGGGCCCCGCACCGCGGCGCTCAGTCCCGGCACCCGGCGGGCGTCGGCGCGGGCGACGACGGGGCGCAGCAGCGCCTTGCTCGGCATGCACGCCCAGTAGGAGCATTCGCCGCCGACCAGCTCGGACTCCACCACCGCTGCGGAGAGCCCAGCGGCGCGGGCCCGGTCCGCCACGTTCTCGCCCACCGGGCCCGCGCCGATGATCACCACGTCGTAGGAGGAGCGCTCGGAGTTCTTCCCTGCATCAGTCATGGAAACAGTGTCCTCGCGGGTGTGCGCCCCGGCCACATGGGCAGGCGGAATAGCGCACGTGCAGCCACCGTTGTGCCGGACAGAAACCGTCAGGACTCCACCGGCAGAGGAAGAGGTACCCCCAGTATGAGCACCGTCGAGCTCACCAAGGAAAACTTCGATCAGGTCGTCAGCGACAACGATTTCGTCCTGATCGACTTCTGGGCTTCCTGGTGCGGCCCGTGCCTGCGGTTCGCGCCCGTCTACGACTCGGCCTCCGAGCGCCACCCCGACCTGGTCTTCGCCAAGGTCGACACCGAGGCGCAGCAGGAGCTGGCGGCTGCCTTCGAGATCCGTTCCATCCCGACGCTGATGATCGTCCGCGACAACGTCGCGGTCTTCGCGCAGCCCGGTGCGCTGCCCGAGGCGGCTCTGGAGGACGTCATCGGGCAGGCCCGGAAGCTGGACATGGACGAGGTCCGCAAGTCCGTCGAGGAGCAGAAGCGGGCAGCCGAGGCGGGCCAGGGGCAGGGGCAGCCGGAGGCCCCGTAGTCGCCCTGTCGAAGCACGGTACGGCCCTGGGCCCCGACCGACACCATGGAGACGGTGTACGCGGTCGGGGCCCTCGGTCGTGTCCGGGGCGCGCGTGACCGTCCTGCCGTGTCGGCGCCCCGGTCGTGTCAGGTTGCGCGCGGCGAGCCCGGGTTCTCGGGGCCGCCCTCTTTTCCCGATCTCCCGGGGCCGCCCGCCGCTTCCCGCTCTCAGGACGCGGGACGCTCTCCCTCCGCCCCGGCGACGCGGACCGACATGCCGTAGTCCAGTTCCTCGCCGTCGATGAGCACGGCCTCCACCGTCCGGGTTTCCGGATCGACGTCCGCCTCCATGCCCTCGCCCGCGTACCGGGGGTAGCCCGAGGCCCCCGTCTGGCCGGTGGCGGCGACGACCGCGGACCGGATCGGCCGGCCGGGGGCCCCGGTCCGCGTCCTGCTGTGGTCGGGGATCAGGAGGAGCTCATAACTCTGCGGGTGGCTCATGCCTCCGACGCTAGAGATCCGCGGTGCGTCGCGCATGTCGTCGCGCCGGAGGCGGTCAGCTGGATTCCCGGTGCACCGCGCTGGTGCGGAGCAGATCCTGATGGACCGGCGGCCCGCCCGGGTGCTGGACCATGCGGTCGATCGTCTCGGCCAGCGGCTGCGGCATGGCGAGCTCCATCCGGACGGTGCTCAGCCGGGGACGCAGCAGCCTGCCGATGAGGGAGTCGTCGGCGCCGATCACCGCCGTGTCGGCCGGCACGGTCACCCCCGCGTCCTGGAGTGCCCGCATCAGCAGCATGGCGTACTCGTCGTTGTACGCGAACACCGCGTCCAGTCCCAGTTCCGGCCAGCGGGCGGCCAGTTGGTGAGCGGACTCCTCCTCGTACCGCAGCGGGAGCGGGCATACGCGGGCCCCCGCCGGTTCGGCGACGCGACGCGCCCCGATGAGACGGGGTTCGGAGAAGAGCGCCCGGCCCGGTTCCTGGGGCATGACCACGCCGATATGGCGACGGCCGCGGGCCAGCAGGTGTTCCACCGCGCTGGCCCCAACCTGGCGTTGGTCCATGACCAGGCCGTGCGCTCCGGCCACCGGGCCGGGGCCCAGGGTGATCACCGCCTTGGCTCCGGAGCGGGTCAGGATGCCCGTGCCGTGCGGGGTGAGCGCGATGCCCGGCGGTACGACGACGGCGACGGGCCGCAGTTCGGCCCAGGCCGTGGCCGCCTCGTCGGCGGTGAGGCCGACGCTGCCGTACTGGACGACGGTGTAGTCCAGGCGGCGCAGCCCGGACTGGAGTTCCTCGAAGAAGTACTGGTGCAGTGGTCCCGCCGGTATGTGGCCGGAGGGCAGCAGGACCATGCGGCTGTGTCCGGCGCGCAGGCTGCGGGCAGCCGCGTGCGGGACGTAAGCGAGCTGGAGGGCGGCCTCCCTGACCCGGCGTCGGGTGGGTTCGCTGATCCGGACGGTGACGTTGTTGTTCAGTACGTACGACACGGTGGCCCGGGACACTCCGGCGAGGCGCGCGACATCGGCGCTGGTCGGAACGGAGACTTCGGCGGGCTGCTTGGGTAACTGGCTCATGGCGTCGGGCAGTCTTCCAGACCCGTGGGAGCGGGATTCGGCCCGGGGCCCGCAGGTTCGGTCACACTGGCCGGAACGCCGCCCCGCGGCCCCGGGTCCGACGCCCCGCTCCCGGGATCGGCCGGTGGAGGTTCTACGGTGTTGCGATGACGTTCCCCGACAGCGCGTACCGTTCCGACAACCCCTTTGACGTGCCCGGCAGCAGCGGGCCGAGCGCCACGGCGCAGGTCGATCCCGACGATGTGGGCCCCGTGCGCACCTCCTACGCCCCCGATCGCGACGGCGATCCCGACCCAGGTGAGATCGTCTGGACCTGGGTGCCCTTCGAGGAGAGCGACGGGCGGGGGAAGGACCGACCGGTGCTCGTCGTGGCCCGCGAGGAGGCGGGCACGCTGCTCGCCGTCCAGCTCTCCAGCAAGCAGCACGACCGGGAACACGAGTGGGTGGCGCTGGGCGCGGGCCCCTGGGACAGCTCGGGGCGGCCGTCCTGGGCCGGTCTCGACCGGGTGCTGAGGGTCCACGAGGACGGGATGCGCCGGGAGGCGTGCGCCCTGGACCGGGAGCGGTTCGACCGGGTCGCCGGGCGGCTGCGCGAGCGGTACGGCTGGAGCTGAGAGGCGACGCGGTGGGCGGTGGTGCGGCCCGCCGGGCACGGTCCGGTCTCCCGGCACGCTCCGGACGCCGCACCCCGGCTCATGTGAAGGTCCGGGTGAAGGCGGCCCGGACGGCGGAGTCGGGGTTCCGGTCCAGGATCCCGAAGACGATCTGCTCGAAGTGGCCGCCGAACCGGCCGCCCTCGCCGAGCAGTGCCCGGAACGCCTCCGCCACCTGACCCGGGTCGTTGCGGAACACCCCGCAGCCCCACGCCCCCAGGACCAGTCTGCGGTAGCCCCGTACGGCCGCGACTTCCAGCACCCGTTCGGCGCGGGAGGCCAGAGCCGCCGGGACGCGGTGGGCCTCCTCGGGGGTCTGCCGCTGGATCACCCCGGCGTTGGGCGCGGGCGAGGTGAGGAATCCGACGGTGTACGGGGCGTCCAGGAACGCGCCGCGGTCGTCGCGGAAGACCGGCACCCCGGGCGAGTGGATCACCCGGTCGGTGTAGAAGGCGCTGCGTTCGGCGCGATGGTGCGCGTAGTACTCGGGGGCGCGCAGCAGGGTCGCGTGGAGGGCCGAGCCTCGGCACAGGGCCTCCTCCTGGGCCTGCGCGCCGTTGAGGTAGCCGCCGCCGGGGTTGCGGGCCGAGGCGTAGCTGAGGACGGCGACCCGGCCGGGTCCCTCGCCGGTCATCCGGCGGGCCGCGGCGAGGCTGCTCTCGCCGGTGACCTCGATGCGCGGGGTGCGGTCGGTGTCCAGGGCGGCGACGGGCACCGGGTCCGGTCCGTAGAGCCTGGTTCCGGACAGCGCGGCGGTCACGGCTCGTTCGATGGACACCACCTGACCTGCCGCGTTGTGATATCTCCCGGCCTCGACGACCGCTTCCGTCCCGCGCGCGATACCGCGCAGCCGCGCGCTCACCGGCGCTCCCCCGTGTGGTGCATACGGGGCATGCTGATGGGGAACCCGGCCTGGGCGCAACCGTATTTTCCCGACCCGGGGGCACCCTTGTGCGATCTCCGGGTACGGGTTTGGCTGGTAGGTACGCAGCTGAGAAGGAGGCCCTCATGGGCTTGGACATTCCCGGCGCAACCGGCTCGCGCCCGGACGCCGCCCCCCTCGACGAGAGCGGGGCAGAGGATTTACTGCGCGGCATTTGCTTCAAGACGGGCCCTCCTCGAACCGTCGGGGTGGAACTCGAATGGCTCATCCACGACCGGGAACGACCTGATCTTCCGATCGGCCGGGAACGGCTGGACAGCGCCGTCGAGGCGGTCCGTGCGCTGCCGCTGAGCGCGGCGCTGACATTCGAGCCGGGCGGGCAGCTGGAGCTCAGCTCGCAGCCGGCCGGCTCCCTCATGGAGTGCGTCGACACCACCGCGGCCGATCTGGCGGCGGTCCGCGCCTCGCTCGGCGCGGCGGGGCTCGCACCGGTCGGGCTCGGCGTCGATCCGTGG
>NZ_NTGZ01000274.1 GCF_002551245.1 Streptomyces sp. rh34
GCCCTGCCCGTCCTGGAGAGCGACGGGCCGCTCGCCCTGCGCCGCACCCGCTCGCCGCGGGCCACGTACGCCCGGGTCACCGTCGTCGGCGCGATGAGCGCCCCGCTGAACGGCGACCGGCTGGCGATCGAGGCGGACATCGCGGACGGGGCGCGCCTCACCGTGGACTCGGCGGCGGCCACCGTAGCCCTGCCCGGCCCACGGGCGGACACCGGACCGTCCACGTACACCGTGGACCTGGGCGTGGGGGAGGGGGCCGTGCTGCACTGGCTCCCCGAACAGCTCGTCTCCGCCCGCGGCAGCGACCTGCGCATGACCACCCGGATCCGACTCGCCCCCACCGGGCGCCTGCTGCTGCGCGAGGAGCAGATCCTCGGCCGGCACGGCGAGCCCACCGGTGCGCTCACCACCCGGCTCACCCTCCACCGGGCGGGCCGCCCGCTCCTGGACCAGCAACTGGCCTACGGGCCCGGCGCCCCCGGCGGCTGGGACGGCCCCGCCGTCCTCGGCGGCCACCGGGCCGTCGGCCAACTGCTCCTCGCCGACCCGGTCTTCGAGGGTGCCCCGCTCCACGCGCGTCTCCTCGGCCCCACCGCCGCGCTCACCCCGCTCGCCGGCCCCGCTGTCCTGGTGACCGCCGTGGCCGCCGACGCCCGCCTGCTGCGCGGGATCCTGGACGACGCGATGCGCGGGCTGCTGGACGGGCTGAAGACGGGGCACACCGGCTGAGTCCGCTCAGCGAACCTTCTTCACCGGTTATGGGTTCGGTAAAGAAACAGGCGTACGCCCTGGCCCCGGGCGCCCCACTGACGAAAGGATCCCCGCGACGTACCGATGACCACGCCGCCTCCGGCGGCGGATCGGATGAAGGGGGAGGTTCCACGTGAGACGTACAACGATGCTCGGTTCGGCCGGGGCTCTCGTCGCGGGCACGCTCATAGCGGGGGCCATGGCCGCACCCGCCGCCAGTGCCGACGGCCGCCATCACGGCCGGGGCGACGCGGAGGCACGCGGGGTCGCCGTCGCGGCGCACCGGGCCGCGGACACCGGGATCGACTGGAAGGACTGCCCGGAGGACTGGGGCCTCGCCGCCCCCATCCAGTGCGGCTGGGTGACCGTGCCGCTCGACTACGCCAGGCCGAACGGCAAGAAGATCAAGCTCGCCGTCGACCGGCACGTCAGTACCGGCACGAAGGGCGAGCGCCAGGGCGCACTGCTCTACAACCCGGGCGGCCCCGGCGGTTCGGGACTGCGCTTCCCCGCCCGGGTCACGGCCAAGAACCCGCTCTGGACGAAGACCGCGAAGGCGTACGACTTCGTCGGCTTCGACCCGCGCGGCGTCGGACACTCGGCCCCGATCTCCTGTGTCGACCCGCAGGAGTTCGTCAAGGCCCCCAAGGCCGACCCGGTTCCCGACAGCGAGGCGGACAAGCGTGCCCAGCGCAAGCTGGCCCGCGAGTACGCCGAGGGGTGCGGCGAGCGCAGCGGCGCGATGCTGCCGCACATGACGACGCCCAACACGGCACGCGACCTGGACGTCATCCGGGCCGCGCTCGGGGAGAAGAAGCTCAACTTCCTCGGCGTCTCCTACGGCACCTACCTGGGCGCCGTCTACGGCACGCTCTTCCCGACCCACGTCCGGCGCATGGTCGTCGACAGCGTGGTCGACCCGTCGCGGAAGAACATCTGGTACCGGGCGAACCTCAACCAGGACATCGCCTTCCAGACGCGCTGGGACGACTGGAAGGCATGGGTCGCGAAGCACGACTCCGTCTACGGCATCGGCGACACCCCGCAGAAGGTCGAGAAGGCCTGGCTGGAGCTGCGGGCCGCCGCCAAGAAGAAGCCCATCGGGGGCGTCGTCGGGCCCGCCGAACTCATCGGCTTCTTCCAGGGCGCGCCGTACTACGACTCCGCCTGGGCCCCCACCGCCAAGACCTGGAGCGCCTACCGGGCCGGTGACACCCAGGCCCTGGTCGACGCCGCCGCCCCCGACATGAGCGACCTCGCGGGCAACGCCGCCGCCGAGAACGGCAACGCGGTCTACAACGCCGTCGAGTGCGCCGACGCCAAGTGGCCCACCGACTGGCGTACCTGGGACCGGGACAACACCCGGCTCCACGAGAAGTACCCGTTCATGACGTGGGCCAACGCCTGGATGAACCTGCCCTGCGCCACCTGGCCGGCCAAGCAGCAGACTCCGTTGGACGTCAGGACCGGCAAGGGCCTGCCGCCGGTCCTCATCGTGCAGTCCACCCGCGACGCCGCCACCCCGTACCAGGGCGCCGTCGAGCTGCACAAGCGGTTCAAGGGCTCGCGGCTCATCACCGAGAAGGACGCCGGGTCCCACGGCGTCACCGGACTGGTCAACCCCTGCGTCAACGAGCGGGTGGACACCTACCTGCTCACCGGGAGGACCGACCGGCGCGATGTGACGTGCGCCCCGCACGCCGCACCGAAGCCGTAGATCACCCAGGAGACGCCCGACCGGGGGCCGCTCAGCGCCGCCCCCGGTCGTACGCCTCCAGCCAGGCGTCCTCCGCCGCGTAGTCGAAGAGCCATGCGCCGTAATTGCGCAGCATCTTGGGGAACGCCTCCCGCCAGTCGCGCTCCGCCAGCTCTCCGGCGAGCCACTCGACCGTTTCCGGCAGCGACTCCACGTACCCGGTCACCGGGCGGTACCCGAGCTGCTCCTCGGCGGCCGTCATGTCGTAGACCACGGGGTGGGCGCCGCTCCACGGTGTCACACCGACATGTCCCTCCGGGGAAGCGCCGTCGACCAGCACCGTCTCCGTCTCCCGCCCGAGCACGTCGTCGATCGCCGACGCGATCTCCGCCACCGTGGGCGCCTCGGGGTCCGCCGCGTTCAGCACACGGGATCCCGGCCGTCGGGCGGCCAGCCGGATCAGCTCCGCCGCGTTGGACACATGGACCGGATGGAAGCGGCTCTCCCCGCCGTACGCGAACACCCGGCGCCGGCGCCCGTCGAGCAGCCGCTTCACCACGAACAGCTCGCGCGGGGTGCGGCAGTACGGACCGTGGACCGCGCCCGCGCGCAGCAGCGTCACCGGCAGTGCGTCGCCCGCCGCCAGCAGCTCCCGCTCCAGCAGGATCTTCCGCGTCCCGTACGTGGCGTCCCCCGGCGCCACCGTGGGCTGGGTCTCCGACAGCGGCACCGGATAGCGGGGGAAACCGTCGATCGAAGCCTGCGTGTCGAAGCTGCGGCCCCGGTCGTCCTCGTACACCGCCCCGCTGGAGATCACGACGGCCGATCCGATCCGGCCGGCCAGTCCCGTCAACTGCCGGGCGTGCGCGCCGTCGAACGCCACCATGTCGACCAGCACGTCACAGCCGTCGCCCAGCGCCCGGCCGAGCGCCCCCTCCTCGTCCCGGTCGAGCGCCACCGCCCGGACCCCTGCGTCCCACCCCACGTCCCGGCCGCCGCCGCGCGAGGCCGCGGTGACCTCCCAGCCGTCCGCGGCCAGCGCCCGCACCGCGGCCCGCCCGATCTGGCCCGTCGCACCCAGCACCCATGCGTGTCCTCTGCTCATGATCCCGACGCTAGGGGAGCGGGCCCGCCGGGACGAGGGTGCTCTGCCGGTGGCGTATTCGCGCTCAGCGTCGCAGCTTGGGGAACTTCCTCGGCGGCGCGGCCTCCTGCTCGGCCGCCTTCACCTTGGCCGCGTACTCGTCCACGTACTCCTGGCCGGAGAGTTCGAGGATCGCGTACATGATCTCGTCCGTCACGGCCCGGATCGCGGCCTTCTGGTTCTCCATGCCCGCGTAGCGGGAGAAGTCCAGCGGTTCGCCGAAGCGGATCGCGACCCGTTTGATCTTCGGCACGACCTGGCCGGGCGGCTGGATCTCGAAGGTGCCGACCATGGCGCAGGGAACCACCGGGACCTGCGCGGTGATCGCCATCACCGCGACCCCGACCTTGCCCTTGTAGAGCCGGCCGTCGTGCGAGCGGGTGCCCTCCGGATAGATCCCCAGCAGCTCGCCCTTGCCCAGGACGCCGAGCCCCTCGCGGATGGCCGCCTGCCCGGCGTCCTTGCCGGACCGGTCCACCGGGATCTGGCCCGCGCTGCGGAAGAAGGCCGCGGTGAGCCGGCCCTTGATCCCCGGGCCCGTGAAGTACTCGGCCTTCGCGAGGAAGGTGATGCGGCGCTTGATGATGGCCGGCATCAGGAAATGGTCGGAGAAGGAGAGGTGGTTGCCCGCGACGATCGCCGCGCCGCCCGTAGGAATGTTCTCCAGGCCCTCGGTCCGGGGCCGGAACAGCAGCCGCAGTACGGGTCCCAGCACGACATATTTCAGGATGTAATAGAACACCTTGCGGGTGCACCTCGCTCTGCCGGGGCGGCTCAGGCCTGTTCTGGATCATGCTGGTGCCGGGGGCCTGCAGCGCAGGCCCCCGGCACCAGCACGCGACCGTGGCGAACCGGTCCCCCGACTCGTACCCGCCTCCCGGCCCGTCAGGCCTGGTCACCCGCCGTGACGGTCAGGTGTCCTGTGTGGCCAGCATGCCGAGGGTGCACAGCCCCAGCACCACCCAGCCGAACCAGAGCCAGCCACTGCTTCCCAGCGCCACCGTGTACGCGGTCACCGCGATCAGTGCCCCGCCGGTCATGTATCCCATGGTCTTCGTCGATCCGGACATGCGCGCACGCTCCTCGTCGGCCGCGCGGCCGTTGTCCCCATGGTCACCCCGTACGCGCCCTCCGCGCTACTGTCCGCGCGCCTGCAAAGACGCGAGATAGGCGTTGTACGCCGCCAGCTCCTTGTCACCGTCGCGGTCCGCAGCCCGGTCCGTGCGCCGGGCGGTGCGCTGCTCGGAGCGGTACCACTGGAAAACCAGCGCGATCAGCACCAGCACGGAGGGGATCTCGCTGAACGCCCACGCGATGCCGCCCGCCCAGTTCTGGTCGCTCAGAGCGTCGATGCCGAGCGAGGCCGGCGGGTTCTTGTACGTCTCCACCATCGGCGTCGACGCCATCATCAGCGCGATCCCGAAGAACGCGTGGAAGGGCATCCCGGCGAACAGTTCCAGCATCCGCATCAGATAGCCGGGTCGGTGCGGGCCCGGGTCCACGCCCATGATCGGCCAGAAGAAGACCAGGCCGACCGCGAGGAAGTGCACCATCATGCCGATGTGGCCCGGCTTCGAGCCCATCAGGAAGTCGAAGATCGGCGTGAAGTACAGCGCGTAGAGGCTCGCGATGAACAGCGGGATCGTGAACACCGGATGCGAGATGATCTTCATGTACCGGCTGTGCAGCAGCTTCAGCAGCAGTTCGCGCGGCCCGGTCCGCCCCCGCCCGGCCGGCGGCAGCGCGCGCAGCGCCAGCGTCACCGGAGCGCCGAGCAGCAGCAGGATCGGCGACAGCATACTGATCACCATGTGCTGCACCATGTGCACGCTGAACATGACCATGCCGTAGTCGTTGAGCTTGGTGCACATCACCAGCGCGATGCTCAGCACGCCCACGGTGAAGAACACGATCCGGTTCACCGGCCAGCCGTCCCCGCGCCGCCGCAGCCGCACCACGCCGTACCCGTACAGGGCGAGCGCCAGGAAGCAGCCGGTCAGGAAGAACGGGTCGACGGAGAGCTCCAGCCCCCGCCCCAGCGTGAACGGCGGCAGGTCCATGTTCATGCCGTGCCCGCTGTGATCCATCTGTTCGCTCCCGATGGGGACACGTCCCCGTTTCGTGCCGGTTGTCCGGTCCAGAGTAGAACTGCCCCCGGCCGCGGTTGCGGCCGGGGGCAGTTCTGGACGACGTGTCCTGACGAGGTGTTCTAGAGCACGCACTCCGCCTCGGCGTACCGCTCGGCGGGGACCGTCTTCAGCGTCTCGACGGCCTCGCCCAGCGGGACCATCACGATGTCGGTGCCGCGCAGCGCGGTCAGCATCCCGAACTCGCCCCGGTGCGCCGCCTCCACCGCGTGCCAGCCGAACCGGGTCGCCAGGACCCGGTCGTACGCGGTGGGCGTGCCGCCGCGCTGGACGTGGCCGAGGATGACCGGGCGGGCCTCCTTGCCGAGCCGCTGCTCCAGCTCCCCGGAGAGCTGCGTGGCCACCCCGGCGAACCGCTCGTGACCGTAGATGTCCTTGACGCCCTGCTCGAACTGCATGGAGCCCTCACGCGGCTTGGCGCCCTCGGCGACCACCACGATGGCGAACTTCTTGCCCGCCGAGAAGCGCTTGCCGACCAGCTCGGTCAGCTCGTCGATGTCGAAGGGACGCTCGGGCACCACGATGGCGTGGGCGCCGGCGGCCATGCCGGAGTGCAGGGCGATCCAGCCGGTGTGCCGGCCCATGACCTCGACGATCAGCACCCGCTGGTGCGACTCGGCAGTGGTCTTGAGCCGGTCCAGCGCCTCGGTGGCGACGCCGACGGCGGTGTCGAAGCCGAAGGTGACGTCGGTGGAGGCGATGTCGTTGTCGATGGTCTTGGGGACGCCCACGATCGGGAGACCGGCCTCGGAGAGGAGGTTCGCGGCCTTGAGGGTGCCCTCGCCGCCGATCGGGATGATGGCGTCCAGGCCCAGGTCCGCGACATGGCCGCGGGCGCGCTCCACGCCGTCGCGCAGATGCGCGGGCTGGACCCGGGAGGAACCGAGGATCGTGCCGCCGCGGGCCAGGATGCCGCCCACCGCGTCAAGGTCGAGCTTGCGGTAGTCGCACTCCAGCAGGCCCTTCCAGCCGTCGTGGAAGCCGATGACCTCGTCGCCGTGGTCCACCACCGCGCGGTGCACGACGGAACGGATGACGGCGTTGAGGCCGGGGCAGTCGCCGCCGGAGGTGAGTACGCCAATGCGCATGGCCCGGAAACCTTTGCAACGTTAAGTCGACGACCGGACCACGTCGTCCGGTTGGATCCCCGCCACCCTACCGGCGCAGGGTGGCGGGACCGAACCGGCAGTCCGCCTGCTGGACTCCGCTCAGGCGAGCGGAAAACGCCTCAGACGGACACCGCTCAAGCGAGCGGAAAGAGCCTCAGGCGGGCTGGGTCGCCGAGGCGATCCGCTCGGCGCGCAGCGCGTCGTACCAGCGGTCGTCGGTGGGCGGCAGCGCGTTCACGTCGAGGGCCAGCTTCAGCAGCAGATCGGCGATCTGCGGATTGCGGGCCATCACGGGGCCGTGCATGTACGTCCCGAAGACCGTGTCGTTGTACGCGCCCTCCGTGCCGTCCCCGGTGCCGTTGCCCCGGCCGAACTGCACCCGGGCCAGCGGCCGAGCCGTCGGGCCGAGATGGGTGACGCCCTGGTGGTTCTCGAACCCGGTCAGCGGCGGCAGCCCGAGGTGCGGGTCGATGTCCGCCAGTACGTCGCCGACGCACCGCGCGCCCTCGCCGCGGGTGGAGACCACGTCGAGCAGACCGAGTCCGGCCTCGCGCTCGCCGAGGTCGTTGACGAACTCGTGCCCGAGGATCTGGTAGCCCGCGCAGACCGAGAAGATGATCGCGCCGTTGGACGCGGCCCGGCTCAGGCCGCCGTCGCGGCGCAGCCGCTCGGCCGCGAGGCGCTGCGGCCGGTCCTCACCGCCGCCGATCAGATAGATGTCGCCGGACGTCGGCACCGGCTGGTCGCTGCGCACGTCGACGCGCTGCACGTCCAGGCCGCGCTGCCGGGCACGCCGCTCCAC
Source organism: Streptomyces sp. rh34 (assembly GCF_002551245.1). Taxonomy (GTDB): domain Bacteria; phylum Actinomycetota; class Actinomycetes; order Streptomycetales; family Streptomycetaceae; genus Streptomyces. The sequence continues at coordinate 7,649 of NZ_NTGZ01000274.1, forward strand.
GACCAGGGCGTTGCCCTGGTCGCCGTAGGTGCTGAGCAGGTCGGGGTAGACCCAGACCAGACGCAGACCGTTGTTGCTCATGCTTCGTCCTCTCCGGAGGTGGCCGGGGCCGGGGTCAGTTGCCGACACGACGGCGCAGATCCTGGAAGGCGGTGTAGTTGGCGATGACCTCGATGCGGCCGGGCGGCGCGTACTGCACGGCCTCGTCGAGCGTCTCGCAGACCCGGAAGTCGAGACCGGCCACTTCGAGGCGGACCGCGAGGTCCAGCTTCCGGTCGCCGAGCACGAAGATCGGGTGACCCGCCAGCTGCGTGTAGTCCACGTCCCACAGCCAGGAGGTGTCCGTGCCGTCCGCGCCGCGCGCGTTCACCGAGAGGATCACCGGCGTCGGCGGCGGGTCGATCAGCGAGAACGTCTCCAGCCAGCCGGCCGGGTTCTTCGCCAGCAGCAGACGCAGCTCACGGTTCTGGAAGGTGACGACGTCGTAGCGTCCGGCCACCGCCTGCACCTGGTACATCCGCTCCAGCGCGACCTGCGGCGGCACCCCGAAGACGGCGGCGACGGCGGCGGAACTGGTGGCGTTCGCCTTGTTCGCGCGGCCCGGCAGCTGGAGGTGGATCGGCCACGCCGAACCGTGCGGGTCCAGGACGTAGTCGCCGTTCAGCGCCCAGCTCGGGGCGGGGCGGCGGAAGCCGCACTGCCCGCAGAACCAGTCGTCGCCCGGGCGCTGCATCACACCGCCGCAGGACGGGCAGGACCAGGCGTCGTCCTTCCACGCCTGACCGGCCGCCACCCACACCACGTTGGGCGAGGAGGAGGCCGCCCAGACGACCAGCGGGTCGTCCGCGTTCGCGATGACCACGGCCTTCGAACCGGAGAGGCCCTCGCGCCACTGCTCGGCCATCATCCGGGTCTCCGCCGCGCGGTCCAGCTGGTCGCGCGAGAGGTTGAGCAGGGCGATCGCCTTGGGCGTGGTGTCGCGCGCGACACCCGCCAGATACTTCTCGTCGACCTCGATCACGCCGAACTTCGCGTCCGAGCCGCCGGCCAGCGCCGAGGTGATGCCCGCGGGCATGTTCGCGCCGAGCGCGTTCGACACGACGGGCCCAGCGGCCCGCAGTGCCTCGGCGATCAGCCGCGTGGTGGTCGTCTTGCCGTTCGTCGCCGACACGAGGATCACGTCCAGGTGCTGCGCCAGCCGCCCCAGCAGGTCGGGGTCGAGTTTGAGCGCCACCCGGCCGCCGATCACCGATCCGCTGCCCCGCCCCGCGGCGCGTGACACCGCCGCCGCGGCCTTGCCCGCCGTCACGGCCAGCTTGGCCCGCGGCGACAACGGCTCCGTGTTGCCTGCCATCGTCCTAGATCCTCCTTGCATCGGTCCGCGCCCAGCCTATCGATGTCCGGCGCGGCGACCGCACCGCGGCACCACGGGAACCCCCCGGCCCCGGCGGAACGTACGCTTGCCGCCATGCGAAACCGCCCGATCCCCGGCAGTTCCGGACTCGTCCGTGAGATGAGTCTGCTCGGCGACCCGTTGCTCCACCGCGCCTGCGAGGACGTCACGGACTTCGGCCCGTCGCTGGCGAGGCTGGTCGAGGACATGTTCGCCACGATGTACGCCGCACAGGGTGTCGGGCTCGCCGCCAATCAGGTCGGCGTCCCGCTCAAGGTGTTCGTCTACGACTGCCCGGACGACGACGATGTCCGCCATCTGGGACACGTGGTCAATCCCGAACTGGTCGAGGCGGACGGACTCACCGTACGCGGACCGGAGGGCTGTCTGTCACTTCCCGGTCTGGAAGCGGGCACGGAACGCTTCGACCACGCGGTCGTCGAGGGGCTGACGATGACCGGCGAGCCGGTCCGGATCGCAGGGACCGGATGGTTCGCCCGGTGCCTCCAGCACGAGTGCGACCACTTGGAGGGCACGGTCTACACCTGTCTCTTATACACATCT
>NZ_NTGZ01000275.1 GCF_002551245.1 Streptomyces sp. rh34
GCGGTGCGCCGCCGTCGCGCCCTCACCGGGGCCGCCCACCCGGCGGCCGGGGACGTGCTGACGTTCCTCGTCCGCGGCGGCCCCCTGCGCGCCGCCCTGCGGGAGCTGGTCGCCGCCGTGGAGCCCCCGGTCGTCCTGCTCGGACACAGCCTCGGCGGGATCATCGCCCTGGACACCCTGATCGAGGCCCCGCTGCCCGGCGTCCGGCTGCTGGTCACGGTGGGCTCGCAGGGGCCGTTCCTGTACGAGACGGGGGCGCTGCCCCACCTCGACCACCCGGAGCCGCTGCCCGCCCATGTCCCCGGCTGGCTGAACATCCACGACCGCCGCGACCTGCTCGGCTTCGCCGCGGCACCGCTGTTCCCCGACCGGGCCGTGGACGTCGCGACCGACAACCGGCAGCCGTTCCCCGCGGCCCACAGCGCCTACTGGACCGATCCGGTCGTCTACCGCGCCATCGCGGAGCGGCTGCCGTGAGCGCGGGCGGTGTCGACCCGGCACGCGTGGTGGCGCTCGTCGTCGGCGTCGAGGCCTATGCGGCGGGACCGCGCTGGACGCTGCCGGGGCCGGTCCGCGACGCACTGCGCTTCCGGGACTGGCTGCGGTCCACGGGCGTGCCGGACGCCAACATCCTGCTGCACCTCGCCCCGGCGGAGGGGACGGCGGCGGTCGCCGGCCATCGCGCCGCCGACCACGAGACCCTGCGGCGGGTCCTGGTCCACGAACTGCCCGCCCGCCAGGGGGACGTGCTCTGGGTCTGGTGGGGCGGGCACGGTGTCCTGGACCGGGACGAACACCTGCGGCTCTACTGCGCCGACGCCACGGACGCCGACCGGCGCAACATCGACCTGGAGTCCGCCCGCCGCCGCCTGAGCAGCGACGTCCTGCCCGGGTTCGCGGAGCAGAACTGGGTGGTGGACGCCTGCCAGACCTTCGAGGAGCGCCACCGCCCGGCCGTCACGATCCCGGACGGGAGCCTCCCCGCCGGGCAGCGACTGCGGGTGCACCGGCAGAACGTGCTGCTGGCCGCCGACCGGGGGCAGCGCGCCGCCAACGATCCCGTGCGCGGCCTGGGCGTATTCTCGGACATCCTCCTGCGCGAGCTGGCCGCCCTGCCCGGCGGTCCGGCTCCCGACCCGGAGGCGCTCTTCGCGGCCGTCCGGAACCGGTTCGACCGGCTGCGCGCCGAGGGGAGCCACGCCCAGCTCCCCACCCTCCAGCTGCACCGCCCCGGACACGCGGAGTACCTTCCCGACCGTCCGGCGGCACCGGCGCGGGCGAACGGAGTTCGCTCGGGACCCGAGCGAACGGGCGGCGGGCTGCTCCGGGTGGTCGAAGCGCTCCTCGCCTATCCGCTGATGAGCGACCGGGACGAACGCCAGACGATGGTCGCGGAGCTGGACCCGGTCCTGGTGGCGCGCATGCCGCGGCACGCGGTGCCCCGTACGGACGTCCTGGGCATTCTGCGGACGTTGCGGCGGCGCCCGGAGGGGCCCTGGGACCTCTACCGGGCCGTCACGCTGCTGGACGACGATGCCGGCAGGGGCGCCGAACTGGAGGAAGCCCTGCGGGAGTTCCTGGCCGAGGGCCGGACCGGTCCGCCGGGCCCGTGATCGTACGGCGTGATCGCACGGGTTTCCGGAAGGCCACCCGTTCGTCATGATGGGAAGGGACGGGTGGCATGGTGTGCCGCCGGACCGAAAAGGGGGAGAAGGCCTTGCAGCAGACGGCATCGGCCGGTGATCCGGCCGACTACCTGGAGTCCGATGTGGCGGATCTCGCGGAGGTGGGCGTCGCCACCGTGCGCGCCCTCGCTCCCGCTCCCGGCCGGCGTCTGCTGGAGGAGATCCGAAGAGCGCGCACCAGCACGCTGTCCGGCGGCGGTCCTCCCGGCGGTCTCGCCGACTGAGCGCTGTGCGGCCCTCCCGGGAACGGCACCCGGCGGGCCGCGTCGGGACCACGACGAAGGAGCGCGGGTGCACGGACCGATGCGGATGCCCGGCCACTGGTTCGACGAACTCGCCTCGGGCGGTGGGTCGGTGGCGGCCCTCGGCTTCCTCGCGGAGGGCGAGCGGGCCCGACGCCTGGTCCTGCTCCGCGAGTTGTTGTGCCGGCTGGAGGAGCGGCCCGCTCTGCTCGGCCCCGTCGACCTGGGCGTCACCTGGCGGGCTGTCGAACGCGCCGAGGCCCGAAGGCCGGGCTGTGTCGAGGAGTTGCTGCTGAGTCCGCAGGTGGGGAGCTGGCTCGCCCACACACTGCGCCGCTTGCACGGTACCTCGGCCGGCCCTCCGCTGTGGGTGGACGCCGGACACCTGGCCGGCGTCGCCCTGGTGGCCGCGGTGACGGCCGGGACGGCCGCCGAGCTGGTCGTGCCCGCGAGGGAGGGCGCGGTGGCCCTGCCGACGCTCGGCCTCGCCCGGCTGCCGGGCATCCCGCTGCTGGGCTTCCAGCCGGTCCACGCGCGTGTCCGGGAGGGGGAGTTACTCCTCGCCCCGACCGGACGGGGCACCGGGGCGACGGCGCTGACCGTGCGGCCGCTCACCGCGCCGCAGAGCGCCCTGTGGTGGCCGACGCACCGGCTACCGGTCCGGACGGGCGGGCCCGAGGTCGCCCTCGACGACACCGATCCGTACCGCGACCTCGACCACCCGATCCCGCCCCGCCGACTCACACCACGCGAACTCGGCACCTGGCGGAGCCTCTTCGCCGAGGCGGTCGCCCTGCTCGACCCCGCTTCCGCCCCTGGCTCGCGTTCCCCCGGCACGGGGCCGGGCACGATGCGTCCCGAGGAGATCAGGCGCATCGTGCCCTGGCCCGGACGGTTACGACCCGGACCCGTCGCGGGGCTCAGCGCCTCCACCGCCGACGCGTTCGGCTCCATGGTGGTGGCCCGGCCCCCGGACGGCGCGGCGCTCGCGGAGACGATGGTCCACGAGTTCCAGCACAGCAAACTGGGGGCGCTGCTGCACCTCTTCGCGATGCTCGACGACGATCGCGAGGAGGAGCACTACGCCCCGTGGCGCCCGGACCCGCGTCATCTGCCGGGGCTTCTCCACGGGGCGTACGCGTTCGTCGGCGTCGCCGGATTCTGGCGGGACCGGATCGGGGACCGGGTGGCAGATCCGCTGGACCTGGCGCCCTTCCGGTTCGCGCTCCGCCGCATCCAGACCCGTACGGTCCTGCGGACCCTGGCGACCCGCGCCGCACTCACCGGGCCCGGCCGCCGGCTGGTCGCCGGGCTCACGCGCACCGTCGACGGCTGGCTGCGCGAACCGGTGGACGGGCGGGCCGTGGCACGGGCCCGTGCGGCGGCCACGGGTCACCGGGTCGAATGGCGGCTGCGCAATCTGCGGTGCGCGGACGAGGAGCGTGCCGGGCTGGCGGCGGCGCTGCGAACGGGGGCTCTGCCGCCCGTACGGCAGCCCCTGCTCGTCCCCGCCCCGGAACGCACGCACTGGCAGGACGTGCGGGGCGCGCTCTACCTCCGCCCGGACATCGCGCCGGACAGTCCGCCCGACAGCATGGCAGCCTTCACCGTTCCGGACATCGCGACGGACATCGTGTCGGACGTCGCTTCGGCCACCGCTTCGGACGTCGCGTCGGTCGCCGTCGGCCGCTGCGTGCCTCCGGGGGCCACGGAACCGGTCCGCGCCGATGTGCTGCTGGTCCGGGGGGAGGCCGCGGCGGCGCGGGTGGCGTACCGGGAGCGCGGGGCCGAGGCGCCGGGAGATCCCCATCCGCTGGCGGGCTGGCTGCTGGCGCACACCGCGCTCCACCCCGGCCACCGGCGGCTCCTCGCCCGCCCGGAGCGGTTCGCCGCCGCTGTCGCGGGGGAGGGGCCGGAGGTGTGGGAGCGCGCCGCGCACCGGCTGGCCGCCCCACAACCACGCGCCTGACCAGCACCGGACCGCCCCTACCGAGCCTCGGGGGAGCCTCTCGGGGAGTCCTCCTCGCGTGAGGAGCATCACTCTGCGTGAATTTCTCGGCATACATTCCGCCGGACCGGGGAGGGGTCCAGGCCGCTGGTGCGGCGGTACCCCGGTTCACCGCGCAGCACGCCCCGACCGATCCGGAGGGGGCATTTCAGGCACGGAAGGCGAAAATCGACATGTCGGCGCTCAAAACCATCCACATCGACGGCACCTGGCGGGCCGCCGGATCCGGCGCGACGCGCGAGGTCATCGACCCCGCCGACGCCACGGTCCTGGCCGTCGTCGCGGAAGGCGGGGCCGAGGACGCCGATGCGGCGATCGCGGCGGCGCGGCGCGCCTTCGACGACGGCCCCTGGCCCCACAAGCCCGTCGCCGAGCGGGCCGGACTGCTGCGCCGGGTGGCCGAGCTGCTCCAGCGGGACCGCGAGGAGATCGCGATCACCGAGAGCCGCGACACCGGCAAGACCCTCGAAGAGGGCCGGGTCGACGTCGACGACGTGAGAGACGCCTTCCGCTACTTCGCCGACCTCGTGATGAACGAGAGCGGCGGCCGGGTCGTCGACGCGGGCGACCCCGAGGTCCACAGCATCGTCGTCCACGAGCCCGTCGGCGTCTGCGCCCTGATCGCCCCCTGGAACTACCCCCTCCTCCAGGCCAGCTGGAAGATCGCCCCGGCTCTCGCCGCAGGCAACACCTTCGTGCTCAAGCCCAGCGAGGTCACCCCGCTCTCCACCGTCCACCTGATCCGGCTGCTCTCCGAAGCGGGTCTTCCCGACGGCGCGGCCAACCTCGTCACCGGCGCGGGCGATCCGGTGGGCGCCCGGCTCTCCGAGCACCCCGACGTCGACCTGGTCTCCTTCACCGGCGGCCTCGCCAGCGGTACGAAGGTGGCCCAGGCCGCCGCGCCGACCGTGAAGAAGGTCGCCCTGGAGCTGGGCGGCAAGAACCCCAACGTGGTCTTCGCCGACGCCTGCGCCACCGCGGAAGGCTTCGACACCGCCGTCGACCAGGCACTGAACGCCGCGTTCTTCCACAGCGGCCAGGTCTGCTCCGCCGGGGCCCGCCTGATCGTCCAGGACTCGGTCAGCGAGCGGTTCGTCACCGAGCTGGCCCGCCGCGCCGACGCCATCCGCCTCGGCCGGGGCACCCTGGAGGGCGTCGAGTGCGGCCCCCTCGTCTCCGCCCAGCAGCTCGCCAAGGTCGAGGCGTACGTCGCCTCCGCCCGCGAGGAGGGCGCGATCGTCCGGGCCGGCGGCGAACGCCCGGAGCCCAGCGACGTACGGCCCGAGGGCGGCTACTTCTACCGGCCGACCGTCCTCGACGGCTGCCACCGCGAGATGCGGGTGGTCCGCGAGGAGACCTTCGGCCCGATTCTCACCGTCGAGACCTTCCGCACCGAGGAAGAGGCCATCACGCTGGCCAACGACACCGACTACGGACTCGCCGGCGCCGTCTGGACGACCGACGCGGGCCGGGCCCGCCGGGTCGCCGGACGGCTGCGCCACGGCACCGTCTGGATCAACGACTACCACCCCTACCTGCCGCAGGCCGAGTGGGGCGGCTTCGGGAAGTCCGGCACGGGCCGCGAGCTCGGCCCGGCGGGGCTCGCCGAGTACCGCGAGTCCAAGCACATCTACCAGAACCTCAACCCGCGCCCCCAGCGGTGGTTCGCCGGCTGACGCCTGCGGGGGCCGGGCTCCGCTCCTGGAGGCGCCCGGTCCCGTCCGGCTGTTCGCAGCACCACGTACACGCACGAACCTTGCAGAAGGAGCAGTGACCGATGCCTTCCACCCCCCGCAGTACCGCAGTCCCCGACGGCCCCGTGGCCGACTACGTGATCGTCGGCGGCGGCACCGCCGGATCGGTCATCGCCTCCCGGCTCACCGAGGACCCGGACGTCACCGTCACGGTCATCGAGGGCGGCCCCACCGACATCGACCGCGACGACGTGCTGACCCTGCGCCGCTGGCTCGGCCTCCTCGGCGGGGACCTCGACTACGACTACCCGACCACCGAGCAGCCGCGCGGCAACTCCCACATCCGGCACAGCCGGGCCCGGGTACTCGGCGGCTGCTCCTCGCACAACACGCTGATCAGCTTCAAGCCGCTGCCCGGCGACTGGGACGAGTGGGCCGAGGCCGGCGCCGAGGGCTGGGGCGCGGCCGCGATGGACCCGTACTTCGCCAAGCTGCGCAACAACATCGTCCCGGTCGAAGAGAAGGACCGCAACGCGATCGCCCGCGACTTCGTCGACGCCGCCCAGCAGGCGGCCGGGGTCCCGCGCGTGGACAGCTTCAACCGCAAGCCGTTCCACGAGGGCGTCGGGTTCTTCGACCTCGCCTACCACCCCGAGAACAACAAGCGCTCCTCCGCCTCGGTGGCCTACCTCCACCCGCACATCGAGGCCGGCGACCGGCCCAACCTGCAAATCCTCCTGGAGACGTGGGCCTACCGCCTGGAGTTCGACGGCGCCCGCGCCACCGGCGTACACGTGCGGACGAAGGACGGCGAGGAGATCCTGCTGCGCGCCGCCCGCGAAGTCATCGTCTGCGCGGGAGCGGTGGACACGCCCCGGCTGCTGCTGCACTCCGGGATCGGTCCGCGCGAGGACCTGGCCGCGCTGGGCATCGACGTACGCCACGATCTGCCGGGCGTCGGCGAGAACCTGCTCGACCACCCCGAGTCCGTCATTGTCTGGGAGACCGACGGGCCCATCCCGGAGAACTCCGCGATGGACTCCGACGCGGGACTCTTCGTCCGCCGCGACCCCGAATCCCGGGGTCCGGACCTGATGTTCCACTTCTACCAGATCCCGTTCACCGACAACCCGGAGCGGCTCGGCTACGAGAAGCCCGAGCACGGGGTGTCGATGACCCCGAACATCCCCAAGCCGCGCAGCCGGGGCCGCCTCTACCTCACGAGCGCCGACCCCGAGGTCAAGCCGGCCCTGGACTTCCGTTACTTCACCGACGAGGACGACCACGACGGCCGCACCCTGGTCGACGGCATCAAGCTCGCCCGGGAGATCGCGGCCACCGAACCGCTGGCCCACTGGCTCAAGCGTGAGGTCTGTCCCGGCCCCGAGGTCACCTCGGACGAGGACATCAGCGAGTACGCCCGCAAGGTCGCCCACACCGTCTACCATCCGGCCGGCACGTGCCGGATGGGCGCGGCCGACGACCAGCAGGCCGTGGTGGACCCACAGCTGCGCATCAGGGGCCTTGAGGGCATCCGGATCGCCGACGCCTCCGTCTTCCCGACCATGCCCGCCGTCAACCCGATGATCGGCGTCCTGATGGTCGGCGAGAAGTGCGCCGAGCTCCTCGCGGACCAGGCGCGTGACACCGCGCCGGTCACCAGCACCAGCACCGGAGGCGATGTCCGATGACCGGAACCGAGACCCTCAAGACCACCGGGAACGCCGAGGCCGACGAGAACCCCGTGTTCTCCGTACGCAACCTCTGGAAGGTCTTCGGACCCAAGGCCGACCGGATCCCCGGCGGTGAGCACGCGGCGCTCCCGCCCGCCGAACTGCGGGAGGCCACCGGCTGCACCGCCGCCGTACGCGACGTCTCCTTCGACGTCCGCAAGGGCGAGGTCTTCGTCGTCATGGGCCTGTCGGGCTCCGGCAAGTCGACCCTCGTGCGCTGTCTCACCCGGCTGATCGAGCCCACCAGCGGCACCCTCGCCATCGACGGCGAGGACGTCCTCGCGATGGACCGCTCCCGGCTGCGCGAACTGCGCCGCCACCGCGCCGCGATGGTCTTCCAGCACTTCGGACTGCTGCCGCACCGCACGGTGTTGGACAACGTCGCCTACGGCCTGGAGATCCAGGGGCTCAGCAAGGCCGAACGCCGCTCCAAGGCGGCCGAATTGGTGGCGAAGGTCGGCCTCGCGGGTCTGGAAGACCGCCGCCCGTCCCAGCTCTCCGGGGGCCAGCAGCAGCGCGTCGGGCTCGCCCGCGCGCTCGCCGTCGACCCCTCCGTCCTCCTCTTCGACGAGCCGTTCAGCGCGCTGGACCCGCTGATCCGCCGCGAGATGCAGGACGAAGTGGTCCGGCTGCACCGCGAGGAGGGCCGCACCATGGTCTTCATCACCCACGACCTCAGCGAGGCACTGCGCCTGGGCACCCGGATCGCGCTGATGCGTGACGGCGGCATCGTCCAGCTCGGCACCCCCGAGGAGATCGTGGGCTCGCCCGCCGACGACTACGTGCGCGAGTTCGTCCGCGACGTGCCGCGCGAGCAGGTCCTCACCGTCGCCACGGCCATGCGGCCCGCGCTCGCCGGGGAGAGCGAGCGCGGCCCGGCCGTACGCCCCGACGCCACCGTGTACGAGGCCATCGAAGCGGTCTCCCGCTCCGGCGACCCCGCCGCCCGGGTGATGGACGGCGGCCGGCTCGTCGGTGTCGTCGACCACGCGTGCCTGCTCGACGTCGTCGCCGGAACGACCGGACCCGGCCGAGCGACCGAGCCCACCTCCGCGACCGGCACCCCGGACACCCCTGCCGCTCCGGACGCTCCGGACGGCTCCCGCGAGGTGACCCTCTGATGGCCACCGCACAGGCCACCCCGGCCCGCCCCGTGCAAGGGAGCGCGCGCCGAGGGCCGCTGGCCTCGCTCCGCGACCGTCCGGCCGCCGCGAAGCTCCTGCTGCTCGCGCTCGTCGCCGTCGTGGCCGTCCCTCTCGTGCACGGCCGCTGGGGCGGTGGTGTCTGGCCGGACGCGCTGACCGCCGACCTCTCCGCACCGCTCGGCGACGTGACGGACTGGATCGTCTCCAACCGCGACAGCCACCCGCTGTTCCTCTACTTCTTCGGCCACATCAGCAACGCCGTCGTGCTGTCCGTACGCGGTGTCTACCTGGTTCTCCTGGCCCTCGGCTGGGCCGGCGTCACCGTGTTCGCCGCCGCCGTCGCCTGGCGCGTCGCGGGAATCCGGCTCGCGCTCACAGCGGCCGCGTCGTTCCTGGTCTGCGGGCTGCTCGGCATGTGGGTGCCGACCATGCAGACGCTCGCGCTGATGGTCGTCGCCGTCCTCGCCTCCGTCGTGCTCGGGCTGCTCCTCGGCCTGGCGGCCGGGCTGTCCGACCGCACGTTCCGCCTGCTGCGCCCGGTCCTCGACACCATGCAGGTGCTGCCCGCCTTCGCGTATCTGCTCCCGGTGGTACTGGTCTTCGGCATCGGCGTCCCCGGAGCCGTCCTCGCCACCGTCGTGTACGCGGCTCCGCCGATGGCCCGGCTCACCGCGCTCGGCCTGCGCGGCGCGGACGCCGGCGTCATGGAGGCCGTCGCCTCGCTCGGCGCGACCGGCAGGCAGCGGCTGCTGAGCGCCCGGCTGCCGCTGGCCCGCAAGGAACTGCTCCTCGGCCTGAACCAGACCATCATGATGGCGCTCTCCATGGCCGTCATCGCCTCCGTGATCGGCGCGGGGGGCCTCGGCGACCGGGTCTACCAGGCCCTGTCGTCCGTGGACGTCGGCGCCGCGCTCGCCGCGGGCATCCCGATCGTGCTGCTGGCCGTCGTCCTGGACCGTACGACGGAGGCGGCCGGCCGCCGCATCGGCGCCGAGCCCACCGGCCCGGCCCTGCTGCTGTCTCTTATACACATCTCTGAGCGGGCTGG
>NZ_NTGZ01000276.1 GCF_002551245.1 Streptomyces sp. rh34
GCCCGGCGCCCCGACCGCAGCGCGCCCTGGACCGTGCTCGTGTCGCGGTGGTCACCGCACACATACAGCCCGGCCAGCACCCGCACCGGACGGCGCGGATCGTGCGGGGCCTCCATCGCGGGCACCGCCTCCGGGTCGTGATGGGCCGCAAGCAGCTCCCAGCCGTCCGTCGGCACGCCGTAGAGCGCCGCCAGCTGCGCCCGCACCGAGCGATCCAGGTCCGGCGGCGGGGCCCCGAGCACCGTCGAAGTGATCAGCGTCCGGCCCTCCGGCGCCCGCGAGGGGTCGACCTCGCTCATCACCGCGGTGTACGCCACCGGGCCCGACCGGCCACCGTCCAGCACCAGCGACCTGCCCGTGGGCGGCGGGGCGGGCGCGGTGTGGTGAAGGACCGTCACCGGATGGAAGGACGGCACCCGCAGACCGGGCAGCAGCTCGGCCGCGGCCCCGGCACCGGTCGCCAGCAACAGGGAGCGGCACCCCAGTTCACCGTGCTCCTTGGTGCGTACGGAGGTGATGTCGGCGGCCGTCACATGCACCCCGGTCCGGACCGTGCCCGGCGGCAGCGAGGCCGCCAGCAGCTCCGGCAGCGCGGACGATCCGCCCGCCGGTACGCACAGGCCGCCGCGCGCGTAGTCCCGCAGAGCGAGATCGGCGCACCGGCTCGACGTGGTGAGGGCGGGGTCGCTGAGCAGGGCCGTGAGCAGGGGGCGCAGGACGCCGTCCACCGTACGGGCGGGCAGGCCCACGCCGGGCAGGGCGCCGACGACGGTCCGCTCCGGGCGGGCCAGGATGCGGGCCTGCGAGGTGGCCGCCAGCCGGGACAGCGCCGCGCCCAGCCGGGCCCGGTCGATCGCACCGGTCACCACGCCGCCCCGGCCGCCCCCGCGCGCCGGGGCTCCGCGCTCGTGCCCGTACGCGCTCTGCGCCGCCCGGAGCACGCGGGGAGCGCGGGGAGCCCAAGGGGCTCGGGGGGCGCTCGATCGGGTGCGTACGGCCTTGAGTGTGCCCCTCGCGCTCCGTATGTCGCCGGTGAGATGGCGGCGGCCCTCGCTGTGAACCAGGACGCCCGGCGCGAACTCCCGCAGCTCCGGGACGCCGAGCCCCGGAGTGCCGGTCAGCTCGGGCCAGGACGTGCGGAGGAGCGGGCCGAGCCGGTCGAGCCGGAACCCGTCCACCTCGTCGGTGGCGAGCCGGCCGCCCACCCGGGGAGAGGCCTCCAGCACACTGACGTCGAGCCCCGCCCGGATGAGCAGGTGGGCCGCTGACAGGCCGGCGATTCCGGCCCCGATGATGACCACGTCCGCGTGGTGTGCCGTGCTGCGCACGTACCCCTCCCCGAGTCGGTGCGACTGGTGGGAGGCTCTTGCCCCCAACAGGCCCCCGGAATGCCGGAGTTCGCAACGAACCTAGGAGGATGGCTGATACTGGGTCAGGCGCGCGTGCCGGGGAGCACCGGGGCACGGGGTCGCACACGCGGCCCCCGGCGCGGCCGGTGGGCACCGCGTCGACCGCGACGGGCCCGGTGGGCCCCGGGCGGCCGGCTCAGCGCAGCGCGGCGCGGATCGCTCCGTCGATGCCGGGGAAGGCGAACGAGAAGCCGGAGTCCAGCAGCTTCGCCGGGATCACCCGCTGGCTGCCCAGTACATCCTCCGCGAACTCCCCGAGCACGAGCCGCAACGCGGGCGCAGGCGCGGGGAACAGCGTCGGGCGGCGCAGCACCCGGCCCATCGCGGCGGTCACCTCGGCATTGGTGACGGGCTCCGGCCCGGTCAGGTTCACCGGCCCGGTCAGCGACTCGGTGTCCAGGATGTGGCGCATCGCCGCGACGTGGTCGTGCAGCGCGATGAAGCTCCAGAACTGGCGGCCGTTGCCCAGCTTCCCGCCCAGCCCCGCCTTGAACAGCGGGAACAGCCGCCCCCAGGCCCCGCCCTCGCGGCCGACGACCAGCCCGGTCCGCGCGTGCACCGTGCGGACGCCCGCTTCCTCGGCGGCGGCGGTGGCCGCCTCCCACTCCTCGCAGACCGAGGGCAGGAACCCGTCCCCGGGCGGTGCGCTCTCGTCCACCGGGCGGTCCCCGGTGTCGCCGTAGAAGCCGATGGCGGACCCGGCGAGCAGAACGCGGGGCGGGCTGTCGAGCGAGGCGACGGCCTCGGCGACGGCGGCGGTCCCCAGGACCCGGCTGTCGCGGATCTCCCGCTTGTAGGCGTCGGTCCAGCGGTGGTCGCCCACTCCGGCCCCGGCCAGGTGCACGACGGCGTCGCAGCCGACGAGTCCGGCCACGTCCACGTAACTCCGCTTGGGGTCCCACTCGACCTCGTCGCCGGTTCTGGCGGGGCGGCGCACCAGGCGGGCCACTTCGTGCCCGTCGGCGCGCAACGAGCGCACCAGCGCCGCTCCGATGAGTCCGGACGATCCGCTGACGGCGATACGGGAGCTCGGCATGGGCCCATCCTGCCCCATCAAACGCCTCGAACACCGGGAACACCGCGTGGCACAGTGACGCCATGGCCGCACTCACACTCCACCCCGTCCGCACCGCCGAGCCCGCCGACGAGGACCAGCTCGCCGAGCTCGACCGGTCCACGTGGTCGATGCTGCACGCGGTCCTGCCGAGGCCGACGCCCCCGTACGACCCCTTCTTCGGGGAGTGGCACCCGCCGGAGGACTTCCTCGTGGTGGACGCGGAGACGGAGGGCGGCGCGGCCCGGATCGCCGGGTACCTGCGTCTCGTCCCGCCCACCCCGCTCGCCTCCAACGCCCACGTCCGCCAGATACGGGGGCTCGCCGTGGCGACCTGGGCGCGCGGCGCCGGTGTGGGGCGGACCCTGGTGCGGGCCGCGTTCGCCGAGGCCCGCCGCCAGGGCGCCAACCGGATCACGCTGCGGGTCCTCGGGCACAACGACCCCGCCCGCGCCCTGTACGCCTCCGAGGGCTTCGCCGTCGAAGGGGTGCTGCCCGGGGAGTTCTTCCTGAACGGGCGTTACGTCGACGACGTCTGCATGGGGCGCTCGCTCGGCCCGGCCTGAGCGCCGGGGGTCACCGGGGTCCGAAGCGGTCCCACAGCTCGGGGAAGCGGGCGGCGAGCGCCTCCTCGTCCTCGAAGTCGACCGGGGAGCCCAGTGGCTCCGAGGCCTGCGGCGGCAGTCCCAGGTCCGGCGCGACCACGCCGGTGAGCTGCTCGTACGCCTCGTCGGCCGCGTAGCCCAGCTCCTCGCCGTCCCCGTCGATCTCCTCGTCGAAGTCCTCCAGCAGCTCCGCCAGGCTGTCCGGATCGTGCAGCGCCCCCTCGAAGACCTCCCGGCCCTGGCCGATCAGCCAGCAGCGGAAGTAGTCGAACGCGTCGTCGCTCGCCCCGCCCAGCAGCACGGCCGCCGCGCCCCACAGATCCCAGTGGTAGGCGCGGTTGTAGCGGGCCTCGAAGTGCCGGGCGAAGTCCAGCACGGATTCGGGATCGAGCTGCACCAGCCGTTCCACCAGCAGGTCGGCGTGGTCCTCGGGGTCGCCCTCGGCGGCCTCGCGGGTGTTGTCGATGATCTCCCAGAATTCCGTTTCGTCCATCACGGGTCCAGCATCCAGCCTGCCGAGGGCTCCCGCACGCGCAGACACCGAATTGAAGCCTTTCAGCGATACATCTCGCGCAGGCGTTCGGCGGCTTCCGCGAACCGGACCCGCAGCGACTCGGGGGCCAGGACCTCCAACTCGGGTCCGAGCGCCAGCAGCTGGCCGTAGGCCACGTCCAGTGATTCCACCGGCAGCGTGAGGGTGCGCCGGCCGTCCGGACCCGGCTCCGAGGCCTCCGCGAGCGCGGCGGCGGCCGCCGCCCGGTCACCGGTGTACGCCAGCAGCCGCGCCCCGCGCCCGGACACCCGTACGGTCACCTCGGTACGCAGCAGGGACCGGGCGAACCCGGCGGCCCGCTCCTCCCAGAACCCGGGCAGGTCGAACGTCTCGTCCCGGTCGAAGCGTTCATCGGCGGGCTCCACGGCGGTGAAGCGGTCGATCCGGTAGACCCGGAAGTCCTCGCCCGCCCGGGCGCAGAGATACCAGACCCCGGCCTTGAGGACGAGACCGTAGGGAGCCAGCTCCCGCGCCACCTCCGTCCCCTCCTGCTCGCGGCCGCCGCCCCTGCGGTAGCGGGCCCGCAGCAGCCGGTCGTCCCAGACCGCGTCGGCGATCGCGGGCAGCAGCTCGGGGGTCTCCGGCTCGTGGTACCAGGAGGGCGCGTCCAGGTGGAAGCGCCGGGCGGCGGAGGAGGAGGCGTCGCGCAGGGAGGGCAGCAGCGCCGCCGACACCTTGAGGCGGGCGGCCGACGCCGCGTCCTCCAGCCCCATCTCGCGCAGCGCGGCGGGCAGCCCGGAGAGGAACAGCGCCTCCGCCTCGTCCCGGGCGAGGCCGGTCAGCCGGGTGCGGTACCCGCCGACGAGCCGGTAGCCGCCGGCCCGGCCGCGCTCCGCGTACACCGGGACGCCCGCGTCCGAGAGCGCCTGCGCGTCCCGGGTGACCGTCCGCTCCGACACCTCCAGCTCGGCCGCCAGCTCGGCGGCGGTCATCGCGGGGCGGGCCTGCAGGAGCAGCACCATCTTGATCAGCCGGGCAGCACGCATGGGCCCATTGTGGCGGCACCGGCACGGCGGACCACGCCGGAACCCCGGCCGCCGCCCGCTCCGCGCCGACGCGGGAACCCCCGGCCGCCGGCGCGGGCGCGTTGTCGGACGCGTCCGCTCCGGTGACCGGGGGTTACGGCTCTGTACGGGAGGGGGCTCAGAGCCCGTAGCGCTCCCGGGCCTCCTTGACCGCGGAGGCCGGGACCTCACCGCGCCTGGCGAGCTGGGCCAGCGAGGCCACCACGATCGACTGGGCGTCGACGCCGAAGTGGCGGCGGGCCGCGGCGCGGGTGTCGGAGAGGCCGAAGCCGTCCGTGCCGAGCGAGGACCAGTCCTGCTCCACCCACTGGCTGATCTGGTCCGGGACCTGGCGCATCCAGTCGCTGACCGCGAGCACCGGGCCCGGCGCGCCGGAGAGCGCCTGCGTCACGTACGGGACCTGCTGCTCACCGCGGAGCAGCGCCTCGTCGGCCTCCAGCGCGTCGCGGCGCAGCTCGCCCCACGAGGTGGCGGACCAGACGTCGGCCGTGACACCCCAGTCGGCGGCCAGCAACTCCTGGGCCTCCAGGGCCCAGTGGATCGCCGTGCCGGAGGCCAGCAGCTGCAGGCGCGGCGCGTCCGCCTTCGCGGGCGTGCCCTCCTTGAAGCGGTACAGGCCCTTGACGATGCCCTCCTCGACGCCCTCGGGCATCGCGGGCTGGGGCTTCGGCTCGTTGTAGACCGTCAGGTAGTAGAAGACGTCCTCGGCGTCGGGGCCGTACATCCGGCGCAGACCGTCCTTGACGATCACCGCGACCTCGTACGCGAAAGCCGGGTCGTAGTTGAGCGAGGCCGGGTTGGTGGCCGCGATCAGGTGCGAGTGGCCGTCCGCGTGCTGGAGGCCCTCACCCGTCAGGGTCGTACGGCCCGCCGTCGCGCCGACGATGAAGCCCTTGCCGAGCTGGTCGGCGAGCTGCCACATCTGGTCGCCGGTCCGCTGCCAGCCGAACATCGAGTAGAAGATGTAGAACGGGATCATCGTCTCGCCGTGCGTCGCGTACGACGTGGCGGCGGCGATGAAGTCGGCCATGGACCCGGCCTCGGTGATCCCCTCGTTGAGGATCTGGCCGTCCTTGGCTTCCTTGTAGTACATGAGCTGGTCGCGGTCGACCGGATCGTACGTCTGGCCCAGCGGCGAGTAGATGCCGGCCGACGGGAAGAGCGACTCCATACCGAAGGTACGGGCCTCGTCCGGGACGATCGGCACCCAGCGCTTGCCGGTCTCCTTGTCCCGCATCAGGTCCTTCACCAGGCGGACGAACGCCATGGTGGTGGCCATCTCCTGCTTGCCGGACCCCTTGTGGAGGGCCTTGAACGCGCGCTCCTCGGGCTGCGGGAGCGGCGCGGAAGCGTGCATCCGGCGGGCCGGGGCCGGGCCGCCGAGGGCGGCACGGCGCTCCTGGAGGTAGCGGACCTCGGGGGAGTCGGCGCCGGGGTGGCCGTAGGGAACGAGGCCGTCCTCGAAGGCGCTGTCGGGGATCGGGAGGCCGAGCAGCTCGCGCATGCCCTTGAACTCGTCGATCGACAGCTTCTTCATCTGGTGGTTGGCGTTCTTGGACTCGAAGCCCTTGCCGAGCGTGTAGCCCTTGACCGTCTGGGCCAGGATCACGGTCGGCGCGCCCTTGTGCTCGACGGCCGCGCGGTAGGCCGCGTACACCTTGCGGGCCTCGTGGCCGCCGCGCGAGGTGTAGAAACACTCGGCGATCTTCGCGTCGGTCAGCAGCTTCGCCAGCTCGGCGAGCGCGGGCTCGGCACCGAAGAAGTGCTCGCGGATGTAGGCGACGTCGCGGGTGGCGTACGTCTGGAACTGCGCGTCCGGCACCTCGCGCAGGCGGCGCAGCAGCGCGCCCGTGGTGTCCAGCTGGAACAGCTCGTCCCAGGCGTTGCCCCAGAGCGTCTTGACGACGTTCCAGCCGGCCCCGCGGAACTGCGCCTCCAGCTCCTGGACCACGCGGAAGTTGGCGCGGACCGGGCCGTCGAGACGCTGCAGGTTGCAGTTGATGACGAAGGTCAGGTTGTCGAGCTGCTCACGGGAGGCCAGTGCGAGGGCCGCGGTCGACTCGGGCTCGTCCATCTCGCCGTCGCCCAGGAAGGCCCAGACGTGCGAGTTGGCCGTGTCCTTGATGTTGCGGTTGGCCAGATAGCGGTTGAAGCGCGCCTGGTAGATCGCCGAGAGCGGACCGAGGCCCATCGACACGGTGGGGAACTCCCACAGCCAGGGCAGCCGCCGCGGATGCGGGTAGGAGGGCAGACCGTCGCCGCCCGTCTCCTGGCGGAAGTTGTCGAGCTGCTGCTCGCTGAGCCGGCCGTCGAGGAAGGCGCGGGCGTAGATGCCGGGGGAGGCGTGGCCCTGGATGTAGAGCTGGTCGCCCGAGCCGTCCCCCTCCTTGCCGCGGAAGAAGTGGTTGAAGCCGGTCTCGTAGAGCCAGGCCGCCGAGGCGAAGGTGGCGATGTGGCCGCCGACCCCGTACCGGGCTCCCCGGGTGACCATCGCGGCCGCGTTCCAGCGGTTCCACGCGGTGATCCTCGACTCCATCTCCAGGTCACCGTCGAACGCGGGTTCGGCGGAGGTCGGGATGGAGTTGACGTAATCGGTCTCCAGCAGCTTGGGCAGCGCGAGACCGGCGCCCTCGGCGTGCTGCAGCGAGCGGCGCATCAGGTACGCGGCACGGTGCGGGCCGGCGGCCTGGGTGACGGCGTCCAGGGAGGCCGCCCATTCGGCGGTCTCCTCGGGGTCACGGTCCGGGAGCTGGTCGAGCTCGCTCGGAAGCTTTCCTACGGGGTCGGTCATGATCGCCGCCTTCCGGGGAGGAGGGGGGTGGAGAAGGCCCTGGCTGGCAGGACAGGGCGATGGGGCCGGTGGGCCCGCGAGATGAACTGTAAGGCGCTGATCGATGATCGATCAAAGGATTGAAGGCAAAACTTCTCGATACGAAGAAAAGTGGCATGGGGTGCCTCGAAATGGGGCACGGAGTGACGCGAAATAGTGCGCAAATAGGGCGCTGACCTGCACGGAAGAGCAGGTCGGGCGCCAGATGACGGAGCGGTTCAGGCCCGGGGCGCGCAGCCCAGCACATGCGCCTTCACCAGGGCCCCGATCGCCGGGTCCTCGGCGAGGAACGCGTCGATGAGCGCCTGGTGCTCCTCCGCGTACGACTTCTGCACCGTGCCCAGCCAGCGGATCGACAGGGCCGTGAACACCTCGATGCCCAGCCCCTCCCAGGTGTGCAGCAGCACCGCGTTCCCGGCGGCCCGCACCAGCTCCCGGTGGAAGCCGACCGTGTGCCGCACCTGCGCCTCGCCGTCGGCCAGCCGGTCCGCCTCGTACAGCGCGGCCACGTGAGGGGCCAGCGCCGAGCAGTCCTGGCCGAGCCGCGGGGCCGCCAGCTCCGCCGCGATCTGCTCCAGGCCGGCCCGGACCGGGTAGCTCTCCTCCAGGTCGGCCGCGGTGAGGTTGCGCACGCGGACGCCCTTGTTGGGGGCCGACTCGATCAGCCGGAGCGTCTCCAGCTCGCGCAGCGCCTCGCGCACGGGCGTCTGGCTGACCTCCAGCTCGGTGGCGATGCGGCGCTCCACGATCCGCTCACCCGGCTTCCAGCGCCCGCTGACGATCCCCTCCACGATGTGCTCGCGGATCTGTTCGCGCAGCGAGTGGACGACGGGCGGGGTCATGGAGGGCTCCTTCAGGCAGACCGGTGCTGCCTACATCATCACGGCGGCGGTAGGCCTTCTGTGGTGGTTAGACAATACGGCGGCGCCCCCGCCCGGATGAGTTCCGGGCGGGGGCGCCGCTGGTGAGGCTGGTTACAGCAGGGGTGTTCAGAGGCCGAGCTCGACCTCGAACTCACCGGCCTCCAGGATCGCCTTGACCGACGTCAGGTAGCGGGCGGCGTCCGCGCCGTCCACCAGACGGTGGTCGTAGGAGAGCGAGAGGTACGTCATGTCGCGCACCGCGATCGTCTCGCCGAGGTCCGGGTGGTCGATGACCACCGGGCGGCGGACCGTGGCGCCGATGCCCAGGATGGCGGCCTGGTTCGGCGGCACGATGACCGTGTCGAACAGGGCGCCGCGCGAACCGGTGTTGCTGATGGTGAAGGTGGCGCCGGACATGTCGTCCGGCGTCAGGCCGCCACCGCGCGCCTTGCCCGCGAGCTCCGCGGTCTTCTTGGAGATACCGGCGATGTTCAGGTCGCCCGCACCCTTGATGACCGGGGTCATCAGACCCTTCTCGGCGTCCACGGCGATGCCGATGTTCTCCGCGTCGAAGTACGTGATGGTGCCCTCGTCCTCGTTGATCCGGGCGTTGATGACCGGGTGGGCCTTCAGCGCCTGGGCCGCCGCCTTCACGAAGAACGGCATCGGGGACAGCTTGACGCCCTCACGGGCGGCGAAGGAGGCCTTCGCCTGGTTGCGCAGCTTCATCAGCTTGGTGATGTCGACCTCGAGGACCGAGGTCAGCTGGGCCTGCGAGTGCAGCGCCTTCATCATGTTCTCGCCGATGACCTTGCGCATGCGGGTCATCTTGACCGTCTGACCGCGCAGCGGGGACGCCTCCAGCTTCGGCGCCTTGGCGGCCGCATGGCCTCCGGCAGTCGCAGCTGCCGGGGCCGGAGCGGCTGCGGCGGCCTTGGCGGCCTCCGCGGCGGCGACGACGTCCTGCTTGCGGATACGGCCACCGACGCCGGTGCCCTTGACCGAGCCCAGGTCCACGTTGTTCTCGGACGCGAGCTTGCGGACCAGCGGCGTGACGTACGCGCCGTCGTCACCGGAGGGCGCGGCCGGGGCGGCCGGTGCCGGGGCGGCGGGCTGCGCCGGAGCTCTGTCTCTTATACACATCT
>NZ_NTGZ01000277.1 GCF_002551245.1 Streptomyces sp. rh34
CGACGGGGCCGGGCGCGGGCGGACCGGCGGCGGGCCGCGACGGAGCCGGGCGCGGCCGGTCACCGTGTCAGCGGAAGGCGCGGAAGAAGGAGCGCAGTTCGTCCGCGAGGAGTTCCGGCTGCTCCAGCGCGGGGAAGTGCCCGCCCCGCTCGTGGTCCTTCCACACCCGCAGGTCCGTGAAGCGGTCCTCGATCCACGGGCGCGGCATCCGCCCGTCCTTGGGGAAGTTGGACACGGCCGTGGGCAGGCTCACGGGTCCCAGCGCCAGGCGGTTCTGGCTCTCCCAGTAGATCCGGGCCGAGGACGCGGCGGTGGCGGCGAACCAGCTGACGCTCACCATGTCCAGCAGCCGGTCCCGGGGGATCACCTTCTCCAGGTCACCGTCGTGGTCGCTCCACGCCCGGTATTTCTCGACCATCCAGGCCAGTTGGCCGGCCGGCGAGTCGGTCAGACCGTAGCCGAGGGTCTGGGGGCGGGTGCTCTGCACCACCGAGTAGCCGCCCTCCTCCTGCTGGAACCGCTTCATCGCCGCGAGGCCCGCCAGATCCGCCTCGGACAGGGAGACCTCCTTGCGGGGCGGCCGGGCGAACGGCATCGTCAGATGGATGGCGGCGAGCCCCGGCGCCGGTTCCGGGTCCTCCGCCATCGCGGCGGTCACGAACGAACCCCAGTCGACGCCGTGCGCGACAAAGCGGGTGTAGCCCAGCTCCGTCATGAGCGTGGCCCAGGCGCGGGCGATCCGCTCCGCGGTCCAGCCGGCGCGGGCGGGCTTGGCGCTGAAGCCGAAACCGGGCAGCGAGGGGCACACGACGTGGAAGGCGTCGGCGGGGTCAGGGGGGTCGGTCAGGAGCGGGACGAGTTCGAGGAACTCCACGACGGAGCCGGGCCAGCCGTGGCTGACCAGCAGCGGCCGGGCCCCGGGGTGCGGAGAGCGGGCGTGCAGGTAGTGGATGGACGTTCCGTCGATCTCCGCGGTGAACTGGGGCAGCGCGTTGAGCCGTGTCTCGGTCGCCCGCCAGTCGTAGGCCGTGTGCCAGTGCTCGCACAGCTCTCTGGCGTAGGCCGACGGCAGGCCCTGCGACCAGTCGGAAACGGT
Organism: Streptomyces sp. rh34; assembly: GCF_002551245.1. GTDB lineage: Bacteria > Actinomycetota > Actinomycetes > Streptomycetales > Streptomycetaceae > Streptomyces. The sequence goes on from NZ_NTGZ01000277.1 coordinate 1,097, forward strand.
CTCCGCCTCCGGCCAGCGGGTCCGCGCTAGACGTTCCCGCAGGTCGTCGAGTTGCTCGTCGGGGATGTCGACGTGGAACCGTTCGTGCTCTGACATGGACGTGCGTTTCCTTCCACGTGGAGTTTTCGGCTCGTGCATCTCGTGGATCCCCCGTGACGGGGCGACGGGCCGTGCCGAGGCACGGCCGGTGGACGGGGCGGCCGCGGAGCCCTCGTGGGGTGGGGCGGTGGGGCCGGCCCGGACGGCGAGTTGAGGGGAAGGGCCCGCGTGGCGAGCGCGGGTGCGGCCTCGTGCCCGGTCTGCGGGTCCGCTCCGGCGGGGGCCGGGCAGGGGCACAACAGTGTCGCCGGCGGCGCGAGGGACCGCGCCGCCGGACGGCTCCAGGAGCCGACGGCTCACACCACCCGGGCGAAGCGTTCGAGCGTCTCGCCCGGGCTGGGGCCGTCGAGCGCCTGGAAGATGCGCTCGGCGCCGTCGCCATGGCGGTGGAGGTCGACGTGTGCCAGCTCGACGCGGGTGCGGCCGTCCCCGACGGGCACGAAGTCGACCTCGATACGGCTGGCCCGCTCGTCGTCCGGGACGGACCGCCAGTTGCCGTCGACCCGCCAGGTCATGACGAGGCGGCGGCCCGGCTCCCACTCCAGTATCCGGCCCCAGTCGATCCGGTTCCCGGCCCCGTCCCACTCGTAGTAGTGACCGCCGGCACCGGGCTCGAAGGCGAGGCCCACCCGCTCCCCCGCCAGGAGCACATGGCTCGGCGGCCACCAGTCCGCGGGCCGCTCGGTGAACACCGCGAAGCAGTGTCCTGGCGTCGCCGCGACGGTCACCGACTTCCGTACATCGGGTACGACCCTCTGCTCACTCACGCGTCCTCCTCTGTCGGTCCATCAGGTGGGAGCGATAGAACGGGAGGGTCTCCGGGCACTCTGGACCCGGCGTGGAGGGCGGGTGGAGGAAGCCGGCACCAGCGGTGCTCCGGTGCCGTCCGAGCGGCCCGCAAGGCGGTGCGGCCAGCATCGGCGCACCGCAGGTCGAGACGGGCAGGGAGCCAGCGATGACAGAGCAACGACAGCCGGAGCGGCATGTCGCCTTCGTGACCGGGGCGACCAGCGGGATCGGGCTGGCCGTGACCGAGACCCTGACGGAGCGCGGCTGCGCCGTGTTCGGCGTCGCGCGGAGCGAGGAGGACGTACGCGCCCTGGTGAAGCGGCTGCGCGGCGAAGGCCGGGAGGTCGCCGGGGGCGTCTGCGACGTGACGTCACCGGAGCAGATCCGCGCCGCGGTGCGGACGGCGGTGGAGGAGTTCGGCCGTATCGACATCCTCGTCAACAACGCGGGACGCGGGGGCGGGGGCGTCACCGCCGAGATCCCGGACACGATGTGGGACGACGTCATCGAGACCAATCTGAACGGCACCTTCCGGGTCACCCGGGAGGTGCTCGGCAGCGGCCTGATGCGCGACGGCGGCTGGGGCCGCGTCATCAACATCGCCTCCACGGGCGGCAAGCAGGGAGTGGAGCTGGCCGCCCCCTACTCCGCGTCCAAGGCCGGTGTCATCGGTTTCACCAAGGCGGTCGGCAAGGAGCTGGCCGGGACGGGTATCACCGTCAACGCGGTGTGCCCCGGTTACGTCGAGACCCGCATGGCGCGCAACGTCCGGCGCGGCTACGCCGGGCACTACGGGGTCCCGGAGGAGGAGATCATGCGCCGGTTCACGGCGAAGATCCCGCTCGGCCGGTACACGACGGCCCAGGAAGTCGCCTCCCTCGTCGACTACCTGGCCTCCGAGCACGCCGCCGCGGTGACCGCCCAGGCTCTGAACGTCTGCGGTGGCCTCGGGAGCTTCTGACGGCCGAGCCTCCCGGGCCGGGCCCCGGCCAACCGGGAATCGCCGAGAACCGCACCCCGGTCCTCCTGGATGCCGCATCCCGGTGAACGGCCGGGGCCGACCCAGGAAGAAGGTGCACGAGCATGACCGGACCGACCGCCGCCCCCCTCCCCCAGGCCCCGACGCCCCCACCGGGGCCCGGAGCGGAGGGCGTGCTGCATTCCGTCGCCGAGGGCGTGTACGCCTTCGTCCAGCCGGACGGCGGCTGGTGCCTCAACAACGCGGGCCTCGTCGCGGGCCGGGGCCGGTCTGTCCTCGTCGACACCGCCGCGACGGAGACGCGCGCCCGACGGCTGCGCGAGGAGGTCGAGCGGATCGTCCCCGGCGGGCCGGACCTCGTGGTGAACACCCACTTCCACGGCGACCACACCTTCGGCAACGGGCAGTTCTCCGACCGGGCGGTCATCGTCTCCCACGCGGGCACCCGCGCGGACAGCGGCGAGGCCGGCCTCGGGCTGCGGCAGCTGTGGCCCGACGTGGAGTGGGGCGCGACCCCGCTGACCCTGCCCACCGTCACGTTCCGCGACACGCTGACCGTGCACGCGGAGGACCTGAGGGTCGAGCTGCTGCACGTCGGCCCGGCGCACACCCCGAACGACGTGGTGGCGTGGGTCCCGGAGCGGTCCGTGCTGTTCACCGGCGACGTGGTGTGGTCGCGGGTGACCCCGTACGTGCTGATGGGCTCCGTCTCGGGCTCGCTGCTGGCCCTGGAGCGGCTGCGAGCGCTGCGGCCGCAGACCGTGGTGCCCGGACACGGGCCGGTCGGCGGCCCCGAACTCATCGACGAGACCGAGGCGTATCTGCGCCGCCTCCTGGAACTCGCGCGGGAGGGGCGGCGCGCCGGGCGCACGCCCCTGGAGACGGCGCGGGCCGCCGATCTCGGCCCGTTCGCGGCGCTGGTCGACCCCGAGCGGCTCGTCGGCAATCTGCACCGGGCCGACGCCGAACTGGACGGCCTGGCACCCGGGGCGCGGCTCGACGTGGGCGCGTCGTTCCGGGAGATGGTGGCCTTCCACGGCGGCCTGCCCGCCTGCCACGCCTGATCCCATCGCCGCGGGTACGCCGGGCGGACCCCGGCCGGGTCCGCCCGGCGCCGCGGCGTCAGACCGACTCGGCCGGGGTGTCGCGCCGGATGAGACGGGACCGGGTGAGCAGGCGTCCGCCGCGCCGGACGAGTACGTCGTCGACGGTGAAGGTCGGCTGGAACCTCACTTTCCCCTCGCGATCGGTCAGCGCGACCAGGGAGTAGTACGAGACGCGCAGCGTGTCCGGGTCCCCCGCGTCGGGCTCGACCAGCACATGCCCGAACCAGTGCCGCACGGTGATGTCCCGGTAGCGCGGCAGCGCGGCCCGCATCCCCGCGAGCATCTCGGCCTTCCCCCGCTGCCGCTGCCCGTCCGAGTGCGCGATCTCGCCGTCGTCGGTGAAGGTGCCCGCGAAGCCCTCGATGTCGAGGGCGTCGACGCGTCGCATCTGCCACGCGTAGAAGGTCATGACCTCGGCGTAGAGGTCCCCGGAGACGGGGACCGGAGGACTTCCGGTCCCGCCCGTGCCGACCGCCGCGTGCTCCGTACCGCTCGCCTGTCCCATGGCAACTTCCCTCCGGGCAGACCTCACCTGTGGGCCCGTCCCGTGCCCGAGCCTGGCGGGGAGCGCTTCAGCAGCGCTGGGGGGCCGCTCGACCGCCGCGGTACGGGGCCGCTCTGAGCGAAGCGGTCAGTTGTCGGGATTCTTCGAGCTTCGGGGGGCGGCTGCCCGGCCCGGGCGAGCGCCGGCCTCGGTCCGCGGGGCGTTCACGGCGTTCGTCACGAGCTCGCGCGCGTACGCGGCGTCCAGTCGGCCGGGGCGGAAGAGGATGCGGTACATGATCGGCGCCACGACACGGTCGATCAGCAGTTCCGTACCGGGCACCGGCTCCCCCCGCCGCACCGCGCGGGCCAACACGACGTCGATCTGCTCCGCGGCATACGCCGAACACTGACCGGCGTTGGTGCCTTCGGGGTCGCCGAGCAGGGCGTCCCGGATGTAGGCGCGCCCGGGCGGTGAGGCCATCTCGTCGAGGAACTGCTCCGCCCACGCGTCGAGATCGGCCCGCAGGCTTCCGAGGTCGGCCGGGTCCGTTTCCGGGCGCAGCCGTTCGACGGCCACGTCGGACAGGAGTTCCTGCAGGTCGCCCCAACGACGGTAGACCGTGGAGGGGGTCACGCCCGCCCGAGTGGCCACCATCGGGACCGTGAGCGCCTCGCGGCCCACCTCCCCCACGAGTTCACGTACCGCCGCGTGGACGGACTCCTGGACGCGTGCGCTGCGTCCACCGGGGCGGGCCATGGGCTTGGGACTCATACGATCCACCTTAATGCGAATTCGTTGCTTCTCAGGGCTGCCCCCTCCTCCCCCGTCGTCACTCAGGCAGCGAGGGGGGCAAGCCGCCCCGCCCCGGCCACCGACTCCTCGTAGACCCGGCCCACACGGAGCGCCGTCGCATCGTGGAAGGGGCGCGCCATCAGCTGCATACCGATCGGCAGTCCGGCGCGGTCGTGACCGACCGGCAGGGTGAGGGCCGGGGCGCCGGTGATGTTGGCGGGGGCACAGAGGCGGACGTAGCTGTCCGACACGGCCTCGGTCGTGCCATCGGCCCACTCGACGGCTTCCCGCCCCGCCTCGGCGGCGGTCATCGGCACCGTCGGCGCGGCGAGGACGTCGATTCCGTCGAACATGCGGGCCCAGGCGTCTCGCATCATGGTGCGGGCCCGCTGGGCGCGGAGGTAGTCGCCCGCGGAGGTGAGTTCGCCGGCCTCCAGCAGGATGCGTACGTCCGCCGCGTACAGGTCGGGGGTGGCCCGCAGCGACCGCTCGTGGTACGCGGTGGCCTCGGGGACCATCAGCCCCCACTGAACGGCCCGGAGGTAGCGCGCCATCGGGATCCCGACGTCGACGAGCTCCGCCCCCAGCTCCGCCAGCCGCTCGATCGCGCCGCGTACGGACTCCTCGACCTCGGGCGTGACCCGGTCGAAGTAGTGGTTCCGCGGCACGCCGACCTTCAGTCCTCGCAGGTCGCCCCCGGGGAAGCGGTCCGGCACGGGGCCGGACACGCTCGCCGGGTCGCGCGGGTCGTGGCCGGCGGTCGCCGACAGCACCAGCGCCGCGTCCTGGACGGTGCGGGTGAGCGGGCCCACGTGGTCCAGGGACCAGGACAGCGAGGTCACACCTGTGCGGGGGACCAGGCCGTAGGTCGGCTTGAGGCCCACCACGCCGTTCAGGGCCGCGGGGACCCGGATGGAACCGCCGGTGTCCGTGCCCATGGCGAACGTCGCCCCGCCGGCGGCGACGGCTACCGCCGAGCCGCCGCTCGACCCGCCGGCGACCCGGCCGTGGTCCCAGGCGTTGTTCGTCTGGGGAGTGGTCAGGCCGTAGGCGAACTCGTGCGTGTGCGTCTTGCCCAGGAGGACGGCCCCGGCGGCGCCGAGGCGTTCGGCCACCCGGCTGTCGCGTTCCGCCACGTGTCCTGCCCGGACGTGCGAGCTCGCGGTGGTGGGCATCCCCGCCGCGTCGATCAGATCCTTGAGCGCCATGGGGATCCCGTGCAGCGGCCCGCGCGGTCCGCTTCGGGCGATCTCCCGTTCGGCGCGGGCCGCCGCGGCCAGGGCCGTGTCGGCGGCGACGGTGACGTAGGCGCCGAGCCGTCCTTCGACGGCGGCGATACGGGTGAGCACCGATTCGGTGAGTTCGACGGGGGACAGCTCCCGTGCGCGCACCGCACGGGAGGCTTCGGTCAGCGACAGCTCAAACGGTTGCATCGGCGTTCCCCTGTCCGGCTCGGTAGGAGGACGCGGGAGGGGTGTCGCCGAAATCGAGCTCGCGCAAGGTGCTGATCACGGAGTGGATGTAGTTGGCCGTCATGGCCACTTCTTCGTGCCGGCCGTCCCCGAGGGGGAGCCCCGCCCGCAGCGCCCCTCGGGCTGCCTCTTGGGGGGTGAGTTCGCTGGTCATGGATGTCCTTCCGGATCTGCGAGGTGCGTCGGGCCGGGCTGGTACGGGACCCCACGGCCGCCTTAAACGCGAATCGTTTGCTTTAGTCGATCGTAGGACCTACGGTGGCTTAAAGCAAACCAATCGCTTTTAGCACGGGAAGGACCCTCATGCAGAGCGTCCCCGCGGGCCTCGCGCCTCCCCGCACCTCCCCATCCGGACGCCTGCCGTTCGCCCTGCACGCCTCGATCCTGATCGCGCTGCTCGCCGCTTCCAGCGCGCCGACCCCGCTGTACCCCCGCTACCAAACTCAGTGGCAGTTGTCGGCCCTCGACATCACCGTGGTCTTCGGCGCCTACGCCCTGGCGCTCCTGATCGCCCTTCTGACGACCGGAACCCTTTCCGACCATGTCGGACGCCGCCCCGTGCTCCTGGGCGCGCTCGCGGTCCAGATCGCCTCCATGGCACTGTTCGCGACGGCCGGCGGCCTGACCACCTTGATCGGCGCCCGCGTGCTCCAGGGCATCGCTACGGGCGCGGCGACCGGCGCGGCAGGTGCGGCTCTCCTCGACCTGGAGGACCCCGCCCGGCCGGGTCGCCCCGCTCTGGCCAACAGCATCGCGCCGGTGACGGGCATGGCGGCCGGCGTCCTGGCGGCCACCCTCGTGGTGCGCTTCGCCCCCGTTCCGGCGATCACGGTGTACGCGGCCCTGATCGCCGTGTTCGCCGCGCAGGCCATCGCCCTTGCCTCGACGCCCGAGACCGTCCGCCGCCGTCCCGGAGCACTGCGCTCGGTCCGGCCCCACCTGGCGCTGCCGTCGGCGGCCGCCCACGCCCTCCTGCTCAACGGCGCCGCCGTCGTCGCCGTCTGGGCACTCGGCGGCTTCTATTCGTCCCTGGGGCCGGGCTTCACCCGGCTCGTCTCCCCCGGCGGGCCCGAATACGCCGGCGGCATGGTTTTCTTCACGCTGACGGCCGTCGCCGCCCCGACGGTGTACTTCACGCGCGGGCTGCGTGCCGACGTCTCCGCTCTGCTGGGGAGCTGCGCGGTGATTCCGGCGGCCCTCCTGACCCTGGCCGCCCTCCACCTCGCCGGCCCCGTACTTCTCTTCGCCGGGGCGGCGCTGGCCGGCTTCGGCTTCGGCGCCGTCTCCCAGGGTGCGCTGCGCGCGGTCGTCGACTCGGTCCCGGCCCGGGAGAAGGGCGCCACGCTCGCCTCCTATTACGTACTCAGCTACCTGGCGATGAGCCTGCCCGCCATCGGCGCCGGCGCCCTCGCCTCCGGCTTCGGACTGCGTACGGCAGCGCCGGTCTATGCCGGCTGTGTGGCCGTGCTGGCAACCGTCGCGGTCGCGACGCTGGCCGCGCCGCTGCGCGGTCGGCGCCGGTCCCCGCCCCCGGACGCCCACGCAGGCCCGGCGACGAGCAGCCACACCTCCGCCTCACCCGACACACCCGCCCCAGAGATCTCCGTCCTCACGACCCGTAACAGGTAAGGAAGGTCACCGTGTCCACCTCCTCGCAAACGACCACGTCCCCCACTGCCCCCGCCTCTTCCTGGACGGTGGGCGACCACACCGTACGACGCGTCGACGAAGTGGCCCTGCCCGCCCGGACCGGCCCGTGGCTGCTGCCCGGGGCGACCCCCGACCTCGTGAGCCGAACTCCCTGGCTGAGTCCCGAGTTCGCCGACGAACAAGGCGTCCTGCGCCTGGCGAGTCACAGCTTCGCCGTCGAGGTGGACGGCATGCGGGTACTGGTGGACACCGGCATCGGAAACGGGAAGCGGCGCGCCAACCCCGCCTGGCACAACCTCAACACCGACTACGAAGCACGGCTACGGGCGGCGGGCTTCGCGCCGGAGAGCGTCGACGTCGTGGTCCTGACCCACCTCCACGCCGACCACGTGGGGTGGAACACGCGTGCCGAGGGCGACGCCTGGGTGCCCACCTTCCCGAACGCGCGCTATCTCACCTCACGCACCGAATGGAACTTCTGGGCGGGTGTCGACATGGAGGAGGCGCGTCGGCAGATGTTCCGGGACTCGGTCCATCCCGTCCGGGACGCGGGTCTCCTCGACCTCATCGAGGTCGCGGACGAGGGCACGGACGTCGCGCCGGGCATCCGTCTGCTGCCCACCCCCGGCCACACACCGGGGCAGGTGGCGGTGGAACTGAGCAGCCGTGGCGAGACCGCGCTGGTCACCGGCGACAGCATCCACCACCCGGTCCAGATGGCGCGTCCGGAGCTCTCCAGCTGTGTGGACATCGCTCCCGAACTCGCGGCCAGGACCCGGGACCGGGTGCTCGGCTCGCTGGCCGGTACGTCCACTCTCCTGCTGGGGAGCCACTTCCCGTCGCCGACCGCCGGGCAGGTGCGACGCGAGGGCGGCGGGTACCGACTGGTCACGGTTCCCTCGGGGGTCACGTCCCTCGGCGGCTGACGGGGCCCCCGGTTTGCTGGGGCTTCTTGAGAACGAGCGCGTGCGCGGGCGGTGGCCGACCGTGGTCGGCCTGTCTCTTAT
>NZ_NTGZ01000278.1 GCF_002551245.1 Streptomyces sp. rh34
GTATAAGAGACAGCCCGGGAGGAGACACCGGAGCCGGACGCGGCGGGTACGCCGGGCTCGGCCCGGACGGTGCCGCCGGGTGCCGGGGTGCCCTGGTACACGGCCGGCGCCCGCAGTCGGCCTTCCGGGGCGGCCCTGCGCGGGGCCGCCGGTGCGGGGGCGGTGGCTCTCGGCTGGGGTGCGCTGCTGCTGGCCGGAGTCGTGCTGGACGTTCCCTACGCGGTCGCGGTGGCCGGGGAGACGGCCCTGGTGGCCGGGCTCCTCGCGCTGGCGGTCCGGGGGGCCGGGAGCGGCCGGTGGGCATCGGCGGTGCCGGTGACCGCGCTGGTGGCGGCGGCGGCCGGGGCGGTGAGCGTCGGGGTGCTGTCGCTGGCGTCCGAGGGGGCCGCCTACGCGGTGTTCGGCGCGCTGGCGGTGCTGTTCGCCGGGGCCGCGGTCCGGTCGGGGGGCGAGGTGCCGCGTGCGGTGTTCGCGGTCGCCGCGGTGGTCTGCGGCACCGTGCTCACGGGGTTCGCGGGCCGGTCCCTGGGCCTCGCCCCGCACGAGGCCGCGCCGCTGGTGCTTCTGGTGCCCGCGCTGACGGTGCTGCTCGGGGCACGGCTGCGGCGGAGCCCGGTGGCGTTGCCGGTGGAACTGACGGGCGCGGTGGGTGCGCTGGTCGCCGTGGGGCTGGCCGTGGCCGACGCGCCGTTCCTGGCCCTGGTGCTGGCGTTGTGCGGGGTGCTGGCGGCGGGGGCGGCGGTGCGGCCGGAGCGGCGGCCGGTGGCGGGCTACCTGGCGGCGGCGCTGTTCGTGCTGGCCACCTGGGTGCGGCTGGCGGCCTCGGAGGTGTCGTTCCCGGAGGCGTACACGCTGCCGGTGACCGTTCCCGCGCTGGTGGTCGGGGTGCTGCGGCGGCGCGGGGACCCGGAGGTCTCGTCGTGGACGGCGTACGGGCCGGGGCTCGCGGCGACGCTGCTGCCGAGCCTGGCGGTCGCCTGGACCGACACCGACTGGCTGCGGCCGTTGCTGCTGGGGGTGGCGGCGCTGGTGATCACGCTGCTCGGCGCGCGCCACCGCCTCCAGGCGTTGCTGCTGCTCGGTGGGGCGGTGCTGGCGCTGGACGGGCTGCACGAGCTGGCGCCGTACGTGGTGCAGGTAGCGGGTGCGCTCCCCCGCTGGCTGCCGCCGGCCCTGGCCGGGCTGCTGCTGCTGGTGGTCGGAGCGACGTACGAGCAGCGGCTGCGCGACGCCCGCCGGCTGAAGGACACGCTGGGGCGGATGCGGTGAGCCGGGCCGGTCCGGGGGCCCGCTGGTCGCAGCGGCTCCCGGACCGGGGCCCCGGCGGACAACGCAGAGGGCCCGGGAGACGGATTCCGTCTCCCGGGCCCTCTGTTCCGGGTGGGCGATACTGGTTTCGAACCAGTGACCTCTTCGGTGTGAACGAAGCGCTCTCCCACTGAGCTAATCGCCCGGGCGCACCGCAAACATTACCCCATGTCAGCGGTGCCCCTGGACCGTCCCCGGCCTACTCGCTGATCTTCCACGGCATGGCGAGTCCGAACTTCCAGACGTAGATCCCGGCCAGCACCGCCATGATCACCAGCCCCAGCGTGGTGAGGATGATGTTGCGTCGCCGGACCTTGGGATCGAGGGCCCGCTGCGCCGCCTCGGTGACCTTGCGCTTGGTCCAGCGCAGCACCAGCTGGGCCCAGACGAACTCGGTCGCCCAGATCGCCATACCGCCGAAGATCACCAGCCAGCCTGGGCCCGGCAGCACCAGCATGAGCACGCCCGCGATCACCACGCCGAGGCCGACGACGAAGACGCCGACCTGCCAGCTCAGATGGAGCGCTTTCGACGCCTTGACGAAGCCCGGCGCCCGCGAGCCCAGCTCGCGCTCCGCCCGGCCCGATTCCCCCGTGGCGGATGCCGGGGCCGCCTGCTCGGCGACCTCGCTCCGCTCGTCACTCTCCGCGTTCATGAAGCTCAACTTACCCGACCTGTCTTCGTCACTGGAATGGGCGCATAACTCAAAGTTACACGCCGCTGAGCGAGGGACCCGAAGCATCACAAATGGGTCAGAGGGGTTTACAACGCCACCGTAGGTGGCATGTCGATTTCGCCGACGTGCGAATCCCCGAGCGCACACTGAGCGAAAGGCCCTGGCGCTTATGAACACCACGGTCAGCTGCGAGCTGCACCTGCGCCTCGTTGTGTCGAGCGAGTCCTCACTGCCTGTACCCGCGGGCCTGCGGTATGACACGGCCGATCCCTATGCCGTGCACGCCACCTTCCACACCGGAGCGGAGGAGACGGTCGAATGGGTATTCGCCCGCGACCTCCTTGCCGAGGGGCTGCACCGGCCCACCGGCACCGGAGACGTCCGCGTCTGGCCATCTCGTAGTCACGGTCAAGGCGTCGTATGCATCGCCCTGAGCTCCCCAGAGGGAGAAGCCCTGCTCGAAGCCCCGGCGCGAGCCCTGGAGTCGTTCCTGAAGAGGACCGACGCCGCGGTTCCGCCCGGCACCGAGCATCGTCACTTCGATCTCGACACGGAGCTCTCCCACATCCTGGCCGAGAGCTGAGCCAGGCAGAGAGCCGCTCGACGCCGTCCGACTCGGGGCGACGGCGCCGTGCCGACAACCGCATAGGGCAGACACCGGCGCCGTCGTCGCGGAATCCACCGCGACGACGGCGTCGGCGCGCCCGGCCCCTCCGGCTCCTCCTCCCGGGGGCGGAGGGGTCCGTTCCACTCCCCGCGGGGCCCGCACCGGGCCTGGCACCGGCGGGCCGAGCCAGTAGAGTCAGCCGCCATCGGCAGGCACCCGCCCGCCGGAAGGCCAGGGAGCGAAGCGTGCTGATCCCTCACGACACCCGGATCGCCCTCGACACGGTGGTCGATCTGGTGAACACCGCACCGGAGAGCGAGCTGCCGCGGGACGACCTCAGGGACGGACTCGCGGGGGGATCCGAGGACGGTCTCGCCGATGTCGCCGCGCTGTACGCCTTCGCGGAGCGGCATCTCATCAGCGGAGTCGGCACGCTCGGCGAGAAGGACCTGACCGCCGTGCGCGACGTCCGGGCCCGTTTCGCCGAGATCTTCGCGACGCCCGACCCCCGCGCAGCCGCCGACCTGGTCAACCGGCTCGTCGCGGCCGCCGGGACCACCCCGCAGCTCACCGACCACGACGGCTACGACTGGCATGTGCACTACTTCGCCCCGGACGCCTCGATCGCCGACCACCTCGCGGCCGACTGCGGCATGGCGCTGGCCTTCATCATCGTGGCGGGCGAGCAGGAGCGGCTGCGGCGCTGCGAGGCGCCGGACTGCGGGCACGCGTTCGTCGACCTGTCGCGCAACCGCTCCCGCCGCTACTGCTCCAGCCGTACGTGCGGGAACCGGCTCCACGTCGCGGCGTACCGGGCCCGGCGCAAGGAAGCCGCGGGCTGACGTCCGGGCCGCCGCCCCGCACCGCGGCGCGATGTGTCACAGCACGAAGAGATCGTGCAGGGCGGCCATCAGCAGCAGCCCCCCGATCACCGTCAGGAAGATCATCAGGGGCGGCTGGGAGAGCGCGAAGAGACAGCCGCGGGGCTCTTCGGCGGGGGGTGCGGGGGCATCGCCCCGGGAAGTGTCCACCATCTCGGGGTGATCATGACGCACCCGCGGCCGATTGGCGATCAACCCGTGCCATTCCCCCGGGAGTTCACCGTCCCGTGGCCACCGATAATCGCTCCGGCGTACGGGCCGACGTCAGGCATTCGAGCCGGTGGCCCGAGCCCCTCCGCCCGCCGGCCGGGCCGCCGTCTCAGATGCCGTGCTTCTTGAGGATCGCCTCGATGTCGCTGAAGTCGTCGCCGGGCGTGGCGGCCTCCTGCTTCTTCTTCGGCTTCGGCTGCGCCTGTGGCTTCGCGGCCGAAGCCGCGGGTCCCGCCGTACCGCCCGCACCGAGCGAGGGGGCGGACGCGGCCGGGGCCACCGCCTCGTTCCGCCCGGCCGCCCGCGCGGCCTTGCGTTCCGCGCGGGTGGTGGTGCCTCGACGCTCGATGGCGCGGGTGGTCATGAACAGCAGCCAGGAGAGGCCGAGCACCCCGAAGCCGAGCCAGACGCTCGGCTTGAAGGCGATCCCGGCGGCCCACTCGACGACCCCGGTCAGCACGAGCCCGACCGGGACGAGGGAGTAGGCGGCGATCCTCGTCGCCGTGAGGAACCGTTTGCGGTACGCGGTCACCGCGGCGATGCCCAGGCCGGCCGCCGACACCGCGGAACAGATGGTCTCGGCAAGCATCGGGGCCTCCAGGTGCAGGGGATACGTCCCTTCCATCCTGCACCGGCGACCGCCGTCGGGGCCACGGCGGTCGCCCACCTCAGGGACATTTCAGGGCCGGACTCCTCCCCAGGGGGTGGCCCGGTCCCGATGGGGACGCGTCCGCCGGGCCTGAGAGACTGGGCGCATGAGCGATTCCTCCTCCGCGGCACCGGTCGTCCTCGACCTCTGGTGCGATCTCGAATGCCCCGACTGCCACCGCGCCCTCGACGATGTGCACGCTCTGCGCGCCCGGTACGGGGACCGTGTCGAGATCCGGCTGCGGCACTTCCCGCTGGACAAGCACAAGCACGCCTACGCCGCGGCCCAGGCCGCCGAGGAGGCGACGGACCAGGGCAAGGGCTGGCCGTACATCGAGGCCCTGCTGTCCCGCACCGCCGGTCTCGGCCGCACGGGCGAGCCGGTGCTCCTCGACGTGGCACGGGAACTGGACCTGGACGTCGAGGAGTTCGACACCGCGCTGATCGACGGCCGGCATCTGCTGATCGTCGACGCCGACCAGGCGGAGGGCAAGGCGATCGGCGTCACCGGCACGCCCACCTATGTGATCGGCGACGAGCGGCTGGACGGCGGCAAGAGCCAGGACGGGCTGCGCGAGCGGATCGAGGAGATCGTCGACGGCGTCCTGGCCGCACGGGACCGGTAGACCGGCAGCCGCGGAGAGGCGGCGGCAGGTGTACCGGTAGCGGCCGGTCGGACCGGCGGCGCCCCGCGTCGATCGGCCGGGCCCCGGGAAGGCCGCTACAGCGCCTTGGCCAGGTTGTACCGCGTCGTCGTGTAGCCCAGGGACTCGTACAGCCGCAGGGCCGGGGTGTTGGAGGCGAAGACGTGCAGGCCGAGCCGGTCCGCGCCCCAGGCCCGGGTGACGTCCTCGGCGAGCAGCATCAGGGCCCGGCCGTGGCCCCGGCCCCGGTGCTCCTCGCGCACCTCGACGTCGAAGACGAATCCGGCCGGGCCGCCGGGCGGCAGCTCCCGCTGGGCCACCCACACATGGCCGACGACCTCGCCCCCGTGCACCAGCACCCGGAAGGTCACCCCCTCGGTCGCCAGTCCGTCCGGCAGGAGGGCGGCGTGATCGGCCTCGGACTTGAGCCGGGCCTGCTCGGCCGGCACCGCACGATCGATCCAGTCCTGCGCGTACGTCCGTACCGCGTCCCGCCGCCAGACGGCGAACTCCTCCTCGCTCATCGCGCGTGAGGTGAGGCCCCCGGGGAGCGGGGCGCTGTCCGGGCCGAGGTCCTTGACCATGTTGCGGCTGCGTTCGGTGTAGCCGAGGGCGGCCGCGAGGCGGCGGGCCGGATCGTTGCCGGCGGGGACCTCCGCCCGCACCCGGGTGCAGCCCCACCCCCGCAGCACCTCTTCGGCGGCGAGCGCGGCGATGGTGCCCCGGCCGCGTCTGCGCCGGGACTCCTCGACGTCGAGCGAGCGCAGCACCCCGGCGGTCGCGCCGAAGGCATCGTCGGTGCTGATCGCGACGGCACCGACGTGCCGCCCGTTGTCACACACGTCGTAGTTGCGGGCCCGCGCACCGTCGGCGCCCTGCTGAAGCGGCCCGGACGGCCGGAGTGTCGTGGTCATCAAGGGTGTTTATCCCCTGCGCGACGCCCCGTCACCCTCTTTTCCGGGCCACCGGGGCCCCGTTACGGGTCGAGGTCGTCGCCGGCCCGCTCGGCGAAGATCCGCATGGCCTTCGCCGTCACCGGTCCGATCTCCGGGGTCAGCTCGCGGTCGTCCAGCCGGTGCACCGCCTGGACGTCGCGGAGCGTCGAGGTGAGGAACACCTCGTCGGCCTCGGCGAGGACGTCCATCGGAAGGTCGGTCTCCTCTGCCCCGGTCCACTCCACGGCCAGTGCGCGGGTGATCCCGGCGAGGCAGCCGGAGGCCACCGGCGGGGTGTGGATGCGGCCGTCCACGACGACGAACACGTTGGAGCCGGTGCCTTCGCAGAGGCGGTCGGCGGTGTTGGGGAACAGCGCCTCGGACGCGCCCCGTTCCCGCGCCCGTGCCAGGGCGACGACGTTCTCCGCGTACGAGGTGGTCTTCAGGCCGACGAGCGCGCCGCGTTCGTTGCGCGTCCAGGGGACGGTGATCACCGTCGTGCTGTCCGGGCGGCGGTTCACCCCGTCGAGGGCGACGACGAGGCTCGGCCCGTCGGTCCCCCGGTCCGAGCCGAGCGGGGACAGCCCGCCGGTGCAGGTGATCCGCAGGCGTCCCAGGGCGACGGGATTGGCGTCGATGACGGCGGCGGCGGCACGGCGGATCTCGTCGTGGTCCGGGTCGGGCAGACCGAGGCCCCGGGCGGACCGGGTGAGCCGGTCGAGGTGCCGGGTCAGCGCGAAGGGGCGCCCCTCGCTCGTACGCACCGTCTCGAAGATGCCGTCGCCCACGGTCAGCCCGTGGTCGAGCACCGACAGCCGGGCGTCGTCGGCGTCCCGCAGTCCGCCGTTGACCCAGATCCTCATATCGCGGTCCTTCCTGTCTCCGAATACGCACCCGACGCTACAGCGAGCAGCCGGGAGGCCTTGAGCTCGGTCTCGTCCCATTCGCGCTCCGGGTCGGACCCCCAGGTGATCCCGGCCCCGGTCCCGAACCGCAGCAGCGTCGCCGGCCCGGTCCGGTCGATCCAGAACGTCCGTATGCCCACCGCGAGGGAGGCGGTTCCCCGGTCGGCGTCGACCCAGCCGACCGCACCGCAGTACGGCCCGCGCGGGGCCCGTTCCAGGTCGGCGATGATCCGCAGCGCGCTGGACTTCGGAGCACCGGTGACCGAGCCGGGCGGGAAGGCCGCCGAGAAAAGCTCGGGCCAGCCCGCTCCGCCGGCCAGCCGCCCTTGGACGGAGGAGACGAGGTGGACGAGACCCGGGTGCTTCTCCACCACGCAGAGATCGGGCACGCTCACGCTTCCGGTGGCGCAGACCCGGCCCAGGTCGTTGCGGACCAGGTCCACGATCATCACGTTCTCCGCGTGGTCCTTCGCCAGCAGGTCGTCCTCGGTCCGGCCGGTGCCCTTGATCGGCCCGGACTCCACGATCCGCCCGTCGCGCCGGAGGAAGAGCTCCGGCGAGGCGGTGGCGACCTCGACGCCGTGGCCGGGCAGCCGGATCGTTCCCGCGTACGGGGCGGGGTTGCCGCGAGCGAGCAGGGAGGTCAGGGCATCGACGTCGGCCCCGGCCCCGCCGCCGGGGAGCGGTGCGGACAGCACTCGGCAGAGGTTGGCCTGGTAGACGTCGCCCGCCGCGATGTGTTCACGGATCCGCCGTACGCCCGCCGTGTAGGCGTCACGGTCCAGCGAGGAGGTCCAGTCACCGGTGGCGGGCCCTCGCCATGCTCCGGGCACGGGAGGGGGCACCGCTTCCTTGCGCACGTCGGAGAAGCGGGCGCAGACGATGCGCCCTTCGAAATCGGCGCATACCGCCCAGAAACCGGATGAGTCAAGAGCTGCGGGATCGTGGGTCACATCCTGCAGACCGGAGGCGATGAGGCCGTCGAAACGGGCCAAGGGGGCGAGGTCGGACACGCGAATGAGTCTAGGACGGTGTGCGGTGACCTGCGCCGGGGCGAGGTCACCGCAGCACGCTGCACAAACGCGTTTTTGTACTGGCCCAGGAATCCGCTAGAGTTCAACACGTCGCCGGGACGCGCAAGCGGGCCGGAAGAGACAAGCGGACGTAGCTCAGTTGGTAGAGCGCAACCTTGCCAAGGTTGAGGTCGCCAGTTCGAACCTGGTCGTCCGCTCGCAGAAGGTGGGGGATTCTTCCCGAGCCCCCATCCCTGGTGGAGTGGCCGAGAGGCGAGGCAACGGCCTGCAAAGCCGTCTACACGGGTTCAAATCCCGTCTCCACCTCCAAGGACGATTAGCTCAGCGGGAGAGCGCTTCCCTGACACGGAAGAGGTCACTGGTTCAATCCCAGTATCGTCCACTGATCCGCAAGGATCATCGGTCCGCAAGGATCCCCGCGCGATTAGCTCAGCGGGAGAGCGCTTCCCTGACACGGAAGAGGTCACTGGTTCAATCCCAGTATCGCGTTAGCTCAGCGGGAGAGCGCTTCCCTGACACGGAAGAGGTCACTGGTTCAATCCCAGTATCGCGCACCACCGAGAACCCCCGGCCGTCTCCACGGCCGGGGGTTCTTCCGTCGTACGGGCCGGCCCCCTCCGTGACCCGGTGGCACGGCGGCCGCCCCGGGCCACGGAGGAACACTCAGGAGGAGAACAGCATGCGGCCGAAGCCCTTCTGGCGGTGGTGGCCGTAGTGCGCACCGTGGCCGCCGTGCTGCGGCGCGCCCCAGGCGGGGGCGTGGGCGGCGGGCGCGGCCGGGTAGGCCTGCGGGGCGGGGGGCGCGGGCGGAGCCTGCTGGGACCACTGGGACTCCAGACGGGTCAGCGACTCCAGCTCGCCGTAGTCGAGGAATATCCCCCGGCAACCGCTGCACTGCTCGATCTGAACGCCGTTGCGGTTGTACGTGTTCATCTGCGCGTGACACTTCGGGCACTGCATCATCGGCTCGGCTCCTCGCCCTCGTTGTGCCGTCGCCGGAATGTCTGCCCGGCGGCGGTCCGTTCACCCTACGACGCGTGGTCGGCGGCCAACTCGGGCGGCAACGTAGCGATTCGGGCACAGGATTCGATCATCAGCTGTTCGAGCTCGTCCGGATCCCGTTGCTCCGTGGCGCACTTGGCCAGGGCGAGGGCCGCCGTCTGCACCGTCAGCGCGCGGGCCGGGACGTCCAGTTCGGGCCAGGGGTCCCCGGCGGCGGGCACCGCGGGCCCCCCGGCGGACCGGTAGGCGTCCAGGAAGGCGAACCAGTCCTCGGGGGCCAGGAGTCCGGCCGCGTACCAGGCGGCGGGGCGGCCGAGGTCCCAGGCCGGATCGCCCGCCCCCGCGTCGTCCACGTCGATGAGCAGCCAGGGCCCGTCCGGAGCGGGATGGCGTACGAGTTGGCCGAGGTGCAGGTCCCCATGGCACAGGAAGCCGGCCCTCCGGGCGGGTGCCGGGGCCTCGCCCCGGGCCCAGGCGGGCAGGGCCCGCCAGCCGGCCAGCACGGGCAGGACGGCCGGGTCGCCGGGAAGGGCGGCGCGCATCCGGGCGACGGCCCGCGCGGCCTTGGCC
>NZ_NTGZ01000279.1 GCF_002551245.1 Streptomyces sp. rh34
CCGCTCGGCCGCCCGGCCGTCGCCGGTCACCGCGAGGGCGCCACCGCCCCGGCGGCTGACCGCCTTCGCGCCGTTCTCGGCGCGGGTCGCGGCGTCGAGGGGGGTGGCGTTGTTCCCGGCACCCTCGGCGCGCAGGGAGGGTTCGGGGCCGGAGTCCATCGGCAGGGTGCCGCCCAGCGCGATGGCGGCGAGGGAGACGGCGCTGGCCGCGGCGAACGCGAAGCGCCGCCCGCGCCAGGGCGAGCGGTCCGCGTCGCGGGCCACCTCGTGTATGCGGAAGACCGAACCGGAAGCGGAGCCGCCGGGCAGCACGGCGGTGGAGCCGTGGGTGGCGGGGAGGTAGCCGAAGCCGTCCAGGGGGGAGGGGGCGGTGTCGGCGCGGGTACTGCCGCCGGAGGGCCGGAGCCCGGGGAAGAACTCGTCGGCGAAGGGCCCCCGGCCGCCGAACGGTCCGCCGGAGCCGGTGTCGTCGCCGCCGGGGCCGCCGGGAAGGCCCTGCAGGCGGGCCAGGAACCCCTCGGAGGGCGAGGGCGAGGCGGACATGGCGAAAGCGCTCTTGAGGCGGCGCTGGGCATCGGCCTCGGCCTTGCACTTGGCGCAGGTCGCCAGGTGGGCCAGGACCCGCTCGCGGGCGTCGTGTTTCAGCTCGCCGTCGACCAGCGCGGCGAGGCGGTCCCCCAGATGCGCTTCCGCGGGGGTGGGTCCTGTGCCGCTCACGCCGTTCCGCCCTCCCCTGCCAGGACCGCGTCCGCCAGGGAGCGCTGCTCGGCGCGCGCCTCGGGCGAACGGTGCTTGAGCGCCTTGCGCAGGTGCGAGCGACCGCGGTGGATTCGGCTGCGGACGGTGCCGAGCTTCACCCCGAGGGTCGCGGCGATCTCCTCGTAGCTGAGGCCCTCGATGTCGCAGAGGACCACGGCCGCACGGAATTCGGGCGCGAGGGTGTCCAGCGCCTGCTGCACGTCGGCGTCGAAGTGGGTGTCGTTGAAGACCTGCTGCGGGGACGGCTCACGGCTCGGCAGGCGCTCGGCCGCGTCGTCGCCGAGCGAGTCGAAGCGGATGCGCTGCTTGCGCCGGACCATGTCCAGGAAGAGATTGGTCGTGATGCGGTGCAGCCAGCCCTCGAAGGTGCCGGGCGTGTACGTCGACAGCGAGCGGAACACCCGGACGAAGACCTCCTGGGTCAGGTCCTCGGCGTCGTGCTGGTTTCCCGTCAGCCGGTAGGCGAGGCGGTACACGCGGCCGCTGTGCGTGCTGACGATCTCTTCCCATGAGGGCGGGGTCCACGCCTGAGAATCCGCATCAGAGGCGAAGGTCGCGGTCGGTGCGGAGTCTTCGGAAGAACGGTCAGCAATGTTGGTCACGGATTTCGGCTCACCGGCCGACCTGAGGAGACGCCGCAGCATCCCTCCCCGGTCCACAGGCGCAGCCGCACCTCCCCTATCGGCTCTGGTGGTGTCCAGTGGAGCCCCTACCATAGCCACCTCGCCCGTTAGCTCCGGATAAGCCTTTTTCCCTGATGGGGCCGGGCGTCGCCCGGGACTTTCCCGCAGCTCGCCGGTCCAATCCGCGGACCCGGTCACTGCGCTTTCCCCACAGCTTGCACAACGCCCGGTCCCATCTGCGGGTTCCCGGGTCCAGCGGATACAGTCACCGTTGCGCCAACTACGGGGACAGGAGAGGGTCATTACCGCCAACCGGCAGACGAGCTGGGCGTTCGCCGACGCCTTTGTCGCCGAGGACGAAGCACTGCACGGGGCCCGGGAACGGGCCTGCGAGCTGGGGCTTCGCTCGGTGTCACCGGGCACCGGCGCTGCGCTGCGCCTGCTGGCAGCCGCAGCGGACGCCAAAGCGGTGGCGGAGATCGGCACGGGCACCGGCGTGTCCGGCATCTATCTCCTGCACGGAATGCGGCCGGACGGGGTCCTGACCACGGTGGATCCCGAGCCCGAGCGTCAGCAGTTCGCCCGGGCGGCGTTCCGCGAGGCGGGCTTCGCCACCAACCGGGCCCGGTTCATCCCCGGCCGCGCCCTGGACGTCCTGCCCCGGCTCGCGGACGGCGGTTACGACCTCGTCTTCTGCGACGGCGACCGGCTGGAGAGCCTCGATGTGCTCGCTGAATCGTTGCGCCTGCTGCGGCCCGGCGGGCTGGTCTGCTTCGAGGGCGTCTTCGCGGACGGCCGCACGGTCGACTCCGCGGCCCAGCCGCCCGAGGTGCTGCGGCTGCGGGATCTGCTGCGGGCGGTGCGCGAGAGTCAGGAGCTGATGTCGACCCTGCTGCCGGTCGGCGACGGCCTGCTCTGCGCGGTCCGGCGCGGCTGAGCACGCAAAACCTCGGGCCGAGCACGTAGATCCTCGTGATGAACCCGTGGATCCTCGCCGGGACGCACCACTGCCCGGTACGGAATCCGTACCGGGCAGTGGTGAAGGTGATGGGCGTTCCGCGTCAGCCGACGACCTTCTTCAGCGCGTCGCCGAGGGCATCGGCCTCGTCCGGAGTCAGCTCGACAACAAGCCGACCGCCGCCTTCGAGCGGAACGCGCATGACGATGCCCCGCCCCTCCTTTGTCACCTCGAGCGGGCCGTCGCCCGTCCGCGGCTTCATGGCCGCCATGCTCGTTCCCCTTCCTGAAACCAGCTCATCGCAACCGGCGGCCCCATGACAGGCGCTGCCTCACCGGCATCGAACACATTGCTTCTTCGCCATTATCCCGCATCAAGGACCCCGATGACCAACATCGGTCTGCATCGCTTGCGCAACGCGCTCTCGCAAAACCACCCAATTCGGCGATCCGGCTGCGATACTGCGCCGCCCCGGGCCCCCAGGTGCGGGCCAATCGTTAGACGCAGGTCACATCTCTGCCCAGCCCCGCATCGGCCATGCTTGCCTCCAGTGGCAACGATGCCCGAGCAGCGAGGGGATACCGGAATGGCCGACGAGCCGGCGAACACCGTCCTGTACGACGTGAGCGAGGGTCTCGCGACGATCACGATCAACCGACCCGACGCGATGAACGCGATGAACACCGCGGCGAAGGTCGCGCTCCGGGACGCGCTGCTGGCGGCGGCCTCGGACGCGGATGTCCGGGCGGTGCTGCTCACGGCCACCGGGCGCGCCTTCTGCGTCGGCCAGGACCTCAAGGAGCACGTCGCCACGCTCACGGCGACCCGCGAGGCGGGCGGCGGCAACGCGCTGAGCACGGTGCGGGAGCACTACAACCCGATCGTGCGGGCCATCACCGAGATGGCGAAGCCGGTCGTCGCCGGGGTGAACGGCGTCGCGGCGGGGGCCGGGTTCGGATTCGCGCTCGCGGCCGACTACCGGGTGGTCGCCGACACCGCCTCCTTCAACACCTCGTTCGCGGGCGTCGCACTCACCGCCGACTCGGGCGTGTCCTGGACCCTGCCCCGGCTGATCGGGCAGAGTCGCGCCGCCGACCTGCTGTTCTTCCCGCGGTCGATCTCCGCGCAGGACGCGCTGGAGCTGGGGATCGTCAACCGGGTCGTCCCCGCGGACGAGCTGGCCGAGGAGGCGGCGGCGGTGGCCCGTGCCCTGGCGGACGGCCCCACCGTGGCGTACGCGGCGCTGAAGGAGTCGATGGCGTACGGCGCCGGGCACACGCTCGCGGAGGCGCTGGAGAAGGAGGACGAACTCCAGACCCGGGCGGGCGCCTCGCAGGACCACACCATCGCGGTGGAGGCGTTCCTGGCCAAGGAGAAGCCGGTCTACCTCGGGAAGTAGCCGCTGCTCAGCGCGGCGCTCCCCCGCCGCCGCGCGCCACGCAGTCCGCGAGGTGGTCGTCGACCAGCCCGCAGGCCTGCATCAGCGCGTAGGCGGTGGTGGGGCCCACGAAGCGGATCGAGCGCTTCTTCAGCGCCTTGGCGAGCGCGGTGGACTCCGGCGTGACGGCCGGGACGTCCGAGAGGCTGCGCGGGGCGGGCCGTCCGGCCGGGTCGGGGGCGTAGGACCAGATCAGCTCGTCCAGCTCCCCTTCCCGCCAGCCGGCCAGCACCTTCGCGTTGGCGAGGGTCGCGTCGACCTTGGCCTTGTTGCGGATGATCCCCGGGTCCGCCAGGAGCCGTTCCCGGTCGGCGTCGGTGAACTTCGCGACCGCTTCGATCCGGAATCCCTCGAACGCGGTACGGAAGGTCTCGCGGCGGCGCAGGATCGTGATCCAGGAGAGCCCGGACTGGAAGGCCTCCAGGCAGAGCCGTTCGAACAGGGCGTCGTCCCCGTGGACAGCCCGGCCCCACTCGGTGTCGTGGTAGTCGAGGTAGTCCTCGGCGGACAGGCCCCACGGGCAGCGCAGCCCGCCGTCGGGGGCGGCCAGGGCCACGCCGCTCATCGCCCGTTCTCCTCGGTGCGGTCCGAGCTGTTCGGGTGGTCGCCGGGCTCCGCGGGCCGGTCCCCGGGCTGCTTGAACAGGTCGGTGCCCGTCGTCACCGCGGCCGCCTGCACCCCGGCCAGGGCGGATTCCAGCTCCGCGATCCGGGCGTCGCGCTCGGCCAGTTCGGCGCCGAGCCGGGACAGCGCCTCGTCGACGTCCACCATCCGGTAGCCGCGCAGCGCCATCGGCAGGCGCAGTGCCTCGACGTCCGCCCGGCCGACCGGGCGGGTCGCGGGCAGCGGATCGGTGAACCGCTCGGGCGGGACGTCCTGGAGCACCGCGCTCCCACCGCCTCCGACCACCGCGAGGGTGACCGCGGTGACGACCACGACCATCGTGAGCAGCAAGAACCAGAACACGCGCATCTCCCCGGGGGCGGAAACCTCGTCCGGCTCCGATCGTGCCATGCGACACCGACAAGTCGGGGCCGACCCGATAAGGCCTTAGGGTCGCAGGCGGGCTATCTGAGGAGGAGACACGGGATGCGAAGCGGTGCACTCAGGCTGGGGCGGCGGGAATTCGGTCCGCACGAGCCGGTGATCATGGCGATCGTGAACCGGACCCCGGACTCCTTCTACGACCAGGGCGCCACGTTCGGGGACGAGCCGGCGCTGGCCCGGGTCGAGCAGGCGGTGGCCGAGGGCGCGGCGATCATCGACATCGGCGGAGTGAAGGCAGGCCCCGGCGAGGAGGTGAGCGCCGAGGAGGAGGCTCGCCGCACGGTCGGGTTCGTCGCCGAGGTCCGCCGCCGTCACCCGGACGTGGTGATCAGCGTGGACACCTGGCGGCACGACGTGGGCGAGGCGGTCTGCGAGGCCGGCGCGGACCTGCTGAACGACGCGTGGGGCGGGGTCGACCCGAAGCTGGCGGAGGTCGCCGCGCGGTACGGGGCCGGTCTGGTGTGCACGCACGCGGGCGGCGCGGAGCCGCGGACCCGGCCGCACCGGATCGCGTACGAGGATGTGATGGCGGACATCCTGCGGGTGACGGTGGGGCTGGCCGAGCGGGCGGTGGAGCTCGGGGTGCGGGCGGACGGGATCATGATCGATCCGGGTCACGACTTCGGGAAGAACACCCGGCACTCGCTGGAGGCGACGCGGCGGCTCGGGGAGATGGCGGAGACGGGGTGGCCGGTGCTGGTGTCCCTGTCCAACAAGGACTTCGTGGGCGAGACGCTGGACCGGCCGGTGAAGGAGCGCGTCATCGGCACGCTGGCGACGACGGCGGTCTCGGCGTGGCTGGGGGCGCGGGTGTACCGGGTGCATGAGGTGGCGGAGACGCGGCAGGTCCTGGACATGGTGGCGTCCATTGCCGGGCATCGTGCGCCTGCCGTGGCGCGGAGGGGGCTGGCGTAGGTCGCCGCCTGCCCGCGGCGGGCGGGGTCCGGGGCGCTGCCCCTGGACCCCGCTCCGCAAGCGCCGGATGGGCTGGTACTGACGCCCTCGAACGCCGGACGGGCTTGAGGGGCCGGGCGGGGGCGACCGGTCCTACCGACCGACCTCCTTCGTGACCAGTGTCACCGCTTCCTCCACGTCGTCCGTCACGTGGAAGAGCAGCAGGTCCTTCTCCGAGGCCTTGCCCTGGGCCACCACCGTGTCGCGGAGCCAGTCGATCAGGCCGCCCCAGTAGGCCGTGCCGAACAGGACGATCGGGAAGCGGGTGACCTTGCCGGTCTGGACGAGGGTCAGCGCCTCGAAGAGTTCGTCCAGGGTGCCGAGGCCGCCGGGCAGGACCACGAAGCCCTGGGCGTACTTCACGAACATCGTCTTGCGGACGAAGAAGTAGCGGAAGTTGACGCCGATGTCGACGTGCGGGTTGAGGCCCGACTCGAAGGGCAGCTCGATGCCGAGGCCCACCGAGACGCCCTTCGCCTCCCGGGCGCCCTTGTTCGCGGCCTCCATCGCGCCCGGACCGCCGCCGGTGATCACCGCGAAGCCCGCGTCGACCAGGGCCTTGCCGAGCTGGACGCCTGCCTCGTACTCCGGCGATCCGGCCGGAGTGCGGGCCGAGCCGAAGACGCTGATCGCGCTCGGCAGTTCGGCGAGCGCTCCGAAGCCCTCGACGAACTCCGACTGGATGCGCATCACCCGCCAGGGGTCGGTGTGCACCCACTCGGAGTCGCCCTCGGAGTCCAGCAGCCGCTGATCGGTCGTGCCGGGCTGGACCTGCTCCCTGCGGCGCAGGACCGGGCCCAGCCACTGTTCCTCGGGGCTGACCGCGCCCTCGGGAACCTCCGCGCCCTCAGGGATCCGTGCGTCCTCGGCGTTGCCCATGTTCCGCTCCCTCCACCGACCCGCGTCGCGCTGGGTCGTGTCGTACTGCGTACGGCCAGCGTAGATCGGCGGAGGTTACGGGCGGGGGAATGCCGTGCGTCAGCCGGTCAGCCAGGAGCGCAGCCGGTCCTCGCAGTGGGTGATCTTCGCGACCGCCACGTGCTCGTCGCGCTTGTGGGCGTACATCGGGTCGCCGGGGCCGTAGTTCACCGCGGGGACGCCGAGCGCGCCGAAGCGGGAGACGTCGGTCCAGCCGAACTTGGGCCGGGCGGTGCCGCCGACGGCGGTCATGAACGCCTGGGCGGCGGGGTGGGAGAGGCCGGGCATGGCGGCGCCGGAGTGGTCGTCGATGACGATCTCGGCCACACCGCAGTCGGCGAAGACCTCACGGACGTGGGCGATGGCCTCCTCCTCGCTGCGGTCCGGGGCATAGCGGTAGTTGACGACGACGGTGCAGGCGTCCGGGATGACGTTGGTGGCGACGCCGCCCTCGATGCCGACGGCGTTGAGGCCCTCGTGGTATTCGAGGCCGTCGATGACCGGGCGGCGGGGCTCGTACGCGGCGAGCTTCGCCAGGACCGGGGCGGCGGCGTGGACGGCGTTGGAGCCCATCCAGCTGCGCGCGGAGTGGGCCCGCTCCCCGGCCGTCCGCAGGTGGACCCGGAGCGTGCCCTGGCAGCCGCCCTCGACCTCGCCGTCGGAGGGTTCCAGGAGGACGGCGAAGTCTCCGGCGAGCCATTCGGGGTGGGCGTCGGCGATGTGGCCGAGGCCGTTGAGGTGCGCGGCGACCTCTTCGTTGTCGTAGAAGATGAAGGTCAGGTCGCGGTTGGGCTCTGGGACCGTCGCGGCGATCCGGAGCTGGACGGCGACGCCGGACTTCATGTCGGAGGTCCCGCAGCCCCAGAGGATCCCGTTGCCGTCCAGGCGGGAGGGGACGTTGTCGGCGATCGGCACGGTGTCGATGTGCCCGGCGAGGACGACACGCTCGGCGCGGCCCAGGTCCGTGCGGGCGACGACGTTGTTGCCGTGCCGGTCGACGGTGAGGTGGGGCAGGGCACGCAGGGCCGATTCGATCGCGTCGGCGAGGGCCTTCTCCTCCCCGCTGACCGAAGGGAAGTCGACGAGCCGGGCGGTGAGCGCCGGTCCGTCCAGGGTGAGGTCAAGGGTGCTGTCGGCCATGGACCCGACCCTAAGGGACTTGGGTATCGGCCCTGGCCGGGCCCTCCAGTACGGTGGGCCCGTGCCCCGGACAGCCAGCCCCACCCGCCGCAGCCGCCTCATCCGATTCGCGGCGGCCTTCGCCGTGCTCGGGGCCCTGGGCGGTTATCTGGCCGTGCAGTACGACTCGTCCGGCTCGAAGAACCCGCCCCGCTGCGTCGTGGAGGCCTCCGACGGGGACGGCGGGACGTCCCACACGTACGAGATGAGCCTGGCCCAGGCGGTGAACGCGGCGACGATCTCCGCGGTCGGCACCACCCGGGGCATGCCCGAGCGGGCGGTGACGATCGCGCTGGCCACCGCGCTCCAGGAGTCCACGCTCCGCAATATCGACTACGGGGACCGGGACTCGCTGGGGTTGTTCCAGCAGCGGCCCTCGCAGGGCTGGGGCACGCCCGCGCAGCTCATGGACCCGGTCTACTCCGCCGGTGAGTTCTACGAACATCTCGCCGAGGTTCCGGGCTACTCGCGGCTGCCGCTGACCGTGGCCGCGCAGCGTGTGCAGCGGAGCGGGTTCCCGCAGGCGTACGCGAAGCACGAGCCGGACGCCGCGCTGCTGGCCGCCGCGCTGACCGGGCGCAGGCCGGCCTCTCTGAACTGCACCCCGTCGACGGCCACGGCGGAGGGGCCGGGGGACGCCTCGCGGGTGCGGGCCGAGCTGGTGCGCGCCTTCGGCAAGGACGTGCTGCCCGTCACCAAGGCCGCCGGCGCGTCCGCGGCGTCGACCGTCTCGGTGCCGGTCCCGGCGGCCGCGGCGCGGTCGGAGGACTCGGAGGACAAGGCCGCGCAGCGCGGCTGGGAGCTGGCGCACTGGGCCGTGGCGCAGTCCGAGGCCCTGCGGATCGAGCGCGTGAGCTACGCGGACCGGGTGTGGGACGCCGATTCGGGCTGGCGGACGGAACGCGCGAAGAACAAGGAAACGGACACGAAAGCCGTCAGGATCCAGGTCGTTCAGTAGTACGCCCCGTCACCCGTACGGGCCCTGGGGGCCATGCCCCCGGACGTTTTCCGCGCGGCCTCTCGCGACCTCGTAGGCCTGCTCCGATCCCCTTGCCGCCCAAGGGAAGTGACGGTTCGCCGGACCGCGGCGGTATGGATCGTTTGCCCGGGTTCTTCCGCTGCGGATAATCGGACCCATTACCCAGTCTTTACCTTGGCCCACCGCAACCTCCCCCTCCCCCGAAGCGGTTGTCAGTGCGTCCGATCACCGGACAGACAGATTCGTGCACAACCCGCTGAAGGAGCATCATGGCCCTCCCCCTGACCCGTCGGATCGCTCGTGCCGCGCTGCTGATCGCCGCAGGCGCGGCCCCCGTGGTCGGTGCGGCCGGCGCCGCGAGCGCCGCAGATCTCCCGGCGACCCCTGACCTGGGCGGCCTGACCGCGCTGGACGGCGCCGGTCTCGGCGACACCGTGGACAGCGCCGTGCGGCAGGGCACCCAGGCGGCCGGCGACACCGGCGGCCGGCTCGTCGGCACGGCCGTCCCGGCCGCGGGCAAGACCGTCGGCCAGACCGCGGGGG
>NZ_NTGZ01000028.1 GCF_002551245.1 Streptomyces sp. rh34
AAGCAGACCACCGGACCCCGTCCGCCGCACCCGCGGCGGGCGGGGTCCGCGCGTCGGGGGGGGGCAGCGGACGAGGCCGCCGGGCCAGGGCCGCAACCCCCGTCCCACCGGGCCGCACACCGGGTCCGTCCGCCGGATCCACCCCGGCTTCAGGCGCCCGGAGGGCTCACCTCCGCACCACCGCCACCAGCCCCCGCACCGCCACCAGCCCCGGCCTCCCGCGCCCCGCGGAGCTCGCCCGCTTCCGCAGCTCCGGAGCCCTCCGGGTCGAGCTGCCCCGAGAGGTTCTGCGGGGACTCGAAGCGCCGGAAGGACGCGTCGATGTGCGCCAGCCGCCGCAGCGCGCCGAACATCGCCTCGCCGAGGACGGTGCCCACGACGACGCTCTCGACCAGGTCCTCGCGGGCCACCCGCCGCTGTACGTAGTCGAGGTCGGCGCGGGCGACCGGCTCGGCGGCATCCGCGTAGACGTCCAGCAGGTCGATGTATCCGTCGTGCCCCGCCCTGCGCAGCGCGGACAGCACTCCCGCCAGCGATTCGGCGGCGGAGCTTTCTTCATCGACCTGCCAGCCCCGCCGCCGCAGCAGTTCGGCCACTTCCTCCCGCGCGTCCTCCAGCTCGGGCCCCGACTTCTCCTCACCGGTCGGCGTGACGCCGTCCGCCGCGATGCCGAGCACCTTGTGCACCGGCTGTTCGGGGTCGTCGATGGCCTCCAGGACCTCGCCGATGCCGGCGAGCGAGAGGCCGCCGACGTCCAGCAGCGCCCGGATCAGGCGCAGTCGGCGCTCGTGCCCGGGGCCGTAGCGCGCCTGGTTCGGGCTGGTCAACTCCCCCGCGGGCAGGAGCCCCTCCCGTAGGTAGTACTTGATCGTCGGCACCGGAACCCCGGACCTGCGACTCAATTCACCGATGCGCACCGCGTGTTCGCCCTTTCGCCCTTGCCAGAAACCACACTCATCATAGATAGTCCCCCTATCGGATAGCGGACAGTGCGGCTATCCATACTGATCGCGTCATCACAGGGGGTCTCTCATGTCGTCATGGCGTTCCTGGCATCGCCCGTTAGTCGTCTTCTCCGCCGCGATGGCCGTTCTGGCCCTCGTTTCCGCCGTGGGCCTCGTGGTCGACGACCGCGTCCTGGTGGGCGCGCCGATCTGGGCGAAGCCGTTCAAGTTCGCCGTGTCCTTCGCCGCGTACGGCCTGACCCTGGCCTGGATGCTGGCCCATCTCACCCGCGGGCGGCGGGCCGGCCGGTGGGCGGGGCACGTCGTCGTGCTGACCAGCCTGACCGAGATGGTGCTGATCACGGTGCAGGTCGTCCGGGGCCGACGCAGCCACTTCAATTTCGCGACTCCCTTCGACGCGGTGCTGTGGGACGCGATGGGGGTGACCATCGTCGTCCTGTGGGCGGCCACCCTGGTGATAGCGGTCCTGCTGCTGCGCACCCGCATCGCCGACCGGGCGACGGCCCTGGCCGTCCGGGGCGGGCTGCTGATCGCCCTGGCCGGTTCGGCCCTCGGTTTCCTGATGGCGCTGCCGAGCGAGAGCCAGCGGGCGGCGGGGAACCTCGACACCGCCGACATCGTCGGCGCGCACTCCGTGGGCGTACCGGACGGCGGCCCGGCCATGCCGCTGACCGGCTGGTCGACGACCGGCGGCGACCTGCGGGCCCCGCACTTCGTGGGCATGCACGCCCTTCAACTGCTGCCGCTCCTCCTGATCGTCCTGGTGCTCCTCGCGCCCCGCTTCGCCCCGCTGCGCGACGCCGGAGTGCGGCTGCGTCTCGTGCGGGTCGCCGCGGGCGGCTACGCGGCGCTCGTCGCGCTCATCACCTGGCAGGCGCTCCGGGGCCAACCGCTGATCCACCCGGACGGGGCCACGCTGGCCGCCGCCGGCATCCTCCTCGCGGCGGTGGCGTACGGAACGTGGAGCACACTGCGCACGACCGCCCACGACCGCCCGTCCCCCCGCACCGCCGACGACAGGGAACCCGTGGCATGACCGGCGCACTGTTCGAGATCACGTACTATCTGGCCGCCCCGTTCTGGCTGCTGATGATCTTCGCCCCCACCTGGTCCGGCACCGCCCGCGTCGTCGCCTCGCCGCTGACCGTGCTGCCCGTGCTCGCCGTGTACGTCGTCATGGCCGTCCCGGTGTTCCCGGAGCTCTGGACGGCGGTGAGCGGTCCGGACATCGACACGTTCCGTGATCTGACGGCCCTGGCCGGCGGAGCGGGGGCCATCTGGGCGCAGGTGATCGCCTGGGACCTGCTGCTCGGGCAGTGGATGTACCTCCAGGGCCGGAAGCTGGGGCTCTCGCCGCTGCTGATGGGGCCGCTGCTGGCCCTGACGATCCTGCTGTCGCCGTTCGGGCTGCTGATCTTCCTGGCCGTCCGCGCCGTCCGCCTGCGACGGCGCGAAAGGCTCGCGGGCTGAGTCGCGCCCTCCCGGGGCCCCGTCTGGAAAGATCGCGGGCATCCGACCAATCCGCACGGTCCTCGGCTCCGAATCACTGCCGGAAGCGACGATCGTCCCGGGAGGAAGCCCGCGTGAAGGAAGCCGTACACATCAGTGGGGCGCCCTCGCCCGGCCCCGATCTCCAGGAGCTCCTGGTGCGGGTGGCCCGGGGCGACCAGGACGCGTTCGCCGCGGTGTACGACGCGGTGAGCGGGCCCGTGCTCGGCCTGGTGCGCAGCGTGCTCCGCGATCCGGCCCAGTCGGAGGAGGTGGCGCAGGAGGTGCTGGTGGAGGTGTGGCGCACCGCGCCCCGCTTCCGGGCCTCCCGCGGCAGCGCGATGAACTGGGTGCTGACCCTGGCCCACCACCGGGCCGTCGACCGGGTCCGCTCGGCCGAGGCCGCCGCCGCCCGGGAGCACAAGGCGGCGCTGCTGGACCGGACGCCCGCCTTCGACGAGGTGTCCGAACAGGTCGAGACCCGGTTGGAGAGAGAACAGGTACGGCGCTGTATGCGCACCCTGTCCGAGCTGCAACGGGAGTCGGTCACCCTGGCCTACTACCGGGGTCTGACCTACCGTGAGGTCTCCGAGCTGCTCGCCGTGCCGCTGGGCACCATCAAGACACGACTCCGCGACGGCCTCATCCGCCTCCGCGACTGCCTGGGGGTGAGCGCATGAACACGGCCGAACTGCACACGCTGACCGGGGCCTATGCCCTGCATGCGCTGCCGGAGCCCGAACGGCGGGCGTTCGAACGGCACCTGGAGGACTGTGAGGCCTGCACCCAGGAGGTGCGGGAGCTGATCGCCACCGCCGCCCGGCTCGGCCTCGCCGTCGCCGAGCCCCCGCCGCGCGAGCTGCGCGAGAGGGTCCTGCGGGAGATCACGACCGTACGCCAGGAGACCCCGGCGCCCGAGGGACGGGCGCGGACCGGCGGGGGCGGGCGCACCGGCCGGTGGTACGCCTACGCGCTCGCCGCCTGTGTCGCCGCGGCCGCCGCGTTCGGCGGGGTCGCGGTCTGGCAGAACCAGGTGGCCCAGGACGCGCGGCAGGAGGCGGACCGGGCGCAGCGGCAGAACGAGCAGCTGGCCCAGGTGCTCTCCGCTCCGGACGCGAAGACCTCCTCGGGCGAGCTGACCGGCGGCGCGCACGGCACCGTCGTCGTCTCGCGGAGTCAGAACCGTGCGGTGTTCCTGGCCTCGGGAATGGAACGGCCGCCGAGCGGCAAGGTCTACCAGCTCTGGTTCAACGACGAGGGCACGATGCGCTCGGCCGGTCTGATGGCCCCGAAGGCGGGCGACGACGCGGTCCTGCTGGACGGGCCGGTGGACCGGGCGTCCGGGATGGGCATCACGCTCGAACCCGCCGGAGGCTCCGACGAACCGACCTCGTCCCCGGTGGCGCTGATGGACTTCCCCACGGCCTGACCCCCGCCTGACCCCTCACCCAGAACCATGCAAGGGAGCGTCTGTTCGATGAGTGTCGCGGTGGTGCTGTTCACCTCCGATCTGCGTCTGCACGACAACCCGGTGCTGCGTGCCGCGCTGCGGGACGCGGACGAGGTCGTCCCGTTGTTCGTCCGGGACGACGCCGTCCACCGCGCCGGGTTCGACGCGCCCAACCGGCTCGCCTTCCTCGCCGACTGTCTGGCCGGTCTGGACGCCGGACTCCGCCACCGGGGCGGCCGGCTGGTCGTCCGCCGGGGCGAGGTCGCCGCCGCGGTGAGGCGGGTGGCCGAGGAGACCGGGGCGGCCTCCGTGCATGTCGCCGCCGGGGTCAGCCGGTACGCGGCGCGGCGCGAGGAGCGGATCCGGGAGGCTCTCGCGGGCGCCGGGTGCGAGCTGCGCGTCCATGACGCGGTGGTCACCGCGCTCGCTCCGGGCCGGGTGACCCCGACGGGCGGCAAGGACCACTTCGCGGTGTTCACCCCGTACTTCCGCCGTTGGGAGGCGGAGGGGGTGCGGGGCACCCTGACCGCCCCCCGCACGGTGCGGGTGCCGGACGGCGTGGCGAGCGACCCCCTTCCGGACCGGGACAGCGTCGAGAACCTCTCCCCCGGTCTCGCCCGGGGCGGCGAGGACGCGGCCCGCAAGCTGGTGACGTCCTGGCTGAACGGGCCGATGGCCGACTACGGGGACGGCCACGACGACCTGGCCGGGGACGCGACGTCCCGGCTCTCCCCCCATCTGCACTTCGGTACGGTCTCCGCCGCCGAACTGGTACACCGCGCCCGGGAGAAGGGCGGGCCCGGCGGCGAGGCGTTCGTGCGGCAGCTGGCCTGGCGCGACTTCCACCACCAGGTCCTCGCGGCCCGCCCCGACGCCTCCTGGTCCGACTTCCGCACGCGCCGGGACCGCTGGCGCTCCGACGAGGACGAGATCAACGCCTGGAAGTCCGGGCGGACGGGCTATCCGCTGGTGGACGCGGCGATGCGGCAGCTGGCGCACGAGGGCTGGATGCACAACCGGGGCCGGATGCTGGCCGCGAGTTTCCTCACCAAGACGCTGTACGTGGACTGGCGGGTGGGCGCCCGGCACTTCCTGGACCTGCTGGTCGACGGCGATCTGGCGAACAACCAGCTCAACTGGCAGTGGGTGGCGGGCACCGGCACGGACACCCGGCCCAACCGGGTGCTCAACCCGGTGATCCAGGGCAAGCGCTTCGATCCGCGGGGTGACTACGTACGGCGCTGGGTGCCGGAGCTGGCGGAGCTGGAGGGGGCCACGATCCACGAGCCCTGGAAGCTACGGGGCCCAGGCCGCGCGGGCCTGGACTACCCGGACCCGGTGGTGGACCTGGCCGAGGCGCGGACCCGCTTCGAACGCGCCCGCGGCCTGGACTGACCGGACGACGACGCGAGGCGACACACGAGGAGGGCCCCGTTCCGCACGCCGCGGACCGGGGCCCTCCTCGATGTGCTCGGTTCCGGTCGATGTGCTCAGGTCCGGCGCGGCGGCCGGGGAAAGAAGCCGCTCGTGCGCGCCACGTACGCGTCGAACCCGGGCCGGTCGGCCATATGACGCTCCAGCAGCGCCGCGCCGCTGCCCTTGGTCAGCAGGAAGCTCATCACCAGCGGGGCGACGACGGTGGCCGCGGCGGCGGCGGGGGCCTGGCAGACGAAGAGGAAGAGGCCCCACCAGACGCAGAAGTCGCCGAAGTAGTTCGGGTGGCGGGTCCAGGACCACAACCCCCGGTCCATGATCTTCCCCTTGTTGGCGGGGTCGGCTTTGAACCGGGCGAGCTGCGCGTCGCCGATCGCCTCGAAGGCCAGACCGACCGCCCACAGGACCGCCCCCGCCCAGGCCCACCGGGCGAGCGGCGCGGTCAGGTACTGCGCCGCCTGCACCGGGAGCGAGACCAGCCAGACCAACGCCCCCTGGAGCAGATACACCTTGCGCAGGGCGTACAGGTTCGGGGCACCGGGCGCCTTGGCCAGCATCTTCGCGTAGCGCGGGTCCTCCCCGTGGCCCCGGCCGCGCCGGCCGATGTGGATCGCCAGGCGCAGCCCCCAGATCACGGTCAGCGCGGTCACCAGGAGCCGGCGGCCGTCGTCGCCGACGCCCGCCGACAGGCCGAAGGAGACCAGGGCGACGGCGGCGAACCCGATGCCCCAGGCGATGTCGACGATCCGGTGCACGCCCTTGTTCAGGGCGACGGCGAAGGTGACGAGCATGACGCCGAGCGCGGCGACGGCCGCGCCGGCGAGCCCGCTCGCGAACGCGGGCCAGGCGAAGCCGCTCATCGGTCCTCCTCCCGGGCGGCGGCCGGCGTGCACCCGTCCCGCCGGGTGACCGGCGTCGCTGAGCAGCCGACCGGGCCGGGCCGTGCGGCGGTCGTGGTCACGCGGACTCCTCGCGGGTCAGAAGCAGTTGCTGCACATCGAGATAGCCGGAGCGGAAGCCCGCTTCGGAGTAGGCGAGGTAGAAGGTCCACATCCGGCGGAAGACGGCGTCGAAGCCGAGGGCGTCGACCTCGGCCGCCCGCTCGGTGAACCTCTCGCGCCACAGCCGGAGCGTCTCGGCGTAGTGCGCGCCGAAGCGGACGCGCCGTGTGGTGCGCAGGCGGGTGTGGCCGGTGGTGATCCGCTCCACGGCCTCGGTGGAGGGCAGGAGTCCGCCGGGGAAGATGTACTTCTGGATCCAGGTGTACGTGGAGCGGCTCGCGCGCAGCCGGTCGTCGGGCATGGTGATCGCCTGGAGGGCGATCCGGCCGCCGGGGGCGAGCAACCGGTCCAGGGTCTCGAAGTAGACCGGCCAGAACTCGTCGCCGACCGCCTCGACCATCTCGACGCTGACGATGGCGTCGTGGTCGCCGGTGACCTGGCGGTAGTCGCTCAGCCGCACCTCGACGCGGTCCGCGTACCCGGCCTCGCGGATCCGGACGCGGGCCAGTTCGCGCTGTTCGGCGGAGAGGGTGACGGTGACGACCCGGGCGCCGCGGGCGGCCGCGCGGATCGCCAGTTCGCCCCAGCCGGTGCCGATCTCCAGGAGGCGGGTGCCCTCGGTGACCCCGGCGGCGTCCAGCAGCCGGTCGATCTTGCGGTGCTGGGCGGCGGGCAGCAGGTCGTGTTCGGCGGGGAAGCCGCGGAAGACGGCGGAGGAGTACGAGAGCGTCTCGTCGAGGAAGAGGGCGAACAGTTCGTTGGACAGGTCGTAGTGGTGGCTGATGTTGTCCCGGGAGCCTTCAGGGGTGTTCAGCTGCGCGGCGGGCCTGCGCGGCGCCCAGATGCCGCGCAGGCGTTGCAGCGACCGGGGGACGAGGTCGGCCGCGTGGTCGGCCAGCACGGTCAGCACGCCGACCAGGTCGGGCGCGTCCCACTCCCCCGCCATGTAGGACTCGCCGAAGCCGATGAGTCCGCTCGCGCCGATCCGCCGGAAGAAGGCGTCGGGGTCGCGGACGTCCAGGAGCGGTCCGCCGAGGCCGATGTCGTCCCCGCCCGCGAGCCTGACACGCAGCGGAAGCCGGCGCAGCGCGTGGCGGACGACGCGTTCGGCGACGGCGGTCCGGGCGCGGGAGGCCCGGGGCAGCGCGACGATGTCGGGCCAGCGTTCCGGGTCGGTCCCGGGGGTGTGTTCTGCCGGCGGCGCGGAGGTGGGCGCGGTCACTGCATGCCTTCCTGTGGGCGGTGCGGGGGTCGGGGTTGCACGGGGAGCCCGCGCAGGTGGAGCCGGATGCCGTGCAGGCGGATCGCGGCGGAGACGAGGGCGGTGGAGAGGGGGTGGCGCAGGGCGAGCCGCACCAGCTCCCGGGGGGCGGCGGGCCGGCGGCTGCCCCGGACGGTCGCGGTGAACGGGCGTGCCCCGTCGCGCTCCAGGTGGATGCTCAGGTCGAGCCGGGGTCCGGGCTCGGGCAGCCGCATCCGGTAGCCGCCGTCCACGGGGAAGAACGGCGAGACGTAGAACTGCTTCTCCGCCACGGCCCGGTCGTTCCCGTCGGGGCGCAGAAGGTAGCCGTGCCGTTCGCCGTACGTGTTGTGCACCTCGGCGACGACGCAGAGGGGGTCCCCGTCGGCGCGGTGGCACCAGTAGACGGTGATCGGGTTGAAGACGTGCCCGAACACCCGGGCCTGGGTGAGCATGGTGACGGTGCCGTCGCCGAGTTCGACGTCCCGGGCCCGCAGGAAGCGCTCCAGGCCGGCCCGGATGGTGGGGGCGGTGCCGCCGAAGTGGTCGCGGGGGTCGAACCGGGCCAACGGCCGCAGGAGGCGCGGCAGCCGGGGCGGCCGGTCGGGGTCGATGAGCCACAGATACGTACGGTGCCGGAACGCGTACGTCGTCGGCCTGTTCCGTACGTGCGTGATGGTGCACGGATAGAGGGCGTTCACCACCTCACCCCCAGGGCCGCCGCGGCCTCGGCCCCCGAACGGCAGCCGTCCTCGTGGAACCCCCAGCCGTGGTACGCCCCCGCGTAGGCGGTGACGGCGCCGGACAGGGCGGGCAGGCGGGCCTGGGCGGAGACGGATTCCGGGGTGTGGACGGGGTGCTCGTAGACCATGCGGGCGCGTACGGAGGCGGGGTCGACGCGGTCGGATCCGTTCAGGGTGACCACGAAGGTCTCGGGCGCGTCGAGCCGCTGCAGCCGGTTCATGTCGTAGCTGACGGTGACGTGGTCGGCGTCGGCGGCGCACGAGGGCATCAGGTAGTTCCAGGAGGCCCTGGCCCCCCGGGCGCGCGGCAGCAGCGCGGTGTCCGTGTGCAGCAGGGTCGGGTTGCGGGTGTACCGGAACGCGCCGAGCGTGCCGCGCTCGGCGTCGGTCGGGTCGGTGAGCAGCCGCAGCGCCTGGTCGGGGTGGGTGGCGATGACGACGGAGTCGTACGGGGTTCTCGTGCCGTCCTCGGTGGTGACCTCGACGCCGTCCGCGTGCCGGGTGATCGCGCGCACCGGGGTCGCGGTGCGCACGGCGGTGAGCTGCTTGACGACGAGGTCGACGTAATTGCGCGAGCCCCCGGTGACGGTGCGCCAGACCGGGGAGCCGCCGACGGCGAGCATGCCGTGGTGGGCGAGGAACCGGAAGAGATGGCGGGCCGGGTAGCGGAGGGCGGTGACCGGGTCGCAGGACCAGACGGCGGAGACCATGGGCGTGAGGAAGTGGGCGTGGAAGTAGGGCGAGAAGCGCCCGCGCCGGGCGAACTCCCCCAACGTCATCCCACTCGTCCCGCCCGCCCCGCCCGCCCCGCTCTCCGGCAGTTCCAGCAGGGCCCGGGCAGCGCGGTGGAAGCGCGGCACCTCGGCGAGCATCCGCAGATAGGGGCCGCGCACGGCGGAGCGCGGCTGTGCGAAGAGTCCGGCCGGGCCGCGCGCCCCCGCGTATTCGAGGCCGCATCCCTCGCACCGTACGGACATCGACATCTCGGACTCCTGGGTGGCGACGCCCAGTTCGCCGAAGAGCCGCAGCAGGTGGGGGTAGGTCCGCCGGTTGTGCACGATGAACCCGGAGTCGACGCGGTGCACCCGGCCGTCGGACGCAGTCAGATCATGCGTGTGGGCGTGACCTCCGACGCGGTCCTCCGCCTCGTACAGCGTCACCTCGTGGGCGTCCCGGAGAACGTGGGCGGCGGTCAGTCCCGCCACTCCGGATCCGACCACGGCCGTCCGCCGTCGTTCCCCTGCCATTCCGGCTCCCTCCGGTCCTTCCGCTGGTCGGAGCGCTGCTGGAGCGCTCCTCACCCTCCATTCGTGGCTGGTGACCGCATGGATTGGTCCGTCATCGGATCTGCTCCGAACGAGTGAATGAGGGCCGGGGACCAATCCGCCGGCCGACCGGCACCGAACCCCTGGTGTGAGAGCGGACCGGCACGACGCGCGGATGGACGGGGCACTTCCGCCCCGGCGGTCCCGCTCGCCTCGCGCCCCACTCCCCCTTTCTCTTTTCTTCTCTTCGCACCAGACCTTCGATCCAGGAGAAACACCATGAACACGCTCCTCTTCCGCCGCGCAGCCGTCGCCGTGTCCGCGGCGGCCGTGCTGCCGCTGGCACTGACCGCCTGCTCGTCGGACGACTCGTCCAAGGACTCGGCGGCAGGCTCGACGCCCAGCTCGGCCGCGCCGGCGAGCCCCTCGGCCGACGATGCGACGACCATGGACGGGCCGTTCGGCCCGGCCTGTTCCTCGGTGCCGAAGGAGGGCGCGGGCTCGTTCGACGGCATGGCACAGGACCCCGTCGCCACGGCCGCCTCGAACAACGAGGCGCTGTCGACGCTGGTGGCCGCCGTGAAGCAGGCAGGCCTGGTCGACACGCTCAACAACGCGGAGAACATCACGGTGTTCGCCCCGACCAACGACGCCTTCGCCAAGATCCCGAAGGCCGACCTGGACGCGCTGCTGGCGAACAAGGCCGAGCTCACCAAGGTCCTCACCTACCACGTGGTGGGCGAGAAGCTGACGCCGCAGCAGCTGGAGAAGGGCTCCTTCGACACGCTGGAGAAGAGCAAGCTCACCACGGCCGGCTCGGGAGTCGAGTACACCGTGAACGACGCCTCGAAGGTCGTCTGCGGCAATGTCCCGACCGCCAACGCGACGGTCTACATCGTCGACACGGTCCTGATGCCCCCGAAGTAGCCCCCACCGGTCCCCCGCGGACGAGGGGCGGGGAGTCACGGCGTGCCGCGGCTCCCCGCCCCTCGTCGTGCGCGGGCGCTGCCTACTAGCCTGACCGGATGACACACCGTGAACCCCTGGGCCGTGGCGACCGCGTGGCCGGAGCCGTGGTCGGGTCCGCCGCCGGGGACGCGCTCGGCGCCCCGTTCGAGTTCGGCCCCGCCGGCGTGTTCACCACCCGCTTCCCGGACGGCGTCGGGGCGTTGTGCGGGGGCCGGCGGCTGGGACCCGGGCGAGGCGACGGACGACACGCAGATGGCCGTGCTGGTCGGGGAGTCGCTGCTGGAGCGGAGCGGCCTGGACCTGCCGGACGTGTTCGACCGGTTCCGGAGGTGGGCCGCGGGCGGGCCGAAGGACATCGGCCTCCAGACCGAGGACGTGCTGACCAACGGCGAACCGTGGGACCTGGCGGCGGCCCTGCACTTCCAGCTCAACGGGCGGGCCGCGGGCAACGGTTCACTGATGCGGGCGATCACGTCGGCGGTGTACTTCGCACGTTCCGGCCGCCCGGCGACGATGGAGGCGGCCCGTAGGATCGCGGCGCTGACCCACGGCGACCGGGCGGCCTGGGAGGGCACCGCGGTCTTCCACGAACTGGTCCGGGTCGCTCTGGCGGGCGAGGACCCGCTCGCCGCCCTCCCCGCGACGCTGGCCGAGGTCCACGCCGACCACCGGGCCCGCTGGGCGACGGTGCTGGCCCCCGACTGGCACCCGGGCCTGGCGACCGAGTTCAACGGCGCGGTGTGGCCCTGCCTGGGCACGGCGCTCTGGGCGCTGCGCACGACGGACACCTTCGAGCGGTCCCTGGCGGCCGCCGTCGACGTGGGCGGGGACACCGACACGGTCGCAGCCGTGACGGGTGGCCTGGCGGGAGCGGTGTACGGCATCGGAACGATCCCCGCCCGCTGGACCGAGCCCCTGCACGTACCACTGCCCGGCTACGGGGACCGCCGGCTGACCACGGGGGACCTTCGCACCCTGGCCGGCCGGCTGGACTCCGAAGGGCCTCGGATCACCTGAGAATCCCCACCAACAACATCGCCCGAAAAGTACACATAAGCGCCGGATAAGAGCACTATGGGGATGAGGGTGCCCGCCGTATCCATCCGCACGGCGGCGGGGCCCGCACGACGAAGGAGACGAGATCTCATGAGCAACGTCTCACACGCGAGGAGTGACATATCGGGCCACCCCGATGCCTCCGAGATGCGTGCGCGGTACGACCGGGTGATGGGCGGTCGCGATGTGGCACTGGTGGACGCGCCGGTGTTCCTCGTCGGCCTCTACTGCGCCGTTTCCCCGTGGGTGCTCCACTTCACGGCCAGCCAGCCGGCCCTGGTCACGCACAACCTGGTGATGGGCATCGCCATCGCGGTACTGGCTCTCGGCTTCACCGTGATGCCGGAGCGCATGTACGGCCTGAGCTGGGCGATCTGCGCCATGGGTGCGTGGATCATCGTGTCGAGCTGGGTGGTGGGCAGCAGCCCGGACGCCGGGATCGTGATCAACAACATCATCGTCGGCGGCTTGACCGTACTGCTGGGCATGGTCTGCGCGGGAGCAGCGGCCAAAACCCGCAGCACCTGACCCCGACGCACCCGGGCAGCCCCGCCCCTCGTTGAGCCCGATCAAGCCCCTCCGGCGTTCGAGGAGCGGGGTCCGGAACCCCACCCCGCCACGGCCCACCGCCCGGTCACCCGACCGAGCTGTACGCCACCACTCCCCGCAACACCGCGTCCACGGCCTTACGCGCGTTCTTCGCCACGCCGGAGGCGCCCGCCCCCGCATCCCGGGGGGCCGCCGCGGCCACCTGCCCCAGCACATCGATCACCTGCTTGCACCACCGGACGAAGTCCCCCGCCGGCATCTCCGCCTCGCGCAGCACCTCGTCCAGCGTCCGGCCGGAGGCCCACATGTAGACCGCCCAGGCGAAGCCGAGATCAGGCTCTCGCTGCCCGACCCCTTCCGTCTGATTGATCTTGAAGTCCTCCTCCACGGCATCCAGCCGCCCCCAGATCCGCACCATCTCGCCCATGGCGACCTTGGCGGGACCGGACGGCAGCTTCGGCGCGACGGCGTCGTCGGCCTGCCGCGCCTCGTACACCAGCGCCGAGACGCACGCGGCGAGTTCGGCGGGGTTGAGCCCCTCCCACACCCCCTCCCGCAGGCACTCGCTGGCGAGCAGGTCCAGCTCCCCGTACAGCCGGGCCAGCCGCCGCCCGTTCACGGTGACCTCGTTGCCCCGGAGGTAGTCCAGCTCGGTGAGGAGTGCGACGATCCGGTCGAAGGTCCGGGCGATCGTGTTCGTCCGCCCCTCGATCCGCTTCTCCAGCTGCCGGGTGTCCCGCTGCAGCCGGTGGTAGCGCTCGGCCCACCGCGCGTGGTCCTCCCGCTCGTCGCACCCGTGGCACGGGTGGGCGCGCAGCTCGGTCCGCAGCCGGCTGATCTCACGGTCGTCGGCGGCCGGCGCCCGCCCCTTGCGGTGCCGGTCGGGCACGATGTGCCCGGCCTTCGTCCGCAGCGCGGAGGCCAGATCGCGCCGGGACTGCGGCGAGCGCGGGTTGAACGACTTCGGGACGCGCATCCGGTCCAGCGCCTCCACCGGAACCGGGAAGTCCATCGAGGCCAGCCGCTTGACCTGCCGTTCGGCGGTCAGCACCAGCGGACGCGGCCCGTCGTGGTGATCGAACCCGCGGTGCCCGTTGGCCCGCCCGGCAGGCAGCCCGGGATCCAGCACCAGGGCAAGCCCCGCGAACTTCCCCGTGGGCACATGGATGACGTCCCCGGCCTTCAGCTTCTCCAGCGAGGAGGCCGCCGCCGCCCGCCGCTGCGCCGCGCCCTGCTTGGCCAGCTCCGTCTCGCGGTCCTTGAGGTCGCGCCGCAGGCGCGCGTACTCCTCGAAGTCGCCGAGGTGGCAGGTCATGCCCTCCTGGTAGCCCTCCAGGCCCTCCTCGTTCCGCTGCACCTGACGCGAAATCCCCACGACGGACTTGTCCGCCTGGAACTGGGCGAACGAGGTCTCCAGCAGCTCGCGCGAGCGGTGCCGACCGAACTGCTGCACCAGGTTGACCGCCATGTTGTACGAGGGGCGGAAGCTGGAGCGCAGCGGATACGTACGCGTCCCCGCGAGGCCGGCGAGCGCCGTCGGGTCCATGCCGCGCTGCCACAGGACCACCGCGTGGCCCTCGACGTCGATGCCACGGCGTCCGGCCCGGCCGGTGAGC
This sequence comes from Streptomyces sp. rh34, assembly GCF_002551245.1. GTDB lineage: Bacteria > Actinomycetota > Actinomycetes > Streptomycetales > Streptomycetaceae > Streptomyces. The sequence continues at coordinate 13,777 of NZ_NTGZ01000028.1, forward strand.
TGCGTGTACTCGCCGGGGGTGATGTCGGCGTGCTGCTCGCCGTTCCACTTGACGAGCTTCTCCAGCACCACCGAACGCGCGGGCATGTTGATGCCGAGCGCCAGCGTCTCGGTGGCGAAGACGGCCTTCACCAGACCGCGGACGAACAGCTCCTCGACGACTTCCTTGAACGTCGGCAGCATGCCCGCGTGGTGTGCGGCGATGCCCCGCTCCAGGCCTTCGAGCCACTCGTAGTAGCCCAGGACGTGCAGGTCCTCGCCGGGGATGGACGCGGTCCGTTCCTCGACGATCTCCCGGACCAGCCGGCGCTTGTCCTCGTCGTTGAGCCGCAGACCGGCGTACAGACACTGCTGGACGGCGGCCTCGCAGCCGGCCCGGCTGAAGATGAAGGTGATCGCGGGCAGCAGGCCCTCGTTGTCCAGCCGGTCGATGACCTCGGGCCGGCCGGGCGTCCAGATCCGGCCGCGCTGACGCCTCTCGCGCTCACGGTCGGCCTCGCGCACCATCTTGCCCCGGCGGCGGTCACGCGGGTTGTAGACGTTCTGGCTCTCCTGGCGGGCGAGACGGACCAGGTCCGGGTTGACCTCACGCCGTCCGGCGCCCCGGCCGCCGTGGTCGGTCGCCTCCTCGAAGAGGTCGTACATCTTGCGGCCGGCCATCACGTGCTGCCAGAGCGGCACCGGGCGGTGCTCGGAGACGATCACCTCGGTGTCGCCGCGCACGGTGTCCAGCCAGTCGCCGAACTCCTCCGCGTTGGAGACGGTCGCCGACAGGGAGACCAGCGTCACCGACTCCGGGAGGTGGATGATCACTTCCTCCCACACCGCGCCCCGGAAGCGGTCGGAGAGGTAGTGCACCTCGTCCATCACCACATAGCCGAGGCCGGACAGCGACTGGGAGCCCGCGTACAGCATGTTCCGCAGGACCTCGGTGGTCATCACGACCACCGGCGCCTCGGAGTTGACGCTGTTGTCGCCGGTCAGCAGGCCGACCTTGTCGGCGCCGTACCGCTTGACCAGATCGGCGTACTTCTGGTTGGACAGCGCCTTGATCGGTGTGGTGTAGAAGCACTTGCGGCCCTGTTCCAGGGCCAGATGCACGGCGAACTCGCCGACGATCGTCTTGCCCGACCCGGTGGGTGCCGCGACCAGCACCCCCTTGCCCGCCTCCAGGGCCTGGCAGGCCTCGATCTGGAACGGGTCCAGACCGAAGTCGTACATCTCGCGGAAGGGCCCGAGGGCCGTCGCCATCTCGGCCGCACGGTCCCGAGAAGCCTGGTATCGCTCAGCTGGTGAGAGGTCCTCTGTCATCTTGGCTACGAGCCTACCCGCCACCTCCGACACTCAGCGCGATCTTTAAATGCCCTTGGCCGTTCCCTCGCCCGGGCTCCGGCCGGCGCCCGCTCAGCGTCCGGTGAGCACCCGTACGGCACCCGGTACGCAGGTGGCGGTGAGCGGCAGCGCGCCCAGCGGTTCACCGTCCGCGTACGCCGTGACCCCGGCCGCCGCGAGTTCGATCGAGGAGACCCGGTGCACGGTGACGGCGGGGTGGCCCAGATGCGTGCCCCGGTAGACCTTCGGGAAGACCTTGAGGAGCGTGGTGCGGGTGCACCGCCCCACCACGGTCACGTCGAAGAGACCGTCGTCCATCTCCGCGTTGGCGCAGATCCGCATGCCCCCGCCGTACATGGTTCCGTTGCCGACCGCGATGAGGGTGGCCTCGATCTCGGTGGCCTCTTGCCCGTCGAGCCGGATCCGGTACGGGATCGGCCGGAAGGCGGCCAGTTCGGCGAGGATCGCGAGGTCGTACGTGAACCGGCCGCCGACGGAGCGCCTCCGGTTGACCCGGTCGTTGACCCGGGAGTCGAAGCCGGAGGCGAGGACGGAGCCGAACCAGCGGTCCCCGACCAGTCCGAGGTCGACGTCGCGGTGGCCGCCCTCCTTGAGCGCCCGTGCGGCCAGCCGTCCGGCGGCGGCCGGGTCACGTATCGGCAGCCCCAGCGCGCGGGCGAAGTCGTTGCCGGTGCCGACGGCGACGACCCCGAGCGGGGTGGCGGTCCCGGCGACCGCCTGGAGGGCGAGGGACATCAGCCCGTCCCCGCCCACGGCTATCAGCGCCCCGGTCCCCGCCGCGACGGCCTCGCGGGCCCGGCGCAGGGCGTCGTCGGCGTCCTCGCCCAGCACCGTACGGACGGAGAATCCGGCGTCCCGCAACGCGGAAGCGGCCGGCTGCGCGGCGTGCGCGCCCCGGCCGCGTCCTGCGGTGGGATTGACGAAGAGGGTGATCTCGCTGGTCACCCGCCGGACCCTACAAGGTCAGGTGATGTCGTCGTAACCGTTCAGCCGGTGCGATCCGGGGCCGTCCGACTCGCCGGACGCCTGCCCCGGAAGCGCGGGACGGGAGCCGGAGACGTTCTCGATGCTGCCGACGGGTTCGGGCGTCAGATCGAGATCCGAGGCCTCGTCGTCGCTGAGCTCGGCGTCGGGGTTGTTGCGGTTGCGGCGCTTGTCGTTCAGCAGGGAGAAGCCGACGGCGACGAAGTAGAGCAGCGCGAGCGGTCCGGCGAGGAGCAGCATGGAGACCGGTTCGCCGCCAGGGGTCGCGATCGCCGCGAAAGCGGTGAGGCCCACGATCATCCCGCGCCACCAGCCGAGCATCCGCTTGCCGGTGACGACACCGGTCATGTTCAGCGCGATGAGGAGCAGCGGCAGTTCGAAGGCGATGCCGAAGACGATCACCATGCGGACCAGCAGATCCAGATAGCTGTCGAGCTCGATCTGGTTCTGCACGTTCTCGGGGCTGAACCCGAGCATGATCTCGGCGGTCTGCGGCAGGATCGCGTACGCGAGGTAGCCGCCGGAGAGGAAGAGGGGCGCGCCCACGATGGCGAAGGCGTAGGCGTAGCGCTTCTCGCCCTGGTGCAGCCCGGGGGCCACGAAGGCCCACAGCTGGTACAGCCAGACCGGGGTGGCCAGCAGGACGCCGGACATCAGGGCGACCTTGAGGGCGTTGGTGAACGGCGCCAGCAGGGTGTTGGTCTTCAGCAGCGCGCAGGGCTTGCCGTTGACGGCGACGACCACGCCGTCCTTGCACCCGACGGATTCGAGAAGGGGGCGCAGAAGGAAGTCGTAGATCTCCTTCTGGAAGAACGCTGCCACGATCGTCACCACGACGATCGCCAGCACGGCCTTCAGCAGCCGGTTACGCAGCTCACGCAGGTGATCGAGGAGAGGCATCCGCCCCTCGTCGTCCTTCTCCTGCTTGCGGGCAGACTTGAGCAACCCACTTCCCTCGTCTCGTGCGGCGGCTGTCGGCGGAGCGCGTCAGCTGTCAGCTCTGGGTGGTGGGCTTGGCCTCGCCGACCGGGCGGGAACTGGTGACGTCTCCCGGCGCGGCCTGGATGGTGCGCGCGGTGGTGGACTGCGGGGGCGTCGGGTCCTCGACGGTCTCCGTCGTGGGCGCCGCGGTCGCCGCGTCGTCCTTCTTCATGGCCTTGGCCTCGCTCTTGAGGATGCGGGCCGACTTGCCGAGCGAGCGCGCCATGTCGGGCAGCTTCTTGGCGCCGAAGAGCAGCAGGATGACAGCGATGATCAGAACGATCTCGAGGGGCTTCAGATTGCCGATCATGTGCGACTTCCTTCTCACTGAGGCGGCTGGAGGGTGGGCTCGCTACCCGTTCGACCGGGCATACGTCCGATCGTTGCGCTTGGCAGCGATCGTAACCCGCAAGGGTAAACGCGAGGCAATGCCCGTGCGTACTCCCGCTTGCGACCCGCACCTCCCTGCCTGGGCCGACCCCTGCAGCGTACCCTCCGGTGCCGGCGAACATCAGGCCCCGGGGCCGCTATCGCAGGCCTTCGCCGGTGGCCGCGAGGCGGGTGGCCGCTCGTTCGAGGTCCTCCGACGCCCGGTTGATCCGCTCCGTGGTGACCGTCACCTGGCGGCCGAGACGCTGAGCCTCGACGAAGACCTTGACGCCGAGCACACCGAGCACGGCGATGCCCAGGAATCCCAGGGCGATGGCGAGCATGGGCCAGAACATTCGGCGGTGCCTCTTCCTACGGGGCTTCCAACGGGCGCTGTGGTCGGGGTGCTACAGGGCGGTGTGCAGGCGCAGTGTCCGTACGCCACCGCCGGTGAGCAGTTCGATGATGCGCTCCCCGGCGGGCTTGCGGACCGAGGCGCCGCACTCGGGGCAGGTGAAGGTGTAGAAGGTGGTGCGGCTGGTGGCGCCGATCGCCAGGCGCAGCGCCGCCGCGGCCAGCTCGAAGCGCCCGCGGCAGTCGGGGCAGGCGGCCCGGAAGCGTACGGCGGCGGATACCGGCACGGGGACGGGTCCGGTGCCGGGCAGGGGCATCGGGCGGACCCAGGTGGCGGCGGCCGGAAACAGGGGCGTCCGGTTCATCGTTGTCTCCCCTTCCTCGGGGCTCAGACCGCGTCCTCGTAGGCGGCGAGTGCCTCGCGGGCGGCCTCGCGGGCGCTGTCCGCGAGTTGCGGCGGGGTGACGATGCGGCCGTCGCCACCGAGGCGCAGGGCGAGCCGGCGCAGGGAGGCCGGGTCCGGGGTGCGCAGGGTGATCCGCAGGCCGCCGTCGGGGAGTTCCTCGGCGGAGTCGTGCGGGTAGTACTCGGCGACCCAGCGGCCGCCGGTGCCGACCTCGATGACGACTTCCGGGTCCTCGGCGGCGGGCTGGACCAGCCCTGCGGACAGGTCGCGCAGCTCCAGCTCGGGCGGGGCGGCGGGGGCGTCGAGGAGGCGGATCTCGGCGACCCGGTCCAGCCGGAAGGTCCGGCGGGCCTCGGAGAGCCGGCACCAGCCCTCCATATAGGTGTGGCCGACGGCGAAGAGCCGGATCGGATCGACCTCGCGCTCGGTGAGTTCGTCGCGGGCGGGCGAGTAGTAGCGCAGCCAGAGCCGGCGGCGCTCGGAGATGGCCCGGTCGACGTCGGCGAAGACGCCGCCCTCCGCCTCGAAGGTGACCGAGAGCCGGGAGCTGGCCGCCCCCGACTCCCCTGCGGCCGTCTCCAGCTTGGCGGTCGCGCGGACGAGGGCGAGCCGGTCGCTCTCGCGCAGGCCGGGGAGGGTGGCGACCGCGCGGGCGGCGACGAGCAGCGCGGTGGCCTCGTCCGCGGCGAGGCGGAGCGGCTCGGCGACGTCGTCCGGGTTGTGCCACCAGATCCGGTCGCCGTCGGTGTCGATGTCGAGGAGGTCGCCACCGCGGAAGCTGGTGCCGCACATGGGCAGGACGTCGAGGTCCGAGATCAGCTCGTCCTCGGTGATCCCGAAGGCCCGCGCCACGTCCTGGACGTGGGCGCCGGGTCGCTCGCGCAGATACGTCACCAGGGACAGCATCCGGCGGGTCTGGTCGATCGCGTTCGTGGCCATCGTTTCCCTGTCCCTGTCCCTAGTCCTTGGCCACGGCGCGGAGCCGGTCCACCACATCGGCCCGCAGATCGGCGGGTTCCTCCACGATGACGTCCGGGCCGAACTCGACGAGCCAGGCGTCGAGGCCGTGCCCGTACGGGATCTCCAGCTCGTCCCAGCCGTCTCCGCGTTCCCTCACGGCTATCGCCCGCGACCGCAGCGGGTAGCCGGCTCCGGCGCGCAGCCTGATCCGGGCGGTACGGGTCGCGGTCTCACCGGCCCAGCTCTCGACGGTCTCGCGGACGGTGACCACGTCGGGCACCTCGGCGCTGAAGGCCCCGGCGCGGGAGCGGACCTTGCCGGTGATGCGGGAGAGCCGGAAGACGCGTTCGGCGCCGCGCTCGCGGTCCCAGCCGGCGAGGTACCAGTGGCCGCGCCAGCATTCGAGGGTCCAGGGTTCGACCTGACGCTGCTCGGGGCGGGCGGAGTTGGCCTTGCGGTAGTCGAAGGTGACGGGGCGGCGGTCGCGGCAGGCCAGCATCAGGGGCTCGAAGGCGGCCTCGTGGACGGGGATGCGGGGTTCCAGGGCGCTGTGGACCTCGTAGGCGTCCTCGGCCTCCGGCATTCCGGCGGCCCGCAGCTTCTGGAGGGCGCCGCTGGCGGCTCCGGCGAGGCGGGCCTGCTGCCAGACCTTGGCGGCGAGACCGAGGGCCGCGGCCTCCTCGGCGTCCAGGGTGATGGGGGGCAGCCGGTTGCTGTCGCGGCGGGCCAGGTATCCGGTGTCGCCGTCAAGGTTCTCGACGGTCTCGATGACGAGGCCGAGCTCGCGCAGATCGTCCTTGTCGCGCTCGAACATCCGGTTGAAGGAGTCGTCGGAGCCCGCTTCGAGGTAGGCCTCGATGGATCCGCGGAGTTCGCGCTTGCTGAGTGGGCGCCGGGTCCCCAGCAGGCACAGCGCGAGGTTCATCAACCGCTCGGCCTTGGCAATCGCCATCGACGCCCTTTCTCTTGTTGCTCTACGACCGTCGACCGTACCGCCCCGGGGTGTGGGGACCAAAAGGCGGGCCGCTGACCGGAGAGCGGTGACGGGCCCGCCGGACAGCGGTGAGGGCCCCCGCCGTGCGGCGGGGGCCCTCACGCTCACAACCGGAACGGATCAGACCGCGACGAGGTCGCAGACGAAGATCAGCGTCTCGCCCGGGGCGATCTTGCCGCCGGCGCCGCGCTCGCCGTAGGCGAGGTGCGCGGGGATGGTCAGCTGGCGACGGCCGCCGACCTTCATGCCCTGCACGCCCTTGTCCCAGCCGGAGATGACCTGGCCGGCACCGAGCTGGAACTGCAGCGGGGTGCCGCGGTTCCAGGAGGCGTCGAACTCCTCGCCGGTGGAGAAGGCCACGCCCACGTAGTGGACGGAGACGGTCTGGCCCGCCTGGGCCACCGCGCCGTCGCCCTCCCAGATGTCCTTGATCTCCAGGTCGGCCGGCGGCTCGCCACCCGGGAAGTCGACCTCGGGCTTCTCGATGCTCACTGAACTGCTCCTCTAAATGATGAACTGGACAACCGGGACAGTCTTACACCTTGGCGAGGATGTCCACGGCGAAGACCAGGGTGGAGTTCTTCGGGATGGCCTGCTGCTGCTGGTCGCCGAAGGCCTGGTCCGGCGGAATGACGAGCAGCACCCGGCTGCCGACCTTCTTGTCGACCAGGCCGTTCTTGAGGCCCTTGAGGGTGACCTGGGACAGCGGGAAGGTCTGGGTCTTGCCCGTGGTGTACGTGTTGTCGAACTCCTTGGCGCCCTTCCAGATCATGCCGACGTAGTTCACGACGACACTGTCGGACTCCTTGACGACCTCGCCGTCGGACTCCAGGACGTAGTTGGAGACGAGCTTCTTCGGCGGGTCGCCCTTGGGGATGGTGACCGTCGGGGCCTTGCCGTCGGTCTTCACACCGACCTTGGGCAGGTCGGCGTTGTCCTGGGCCACCTCGGCACCCTTGGCGGAAGCCGGGATCTGGGTGGCCTTCAGGAGGTCGACGACGAACACGAGCGTGGCGTTGGGCTTGATGTCCCCCTGGCCCTGCTCGCCGTAGCCGAGCTCCGGCGGGATGACCAGCTCGACGCGGCTGCCGATCTTCTGGCCGACCAGACCCTTGTCCCAGCCCTGGATGACCATTCCGGCGCCGAGCGTCAGGTCGAAGGGCTGCTTGCGGTCGAAGCTGTTGTCGAACGGCTTGGTGGAGTCCCACGCCTGGCCGAGGTAGTTGACCTGGATCGCGTCGCCGTTCTTGAGCTTCGCGCCGTCCCCCTCGCTGATGACTTCGGTCGTCAGTTCCTTGGGCGGGTCACCCTCACCCTTGGAGAGAGTGGGCTTCTCGCCGAACTTGTCGCCCGCGGTGATCGCGGGGACGCCGTTCTTGGACGAGGCGGAGTCGGAGGCCTTGTCGTCGCTGCCGCACGCCACTGCCGACAGCAGCAGGAGGGGGGCGAGAAGAAGGCCGGCAATTCGGCGCACTGGTTCCTCAGATCTCAGGGGGCACGGTGAATCAGTCCCGCAACACTCTAAGGGCTGTTCCGTCATCCCTGGCGGGCGCACGACGACAGCCACGGCACCTCTCAGCGTTGTCGGAACATCCCCATACATCCCGTATGCGGGCCTCCCCCGCCGCGCGGACGGCCACGGACCCCAGGACCGGTGGGTCCGGGGGGCCGGGGCCGTGACGCGGTGACGTCGGCTCACATGCCGGCGATCAGCTTCTCCACCCGCTCGTCCACGGAACGGAACGGGTCCTTGCACAACACCGTGCGCTGCGCCTGGTCGTTGAGCTTGAGGTGGACCCAGTCGACGGTGAAGTCCCGCCGCTGCTCCTGGGCCCTGCGGATGAAGTCGCCGCGCAGCCGCGCCCTGGTGGTCTGCGGGGGCACCGACTTGCCCTCGAAGATCTTCAGGTCGTTGCAGATGCGGGCGGTCTGCCCCTTGCGCTCCAGGAGGTAGAAGAGGCCTCGGCGGCGGTGGATGTCGTGGTAGGCGAGGTCTATCTGGGCGACCCGCGGATTCGACATGGTCATGTTGTGCTTGGCCCGGTACCGCTCGATGAGCTTGTACTTCATGACCCAGTCGATCTCGGTGTCGATCCGGTCGAGGTCCTCGGCCTCGACCGCGTCCAGGGTGCGGCCCCACAGCTCCAGGACCTGGTCGACGGTGCCGGTGCGGATGCCCCGGCGCTCGACGAAGTCCACGGCCTTCTCGTAGTACTCCCGCTGGATCTCGATGGCCGAGGCCTCCCGGCCACTGGCCAGGCGCACCTTGCGCTGCCCCGTGATGTCGTGGCTGACCTCGCGGATCGCCCGGATCGGGTTCTCCAGGGTCAGGTCGCGCATCACCGTGCCCGCCTCGATCATGCGGAGCACCAGGTCGGTGGCGCCGACCTTGAGCAGCATGGTCGTCTCGGACATGTTCGAGTCGCCGACGATGACGTGGAGGCGGCGGTACCGCTCGGCGTCGGCGTGGGGTTCGTCGCGGGTGTTGATGATCGGCCGGGAGCGGGTGGTCGCGGAGCTGACGCCCTCCCAGATGTGCTCGGCGCGCTGACTGACGCAGTAGACCGCGCCGCGCGGGGTCTGGAGCACCTTGCCCGCACCGCAGATCAGCTGCCTGGTGACGAGGAACGGAATGAGGATGTCCGCGAGCCGGGAGAATTCTCCGTGGCGGGCGACGAGGTAGTTCTCGTGGCAGCCGTAGGAGTTTCCCGCAGAGTCGGTGTTGTTCTTGAAGAGATAGACGTCGCCCGCGATTCCCTCCTCGTGCAGGCGGCGTTCGGCGTCGACGAGCAGACCTTCGAGAATGCGCTCGCCCGCCTTGTCGTGCGTGACCAGTTCGGTCACATTGTCGCATTCGGGGGTTGCATATTCCGGATGCGATCCCACGTCGAGGTAGAGGCGGGCGCCGTTCCGCAGAAAGACATTGCTGCTGCGGCCCCATGACACAACACGGCGGAAGAGGTAGCGCGCCACTTCGTCAGGTGACAGTCGGCGCTGTCCCCTGAACGTGCACGTGACGCCGTACTCGTTCTCCAGCCCGAAAATGCGGCGGTCCATGACTGAACATTACGCCTTATGGCCTGAGCTGAAACCGGGTTCGACGGCACCGTTTCGATCATTTTCCGAACCCGTCACGACGGCGGGCGTACGGGAGGCGCCCCCCAGGACCTTCCCGGTGGCCAGCAGGACCACCAGGGCGGCCACTCCCCCGGCCCCCGCGACGGCGAAGCTCCAGGCGGTCGAGCCGAGTTCGACGGCCGGCCCCGCGACGGCCGTGCCGGCTGCCGCGCCTACGCCGAACGTGGTGACGAGCCAGGAGAACGCCTCGGTCACCGTGCCGCGCGGAGCGTGCCGGTCGACCACGATGAAGGAGCAGGCGATGGCCGGTGCGAGGAACACTCCGGCGAGGGCGGCGAGGGCGGTCATGACGGGCACCGAGGGGGTGAGGGTCAACGGCAGATAGCCCAGCGCCAGCAACCCGACGATGACCCGCAGCCGCTTCTCGGGGGCGCCGGCCCACTGCCGCGCCCCGTAGCCGAGTCCGCCGATCAGCGCGCCGAGCCCGAGTGCGGCCATCAGCCACCCGTACACCGATTCCCGGCCGTGGTCGTCGGCGTACGCCACCCCGGCCACCGTGATGGAGCCGAGGGCGAGCCCGACGAAGAAGAACGCGCCGAGCAGGGCGAGGAGTCCGGGCGAGCGCAGGGCGCCGAGCCAGTGGGCCTCGCGGGGAGCGGAGCGCCAGGTGCGCGAGGGCTCGGACAGGACGACCGAGAGGGCGCCGAGGACGCCGATGGCGTTGATGACGAGCAGAGCGGCGGCCGGGGACCAGAGCGAGACGAGCAGTGTCACCAGGAGCGGGCCGACGGTGAACATGATCTCCTGCGCCACGGCGTCCAGGGCGTAGGCGCGGTGCACCTGGCCCTCACCCTTGAGGACGCTGGGCCACAGGGCCCGCAGGCCGCCCTCCAGCGGCGGCGTGGCGACCCCGGCGACGACGACGGCGAGGTAGGCCAGCGGGAGCGAGCCGAGGCCGGTGAGGGCCAGCAAAGCCATCCCGAGCGCGGAGAGCACGGCGGCCGGCAACTGGACGCGCGGCTGCCCGTACAGGTCCACCGCGCGGCCGAGCAGCGGCTGTCCGACGGCGGTGGCCAGTCCGTAGGCGGCGGCGAGCGCGCCGGCCAGCGTGTAGCTGCCGCCCTCCGCCCGGGTGAACAGCACGATCGCGATGTGTGCGGTGCCGTTGGGCAGCCGCCCCACCAGGGTGCCCGTCAGCAGCCGGGCGGCGTGCCGCGCCCGGAGGATCTCCAGATATCCCGCGGCCATGTCCGCCCCTCTCCACCCCGGCCGCTCGGCCCCGAGGTGTTACGTATAACGTCGAGGCTCATACGTACCATGTGCGCAGTTCGCGGGTCCACCTCGCGGCGTTACGGATACATCCCGCACGGAGGCACGAGTGACCAGCGCGCAGCAGCCCGCCCCCGCCCGGCCCACCAGCCGCGACGTGGCCCGTGCGGCGGGCGTCTCCCAGGCGACGGTCTCCCTGGTGCTCGGCGAGAAGTGGCCGGGCAGGGTGTCGGAGGCCACGGCCCAGCGGGTCCGGGACACCGCGGCGGAGATCGGCTACCGGCCCAATCTGGCGGCCCGCAGTCTCCGGCTCGGCCGCACCAGGACCGCGCTGCTGGTGGTTCCCGCGCTCACCAACGAGTTCTTCGCACGGGTGTACGCCGGGGCGGCGGCGCTCGCCGCCGAGCACGACTTCGGCGTGGTGCTCTACCCCTCGCCCGACGGCACGGGCCCGGCCCGGGACCCGTTCGCCTCCGCCCGCGCCGCGCTCGACGGGGTCATCGCGTCCTCGATGGCCGCCGACGCGCTGGGCGCGCTGCACGGGGCGGATCTTCCGCTGGTGATGCTGGACAGCGATCCCTCGGACACCGGGCCCGCCGCCCATGTGAACCTCGACATCGCGGACGGGATGCGACAGGTGACGGATCATCTGCTGGGGCTCGGCCACCGCCGCTTCCTGCATCTGGCGTCCGCCGTGGACACCTGGACGTTCGCGGTGCGCGCCGAAGCGCTGCGCGACGTGCTGGAAACGGCGGGGGACGCGACGGTGCGCACGGTGCGCGCCCCGCTGGACGTACGGGCGGGGCGCGAGGCGGCCGAACAGGCCCTGTCCGTCACCGGGGACCGGCCCACCGCGATCGTCTGCGACGACGACATTCTGGCCGCCGGCGCGTGCAAGGCGGCCCGCAGGCTCGGGCTGCGGGTGCCGGACGAGCTGTCGGTCACCGGATTCGACGACCTCGCACTGGCCACCGCGCTGGAGCCGGAGCTGACCACGGTGCGGCTGCCGGCGGAGCAGGTCGGTGAGAGGGGCATGGAGGCGCTGCTCACGGTGCTGGACGGCCGTCCCGTCCAGCAGGACGGTCTGCCGGTACGGCTCGTCGTACGCGGCTCCACGGCGCCGCCACCCGCAGGCCGGGCATGACGGCGCCCCGGGCCGGGGCCCGGGGGCGCCGCTTGTCTACTTGTCCGTCTCCTCCGCGGAGTCGGGGGCGGTGTCGATGCTGTCCGTGCTGTCGGTGTCCTCGGTGTCGGACGGGGCGTCCGTCGGCGTGCTGCCGGCGGCTTCCGTGTCCAGCAGCCGGGCCAGCTGGCGACCGACGATCCGCTTGAACTTGCGCTGCTGGGGGCGGGTACGGTCCAGGACCGCGACCTCCAGGCGCTCCGCCGGGATCTCCCGCTCGCCGCCGCCGGGCTCGCGCGAGAGCGCCTGGACGGCCAGCTTGAGCGCCTCGGCGAGGGTCATACCGTCGCGGTGGCGCTGGTCGAGGAAGCTGCTGATCTGCTCGGAGTTGCCGCCGACCGCGACCGAGCCGTGCTCGTCCACGATCGAACCGTCGTGCGGCAGCCGGTAGATCTGGTCGCCCTCGGCCGCGCTGCCGACCTCGGCGACCACCAACTCCACCTCGTACGGCTTCTCGGCCGCGCTGGAGAAGATGGTGCCGAGCGTCTGGGCGTAGACGTTGGCCAGCCCACGGGCCGTCACATCGTCCCGGTCGTAGGTGTATCCGCGCAGATCGGCGTAGCGCACACCGCCGATGCGGAGGTTCTCGTACTCGTTGTACTTGCCGGCGGCGGCGAAGCCGATCCGGTCATAGATCTCGCTGAACTTGTGCAGTGCGCGGGACGGGTTCTCGCCGACGAACACAATGCCGTCGGCATACTGCAGCACAACGAGGCTGCGACCACGGGCGATGCCCTTGCGGGCGTATTCCGCCCGGTCGGCCATGGCCTGCTGGGGTGAGACATAGAACGGCGTCGACACCGGCTATCCGTCCCTTTCTGTCAGTGACGAGTGCGTCTGAGGCTGGAGGTCCGGATCAGAGCAGCGCGGCGCGCGGGCCGTCGGGCTGCTCGAGTCGGCGTTCCAGGATGGAGCGCGCGATCTCGGAGGACTCCTGGTCGGTCAGCCTCCGGAAGCCTTCGTCGGTGATGACGGTGACGATCGGGTAGATGCGGCGGGCCACGTCCGGGCCGCCGGTCGCCGAGTCGTCGTCCGCCGCGTCGTACAGCGCCTGCACGACCAGGGTGAGGGCCTGCTCCTCCGTCAGGTCCTCGCGGTAGAGCTTCTTCATCGCGTTGCGGGCGAAGATCGATCCGGAGCCGGTGGCCGCGTAGCCGTTCTCCTCGGTGCGGCCGCCGGTGACGTCGTAGGAGAAGATGCGGCCCTTCTCGCGGTCGACGTCGTAACCGGCGAAGAGGGGCACCACGGCGAGGCCCTGCATGGCCATGGCGAGGTTGCTGCGGATCATGGTGGAGAGGCGGTTGGCCTTGCCCTCCAGGGAGAGCTGGGCTCCCTCGACCTTCTCGAAGTGCTCCAGCTCCAGCTGGAACAGCTTCACCATCTCCACGGCCAGTCCGGCGGTGCCGGCGATGCCCACCGCGGAGTACTCGTCGGCCGGGAAGACCTTCTGCATGTCGCGCGAGGCGATCATGTTGCCCATGGTGGCGCGCCGGTCGCCGGCCAGGACCACGCCACCGGGGAAGGACGCCGAGACGATGGTCGTCCCGTGCGGCGCCTCGATGGCCCCCTGGAGCGGCGGCAGGCTCCGGTTGCCCGGGAGCATCTCGGGCGACTGGTCGGACAGGAAGTCCATGAACGAGGACGAACCCGGCGTCAGGAAGGCAGCTGGTAGACGCCCGGTGCTACGAGTGTTGGCTTCCACGCGTTTCCCTCCACGTATGCGATGGCCCTGCGCAAGAGAGTCAGGATCATCCCCCAACTTGCCGATGGCCGAATTGCAGTTGAAGCAAGTACGTACGCCACGGACCCTACCCGCCCGGCGGGAGTGATCCACATGTTCGGAGGGGGTTATCCGCACCAATCCGACGGGACCGGGAACCGGCCCCCGGGTCGGTGGGCGGGGTGACGACGCACGCCGTGGCGAACGCCGTCACCCCTTTCTCCCCCGTAATCTGCGCGGGTGTTCGCGTGAGCGCCCGGCACACACCCGGGCGTTCACATTGGTGAACTACTGTCCACCCTTTTGAACGAAGGACCGGACGAAATCCTCGGCATTCTCTTCGAGGACGTCGTCGATCTCGTCCAGGACCGAGTCGACGTCGTCGCTCAGCTTCTCCTGGCGCTCCGCGAGGTCCTCGGACACCTGCGCGTCCTGCGCCTGCTCCTCGACCTCCTCGGTGGAACGTGTCGCCTTCTGCTGTCCGCCGCCGGTGTCCTTGGTCGCCATGTAGCTCACCCCGCTCGGTTCGAAGCAATCGAAGCTCTTGATCAGACCCTACCCACGGGGTCCGACATTTGACCCGGTAGTTGGTGCAACGCCCGCGCCTCAGGTGATTGATTCCCAGCCCGGAGGCCTTTCAGCCGCCCGACAGCACGCGGACCAGCTCTTCCGCCGTCCGGCAGCGGTCCAGCAGGTCCTTCACGTGCTCCTTCGTGCCACGCAGCGGTTCCAGGGTGGGCACCCGCTGCAGGGAGTCGCGGTCCGGCAGGTCGAAGATCACCGAGTCCCACGAGGCCGCCGCCACGTCGTCGGCGTACTGCTCCAGGCACCGCCCGCGGAAGTAGGCCCTGGTGTCCTCCGGGGGCTTCGTACGAGCCCTGGTGACCTCGTCCTCGTCCAGGAGGCGCTTCATCTTCCCGCGGGCCGCCAGGCGGTTGTAGAGGCCCTTGTCGGGCCGTACGTCCGCGTACTGGAGATCCACCAGATGCAGCCGGGGCGCGTCCCAGTCCAGCGCGTCGCGGCGGCGGTAGCCCTCCATGAGCTCCCGCTTGGCGATCCAGTCCAGCTCGCCCGCCAGGCTCATCGGATCGGTCTCCAGCCGGTTGAGGGTGTCCTCCCAGCGGGTCAGGATGTCCTTGGTCTGCTCGTCGGCGTCCGCGCCGTACCGCTCGTCGACGTACTTGCGGGCCAGCTCGAAGTACTCCATCTGAAGCTGGACCGCGGTGAGCGTCCGGCCGCTGCGGAGCGTGATCAGCTGCCGGAGGTCCGGGTCGTGGGAGACCTGGTGCAGGGTGCGCACGGGCTGGTCGACCGCGAGGTCGACGTTGATGAAGGCGTCCTCGATCATGGCCAGCACCAGGGACGTGGTGCCGAGCTTGAGATAGGTGGAGATCTCCGAGAGGTTGGCGTCGCCGATGATCACATGGAGCCGGCGGTACTTCTCGGCGTCGGAGTGCGGCTCGTCCCGGGTGTTGATGATGGGGCGCTTGAGCGTGGTCTCCAGGCCGACCTCGACCTCGAAGTAGTCGGCGCGCTGGCTGATCTGGAAGCCGTGCTCGTTGCCGTCCTGGCCGATGCCGACCCGGCCCGCGCCCGTGACGACCTGGCGCGAGACGAAGAACGGCGTCAGGTGGCGCACGATGTCCGAGAACGGCGTCTCCCGCCGCATGAGGTAGTTCTCGTGCGTGCCGTAGGAGGCGCCCTTGTTGTCGGTGTTGTTCTTGTAGAGGTGGATCGGCTGCGCGCCGGGGATCGCGGCCGCCCGCTCGGCGGCCTCCGCCATGATCCGTTCGCCGGCCTTGTCCCAGAGCACCGCGTCGCGCGGATTGGTGATCTCCGGGGAGCTGTATTCGGGGTGCGCGTGGTCGACGTACAGCCGGGCGCCGTTGGTGAGGATGACATTGGCCAGGCCGATGTCCTCGTCGGTGAGCTGACTGGAGTCGGCGGTCTCCCGGGCGAGGTCGAAGCCTCGCGCGTCACGCAGCGGGTTCTCCTCCTCGAAGTCCCAGCGGGCGCGTCGCGCCCGGTGCATCGCCGCCGCGTAGGCGTTGACGATCTGGGACGAGGTGAGCATGGCATTGGCGTTGGGGTGGCCGGGGACGGAGATCCCGTACTCCGTCTCGATGCCCATTACTCGCCGTACGGTCATGCGGCCCTCCTTGCCCGGCGTCGGCCCCTCCGGGAACGACGCTCAAGTACCGCTGCTGTGTCCGGTGCGTATGCGGCGCCCGTCTCCGCACTGCGCGACTCGGCGGTACCGCAGAGCCTAGAGCGCCTCTGCGCCGGTGGGGAGATCAATTACGACATTGCTCCGGCACGGCCGGAACGGGTAATGAAACCGGCTGCGGAGGCCCCTGGGGGCTTCCGCAGCCGGTCCGCGCATTACAGGTACTGGCCGGTGTTGGCCACCGTATCGATGGAGCGTCCGGTGTCCGCGCCCTGCTTTCCGGTGACGAGTGTGCGGATGAAGACGATCCGCTCACCCTTCTTACCGGAAATCCTGGCCCAGTCGTCCGGGTTGGTCGTGTTCGGCAGGTCCTCGTTCTCCTTGAACTCGTCCACGCAGGCCTGCAGGAGATGAGCGACCCGCAGCCCTTTCTGGCCCTGTTCCAGGAATGCCTTGATGGCCATCTTCTTTGCCCGGTCGACGATGTTCTGAATCATCGCGCCGGAGTTGAAGTCCTTGAAGTACAGGACTTCCTTGTCGCCGTTGGCGTACGTCACCTCGAGGAAGCGGTTCTCCTCGGACTCCGTGTACATCCGCTCCACGACGGACTGGATCATGGCGTGGGCGGCGGCCGCCCGGGAGCCGGTGTGCTCGGCCAGATCGTCCGCGTGCAGCGGGAGCCCCGGGGTGAGGTACTTCGCGAAGATGTCCTTCGCCGCCTCGGCGTCCGGACGCTCGATCTTGATCTTCACATCGAGACGGCCGGGGCGCAGGATGGCGGGGTCGATCATGTCCTCGCGGTTGGAGGCGCCGATGACGATGACGTTCTCCAGGCCCTCCACCCCGTCGATCTCGGCGAGCAGCTGCGGGACGATGGTGTTCTCCACGTCCGAGCTGACGCCGCTGCCGCGGGTGCGGAAGAGGGACTCCATCTCGTCGAAGAAGACGATGACGGGGGTGCCCTCGCTCGCCTTCTCCCTCGCACGCTGGAAGACCAGGCGGATGTGCCGCTCGGTCTCGCCGACGTACTTGTTGAGGAGCTCGGGGCCCTTGATATTGAGGAAGTAGCTCTTCCCCGTGGGCTGCCCGGTGACCTCGGCGACCTTCTTGGCGAGCGAATTGGCGACGGCCTTGGCGATGAGCGTCTTGCCACAGCCGGGCGGACCGTAGAGCAGGATGCCCTTCGGCGGGCGAAGCTCGTGCTCCTTGAAGAGGTCGGGGTGCAGGTACGGAAGCTCGACCGCGTCGCGGATCAGCTCGATCTGGTCGCCCAGGCCGCCGATCTTGTCGTAGTCGATGTCCGGGACCTCTTCGAGGACGAGCTCCTCGACCTCGCTCTTGGGGACCACCTCGTAGACGTAACCCGATCTGGAGTCCAGGAGCAGGGCGTCGCCGGAGCGGATGGTGATGTCCAGCAGGGGCTCGGCGAGCCGCACCACCCTCTCCTCGTCGGTGTGCCCGACCACCAGGGCTCGCTCGCCGTCCTCAAGGATCTCCTTGAGGGTGACGATGTCCCCGGCGCGCTCGAACTGCATGGCCTCGACCACGTTGAGCGCTTCGTTGAGCATGACCTCCTGGCCACGCCGGAGCTCCTCGAGCTCGACACTGGGGCTGACGTTCACCCGGAGCTTGCGGCCCCCGGTGAAGATGTCACAGGTGCCGTCCTCGTTGGCCTGCAGGAAGACGCCGAAGCCGGCCGGCGGCTGCGCGAGCCGGTCGACCTCCTCCTTGAGGGCCACGATCTGGTCACGTGCCTCACGGAGCGTGTTGGCGAGCCGCTCGTTCTGTGCGGACACGCCCGCCAGGTTCGTCTGCAACTCGACGATCCGCTCTTCGAGAATCCTCGAGTGACGCGGAGAGTCGGCGAGCTTACGTCGCAGGACGGCGATTTCCTGCTCGAGATAGGCAACCTGGCCGGCTGGGTCCTCTGACCCTCGCGCGGGCCGGATGCCGCGGTTGATGTCGTCGTCGTGGGCTGCCACGGTCCTCACCTCCTCCATGGGGAGCTGGACGCTTCCTGACCCTACCTGGGTGGGTGGTGATTGAAACCCCTAGATCACAAAGACTGCGGGGCGTGTCCGATCTTCACCCTTGCGCTCTCCCTCACGTCAAGGGAATACCCACCCTTCGGCACCGGAAAGCCGCCGGTTGTATCGTCGAACTGTTCAACACCCGTCAGGGCTGGCTCCAATTGGTTCAGATACGCAGGAACGGCAGGACACATGACCGTGCAGCAGGACTCGCCGGGCGACAGTGACACGCAGGACCTGGAGGTCTGGATCGACCAGGACCTCTGTACGGGCGACGGCATCTGTGTGCAGTACGCCCCCGATGTCTTCGAGCTGGACATCGACGGCCTGGCATACGTGAAGAGCAGCGACGACGAACTCCTGCAGAACCCGGGGGCGACCACTCCGGTGCCGCTGCCCCTCCTCCAGGACGTCGTCGATTCGGCCAAGGAGTGCCCCGGGGACTGCATCCATGTGCGGCGCGTCAAGGACAGCGTCGAGGTGTACGGGCCGGACGCCGACTAGCCGACACGGGGCTCGCGCCCCGGCGCAGGCCGGCGTCCCCTCGAAGCGCGCTCAGACGCTGCGCGCGAGGTCCCCGGAGGTGCGGACGAACGCCTTCCCCTTCCATCGCCAGGAGGCCTGTTCCTCCTGGTCGGGGCAGCAGCGGGGCACATCGAGCGAGGAATAGCCGAGGAGGGTCGCCGAGACGAGGCCGTCGCGTACGGCGAGGTCCCCGACCGTCTTCCCGTCAGCGGGGTTCACCAGGGTCGCCACGACCCGGGGTGTGGCCCCGCCGCTCTGTGTCAGGACGTAGATGCCGCCCGGCGGGGTCCCGGATCCGGCGGCGCAGTGCACCACGGCGACGGTTTCCGGCCGCCCGTCGCCGTCGAGGTCCCCGGAGGCCTTCTTCGCGACGGTCGTCCCGACGCCGCCGCACTCCAGCGGGAACTCCACGCCGTCCGGATCGGGGGCGGACGCGGGGGCGCCGTGCTGTGTGGTGGTCCGCTGCTCGGGTGCCGTGGCGGTCGCGGTGGCCGTACGGGGCTGGAGCAGCCCGGCCAGCGCGACGACGCCGGCCATCGCCGCGGCCGTGGCGAGCCAGTGCACCGGCTTGGCGGCGGTGTGGGCGAGATCCGGGAGCGCGGGGGTCTGCACGCGGTATGTCTCCTGATGGTTCCTGGAAGCCCGGTGAGGGGGTGGGGAACACCCCCGAGGGGTTGGCGGCATCGTGCCACACCTCACACCCGGGCGGAACGGCGGGGGCAACGAAAAGGCGCCGCCGCGCGGTTCCCCGGTCGGTCGGGGAACTGCGCGGCGGCGCCGGTGCGTTGGACGGATCAGCCGCGGGAGGCGGCGGAGCCGCTCTGGCTGCCGGGTCCGTCGTAGTCGTCGCCGTAGGCGCCCTTGGACGGGCGGCGGCGGCGCAGCGGCGGCTCGACGCCGTCCGCGAGGCGGCGGGCGGTGACCAGGAAGCCGGTGTGGCCGATCATCCGGTGGTCGGGGCGGACGGCGAGGCCCTCCACGTGCCAGTTGCGGATCATCGACTCCCAGGGCTGCGGTTCGGCGAAGCAGCCGATCTCGCGGATGGACTCGACGGTGCGCGAGAGCTGGGTGGTGGTGGCGACATAGGCGCAGAGGATGCCGCCGGGGACCAGGGCCTTGGAGACGGCCTCCAGGCACTCCCAGGGGGCGAGCATGTCCAGCACGACGCGGTCGACGTCGGTGTCGGAGAGGTTGTCCTGGAGGTCGCCGACGGTCAGCTGCCAGGCCGGGTGCGGGGAACCGAAGTAGCGCTCGACGTTCTGCTGGGCGATCTCGGCGAAGTCCTCGCGGCGCTCGTAGGAGTGCAACATGCCCTGCTCGCCGATGGCGCGCAGCAGGAAGGTGCTGAGCGAGCCGGATCCGACCCCGGCCTCCACGACGCGGGCGCCGGGGAAGATGTCGGCGAAGGCCAGGATCTGGCCGGCGTCCTTGGGGTAGACCACGGCGGCGCCGCGGGGCATGGACAGGACGTAGTCGGGGAGCAGGGGGCGCAGCGCGAGATAGGCGACGTTTCCCGTGGTGCGGACAACACTGCCCTCGGGAGCACCGATCAGCTCGTCGTGCGGGAAAGAACCCTTGTGGGTGTGGAAGTTCTTTCCGGCTTCGAGCGTGAAGGTGTAGTGGCGGCCCTTGGGGTCGGTGAGCTGTACCTGGTCCCCGACCTTGAAGGGCCCACGTCGGCGGGCGGCACCGGTCGGTTCAGACATGTGACCAGCCTACCGGTGATTCCGGGCCCGCCGACCGCCCGGCCGACGCGGTGACCGGCCCGCGAGCCGCCACGCTCCGGACCATGGGGCCCTCAGGCGCCGGGGCGGGCCATGGCCTTGACGAAGGCGCGCTCCACGTCGGCGGTGGAGAGGACTCCGTAGATCTCGCCGGTCTCCTCGACGACCAGGTATTCGGTGGCGGGGGTGGCCTTGAGCCGGTCCAGGAGGGCTTCGCCGGCCAGTTCCGCGGGCACTTTCATGCCGTCGGTGAGGTCCTGTGCGAGGCCGCTGACGGCGACCCAGGGTCGGCGGTGTTCGGGGACGCCGACGATGGCGGCCTCGCGGACGACGCCCTTGGGGTTGCCCTGCCCGTCGACGACGACCAGGGCGCGGGCGCCCGCCTCGTTGGCCCGGCGCAGCGCTTCGGAGAGCGGGGTGGCGGACTCGACGGGGACGGCGCGGCGGGTCAGGGTGCGGGCCCGGAGGTCGGGCAGGTGCTCGCGGAGGCGGGCCATGCGCAGGCTGTTCCCGGCGCCGGTCCAGATGATGCCGGCGAGGATCGCGGCGAGGAGCGCGTCCATGACGGTCTCGACCCCGCCGATGTCCTGGGCGGTGCCGCCCAGGGTTCCGGTGTGGGTGAGCAGCGGCAGTCCGACGAGGACGACGACGGCGAGCCCGCGTCCGACCCAGGCGGCGGCGATGGTGCCGCTCATGGGCTTGCCGGTGATCTTCCAGACAACGGCGCGGAGCATCCGGCCGCCGTCGAGGGGCAGGCCGGGCAGCAGGTTGAAGGCGGCCACGATGAGGTTGGAGATCATCAGGCCCGCGACCAGGACGCCGGGGACCGTGCCGGGCTCGACGAGCTGCATCGCGCCGTAGAAGACGCCGCCGAGCACCAGGGACAGGAGCGGTCCGACGAAGGCGAGGACGAACTCGCGGCCGGGCGTCTCACTCTCCTTCTCGATCTCCGAGACCCCGCCGAAGAACTGGAGCTGGATACGGCGGACCGGGAGTTTGTAGCGCAGTGCGGCGACCGTGTGGGCCAGTTCGTGGACGAGCACGGAGGCGTAGAAGGCGATGGCGAAGAACAGGGCGACGAGGTAGCGGGCGGCGCCCAGCTCGGGCAGCACGCGGTCGAGCTGGCCGCCGAACACCCAGGTGATCAGCGCGGCGACGACGAACCAGCTGGGGGCGACGTAGACGGGCACGCCGAAGGGCCGGCCCATGAGCAGGCCGCCGCCGGGCTCGGCGGGGCGTTTCGGCTGGCCGTTGTCGGGATCGGCGCCGGGGGCCGTTCCCCCTGCGCCGGGCTGCGGCCGCCCGCTGTCGCCGCTGTCGTCCACGGGGTCCCTTCGGTTCGGTGAGTGGCGTTTGCCACGATCATGCAGTGTGCGAGGGTCTGCCGTCGATGGTATGCCGCTCGCTGTCAGTGGCGGGCCGTAGGGTCTGGAGACATGACTTCCGTGCCGCGGCCGCCCCAGCCGCCTTCGTCCCTGTCGCCGTCGCGGGCGAGCGATTTCATGCAGTGTCCCTTGCTCTACCGCTTCCGGGTCATCGACAAGCTGCCGGAGAAGCCCAGCGAGGCGGCTACCCGCGGCACGCTGGTCCATGCGGTGCTGGAGCGGCTCTTCGACGCTCCGGCGGCCGACCGGACGGCGCCGCGGGCGCGGGCGCTGATTCCCGGCCAGTGGGACCGGCTGCTGGAGTCGAAGCCGGAGCTGACCGGGCTGTTCGCCGGGGACACCGAGGGCGAGCGCCTGACGCGCTGGCTGGGTGAGGCGGAGCGGTTGGTGGACCGCTGGTTCTCGCTGGAGGACCCGACGCGCCTGGAGCCGGCGGAGCGTGAGCTGTTCGTCGAGACGGAGCTGGAGTCGGGGCTGCGGCTGCGCGGGGTGATCGACCGGGTGGACGTCGCGCCGAGCGGCGAGGTCCGGATCGTCGACTACAAGACGGGGAAGGCGCCGCGGCCGGAGTATTCCGAGGGTCCGCTGTTCCAGATGACGTTCTACGCGCTGGTGATCTGGCGGCTGAAGGGCGTGGTGCCGCGCCGCCTCCAGCTGGTCTACCTGGGCAGCGGGGACGTGCTGACGTACGACCCGGTGGTGGCTGACCTGGAGCGGGTGGAGCGCAAGCTGCTGGCGCTGTGGGACGCGATCTCGCTGGCGACGGAGACCGGTGACTGGCGGCCGCGGCCGACGAAGCTGTGCGGCTGGTGCGACCACCAGGCCGTCTGTCCGGAATTCGGCGGGACTCCCCCGGTGTATCCGCTGTCGGTACGCCCTGCGGATTCGGGTGAGGACGGCCAGGGCAGAATGGGACCGGTCCAGGCCGAGGCCGGCCGTGCCGTGGCCCTTGAGGGCCCTTAAGGAGTTCCTGTGGCGATCCGCGTCCTTCTGGTCGATGACCAGCCTCTGCTGCGCACCGGTTTCCGGATGATTCTGGAGGCCGAAGGCGATCTGGCGGTGGTCGGTGAGGCCGGTGACGGTCTGCAGGCCATCGATCAGGTGCGGGCGCTGCAGCCCGATGTGGTGCTGATGGATATCCGGATGCCGCGGATGGACGGGGTGGAGGCGACCCGTCAGATCACCGGCCCCGGGAAGGACGGCCCGGCGAAGGTGCTGGTGCTGACCACCTTCGATCTCGACGAGTACGTGGTGGAGGCGCTGCGTGCGGGGGCGAGCGGCTTCCTGCTGAAGGACGCTCCGGCGGCCGAGCTGGTGCAGGCGATCCGCGTGGTGGCGGCGGGCGAGGCGATGCTCGCGCCGAGCATCACACGGCGGCTGCTGGACAAGTACGCGGATCATCTGCCGTCCGGTGAGGACCCGGTGCCGGACGCCCTGCACACGCTGACGGACCGTGAGGTCGAGGTGCTGAAGCTGGTGGCGCGGGGCCTGTCCAACGCGGAGATCGCGGCGGATCTGTTCGTCAGCGAGACGACGGTCAAGACGCATGTGGGCCATGTGCTCACGAAGTTGGGCCTGCGTGACCGCGTGCAGGCCGCGGTGTACGCGTACGAGAGCGGGCTGGTGCGTCCCGGCGCGCAGTAGCGGCCCCGCACACCCGCACCGCGACACGCACAGCACGCACACGCGCATTCGACGACGAAGCCGTCCGGCCCGTCCCCGTCCTGGGAAAGGAGGGGGACGGGCCGGACGGCTTTCCGGTCAGGTCTCAGACGCCGGGCCGGTTGAGCTCCCAGAGCTGGAGCTCGGAGGTGGCGCTGACGGAACGCTCCACCCCGGCGATCCCGTCGCGGGAGGCCACGTACTGCTTGCCCTGCCAGATCGGCAGCACCGGCACATCGGTGGCGACGATGTCCTGGAGCTTCTCGTAGGTGGTGGCGGCGGCGGTGCGGTCGGTCTCGCGGCGGGACGCCGGGATGAGGACCTTCTGCGCCTCGCGCGACCGGTAGGGCGAGTTGAGGAAGTTGTTCTCGTCCAGGAAGGGCGCGGTGTAGTTGTCCGGGTCCGGGAAGTCGGGGAACCAGCCCATGCCGTAGGCCGCGTAGTCGCCGCGCTTCTGCTCGGGGCGGTACTCCGACCACTCCTTGCCCTGGATGGAGACGTCGAAGAGGCCCGAGCTGTTCAGCTGCTGCCGGATCGCCTTGAACTCCTCGGCGGTGGCCGGGCCGTAGTGGTCGCTGGTGTAGTGCAGGGTGAACTTCACCGGCGTCTTGATCCCGCCGTCGCGGAGGATCGCCGCGGCCTTGGCGGTGCTGGGCTCGCCGTACTTGTTGAAGAAGGCGTTGGTGTGCCCGGCGATGCTGGACGGGATCAGCGAGTAGAGCGGTTCGGCGGTGGTGCCGTACACCTTGCCCGCGATCTCGCCCCGGTCGACGAGCTGCGCCATGGCCTGCCGGACGGACTTGTTGACCACGGGGTCCTTGGTGTTGAACCCGACGTAGCTGATGGCCAGGCCGGGCAGCTCGGTGAGCTCGATGCCCTCCTTCGGCGCCACGAGCATGTCCCGGGCCTGCTGGGGTGACATCGCCCGGGTCATCATGTCGATCTTCTTCTCGTCGAGCGCCTTGCCCATGGCCTCGGCGTCACGGAAGAGGTCCATCTCGACCTTGTCGTTGAGGACCTTCAGCTCGCCCTTGTACGAGGGGTTCCTGTCGAAGACGATCTTGACGACCCGGCCGTCCTCGACCTGCGGCTTCATGGTGTACGGGCCGGAGCCGTTCACCTGGAAGCCGGCGCGTCCCTTCTTCGCCGGGTACTGCGCCTTCGGGACGATGCCGGCGGCGGGGGTGGCGAGCTTGTACGGGAAGGTCGCGTCGGGCGTGTTCAGGTGGAAGATCACCTGGTCGTCGCCCTTGGTCTCGATCATGTCGATGTTGGCGAGCAGTCCGACGGGCCCGCTGTCCGCGTCGATGTCGATGACGCGCTGGATGGAGTGCTTCACATCCTCGGCGCTGACGGGCGTCCCGTCGGCGAACGTGAGGCCCGCCCGCAGGGTGCAGCGGTAGCTCTCGTTCGCGGTGTCGGTGAAGGCGCAGCTACGGGCGGCCTCGGGCACCGGCTCGCCGCCACCGCCCGGCACCGTGGTGAGGGTCTGCACGGTCTGCCGCAGGACGTTCCAGACGCCCGCTTCGTAGCCGACGGCCGGGTCGAGCGGCGCGGGGTTCTCCTTGGAGGCCACGAGCTGGTCCGTGGTGCCGACGACGATGGCTCCCTTGCCACCGGCGCCGCTGTCCGTGCTGCCGCAGGCGGCGAGCACGGGGGCGAGCAGGCCGACGACGGCCGGCAGCACCAGGGTCTTGCGGTTCATGTGGACGTTCTCCCTCATCCCGGCAGGTGAGGAATCAAAGCTAGTAGCCGCGGGTGGCCCCTCCGACCGTCCGGCGAACGGCTCCCGCTCCCCCGACGGCCGGAGGGGGCGACATACGATCACCATTACGGACAGCTCACCCGATCCCGGCGGCACGCCGGAGACCCGCAGGTGAGAAAGGTCACCCGCCAGGCCTCTTCACACAAGCACCCTGCAACTGATCCACATCCATGGAACGTTGCCGGAACGCACACGGAGGTGCCCAGAAAATCCGCTGTTCGTTCACAAGTGCGCGCTCGGCGCGGGTGCCCGCTCGGCGCGGGTCAGCCCGTTCCGCCCGCTCCGGTGATGAGCTTGCGCAGGAAGGCGAGGTCGACCTCTTCGAGGGAGCCGACGACCACGCGTCCGGCCGCGGGTGCGATGGGGGCGACGGACGGCACGGCGACGACCCGGCAGCCGGCGGCCTCGGCGGCGGCCACACCGGTCGCGGTGTCCTCGATGACGGCGCAGCGCCAGGGGTCGGCGCCGAAGCCCGCGGCCGCGGTGAGGTAGGGCTCGGGGTGGGGCTTGGTCCGGGCGACCTCGTCCCCGGCGACGGTGAGCGCGAAGTGGTGACGGCCCACCGATTCCAGCACCCGGTCGATGATCCGGCGGTGGGAGGCCGAGACGAGCGCGGTGGGCACCTCGTACGCGGCCAGCTCGGCGAGCAGCCGCTCGGCCCCCGGCATCAGCGGCACGCCGAGGGCGATGCGGCTCTCGAATCCGTCGTTGAGCAGCACGGTCAGCTCGTCCAGCCGGATGTCGGCGCCGGTGACGTCGATGAGGTAGCCGGCGCTGCGGGTCATCGGACCGCCGACGACCACGTCCCGCCAGGACTCGTCCAGCCGGTGTCCGAGACCGGCGAAGACCTCCTTCTCGACGTCCCACCAGAAGCCCTCGGTATCGACCAGGGTTCCGTCCATGTCGAGAAGGACCGCCTGCAGGGCGGCGCCTTCGGCCGTGCGGGTCAAGGACGCGGGGACCGTACTGGTCATCCGGCACACCTTCCGTAGGGGACGAGAAGGCCGGCCGCCATTCCCGGAACGGGAGGGCGACCGGCCTGCACTGGACCGACCAGTCTACGACGTGTCCGGCCGCGGTGCGCGAAGGGCGCGGGACCGCGGGGGAAACACGCGGCTACCGGGCGTTGAAGTACTTCGCCTCGGGGTGGTGGATGACGATGGCGTCGGTGGACTGCTCCGGGTGGAGCTGGAACTCCTCGGAGAGGTGCACGCCGATCCGCTCCGGCTGCAGGAGGTCGGCGATCTTGGCCCGGTCCTCCAGGTCCGGGCACGCCCCGTAACCGAGGGAGAACCGTGCGCCGCGGTACTTCAGCGCGAACATGTCCTCGACGTCCGTCGGGTCCTCCCCGGCGAAGCCGAGCTCGCTGCGGACCCGGGCGTGCCAGTACTCGGCGAGCGCCTCGGCGAGCTGGACGGAGAGGCCGTGCAGCTCCAGGTAGTCGCGGTAGGAGTTGGCGGCGAACAGTTCGGCGGTTGCCTCGCCGATCCGGGAGCCGACGGTGACGATCTGGAGGCCGATGACGTCGGTCTCGCCGGACTCCTCGGGACGGAAGAAGTCGGCGAGGCAGAGGCGGCGGCCGCGGCGCTGGCGCGGGAAGGTGAAGCGGGTGCGCTCGGAGCCGTCCTCGTGGAGGAGGACCAGGTCGTCGCCCTTGGAGACGCAGGGGAAGTAGCCGTAGACGACGGCCGCTTCCAGGAGGTTGTTCGACTGGAGGTGGTCGAGCCAGCCGCGCAGGTGCGGGCGTCCCTCCGTCTCCACCAGCTCCTCGTACGTCGGTCCGTCGCCGGTCCGGGCCTGCTTGAGGCCCCACTGGCCCTTGAACAGCGCGCCCTCGTCGAGCCAGGAGGCGTAGTCCTTGAGCGGAATCCCCTTGATGACGCGGGTGCCCCGGAACGGCGGGGTGGGAATGGGGTTGGTGGTGGAGACGTCCGAGCGCACCGAACCCTCGGGCTCCTCGACCTCCAGCACGGCCGCGTCGGTGTTCTTCTTGGGTACCCGGCGCTGCTTGAGCTCGGGCAGGACCGCGCCCGGCACACCGCGCTTGACGCCGATGAGCGCGTCCATGAGGCGCAGACCCTCGAAGGCGTCGCGGGCGTAGCGGACCTCGCCCTCGTAGATCTCGTGCAGATCCTGCTCGACGTAGGCCCGGGTCAGCGCGGCGCCACCGAGGATGACGGGGAAGTCGGCGGCCATCTTGCGCTGGTTGAGCTCCTGAAGGTTCTCCTTCATGATCACCGTCGACTTCACCAGGAGGCCGGACATGCCGATCACGTCCGCGCGGTGCTCCTCGGCGGCCTCCAGGATCGCGGAGACGGGCTGCTTGATGCCGAGGTTGACGACGTTGTAGCCGTTGTTGGAGAGGATGATGTCGACGAGGTTCTTGCCGATGTCGTGGACGTCGCCGCGGACGGTGGCGAGCACGATCGTGCCCTTGCCGTCGTCGTCGGTCTTCTCCATGTGCGGCTCCAGATGGGCCACCGCGGTCTTCATGACCTCGGCCGACTGGAGCACGAACGGCAGCTGCATCTGGCCGGAGCCGAACAGCTCACCGACCACCTTCATGCCTTCCAGCAGCGTGTTGTTGACGATGTCGAGGGCCGGGGTGTCCTGGAGGGCCTCGTCCAGGTCGGCCTCCAGGCCGTTCTTCTCGCCGTCGATGATGCGGCGCTGGAGGCGCTCGTCCAGCGGCAGGGCCATCAGCTCCTCGGCCTTGCCCGCCTTCATCGACTTCATGTTGACGCCCTCGAAGAGCTCCATGAGCTTCTGGAGGGGGTCGTAGCCCTCGGCGCGGCGGTCGTAGATCAGATCGAGGG
Source organism: Streptomyces sp. rh34 (assembly GCF_002551245.1). GTDB lineage: Bacteria > Actinomycetota > Actinomycetes > Streptomycetales > Streptomycetaceae > Streptomyces. The sequence goes on from NZ_NTGZ01000028.1 coordinate 41,501, forward strand.
CGACCTTGACCTGCTCCTCCTCCAGCCGGGCGATCGGCAGGATCTTCGAGGCGTGCACGATCGCGGAGTCCAGGCCCGCCTTGACGCACTCGTCGAGGAAGACGGAGTTCAGCACGACCCGGGCGGCCGGGTTCAGGCCGAAGGAGATGTTGGAGAGGCCCAGCGTGGTCTGGACGTCCGGGTGACGCTTCTTCAGCTCACGGATCGCCCCGATGGTGGCGATGCCGTCGCCCCGGGACTCCTCCTGACCGGTGCAGATGGTGAAGGTCAGGGTGTCGATGAGGATGTCCGACTCGTGGATGCCCCAGTTGGTGGTGAGGTCCTCGATCAGCCGCTCGGCGATGGCGACCTTGTGCTCGACCGTACGGGCCTGGCCCTCCTCGTCGATCGTCAGCGCGATCAGCGCGGCCCCGTGCTCGGAGGCCAGGGCGCTGACCTGCGCGAACCGCGACTCCGGGCCGTCACCGTCCTCGTAGTTCACCGAGTTCAGCACGGCACGGCCGCCGAGCTTCTCCAGGCCGGCCCGCAGCACGGGCAGCTCCGTGGAGTCCAGCACGACCGGAAGGGTCGAGGCCGTCGCGAAACGGCCGGCCAGCTCCGCCATGTCCGCGACCCCGTCACGGCCCACGTAGTCGACGCAGAGATCGAGCATGTGCGCGCCCTCGCGGATCTGGTCCCGGGCCATCTCCACGCAGTCGTCCCAGCGGGCCTCCAGCATGGCCTCGCGGAACTTCTTGGACCCGTTCGCGTTCGTCCGCTCCCCGATCGCCAGGTACGCGGTGTCCTGCCGGAAGGGGACCGTCTGGTACAGCGAGGCCGCACCCGGCTCGGGGCGCGGTTCCCGCTCGGGCGGCGTGATCCCGCGGACCCGCTCCACCACCTGGCGCAGATGCTCCGGCGTCGTACCGCAGCAGCCACCGATGAGGGAGAGGCCGTAGTCCCGGACGAAGTGCTCCTGGGAGTCGGCGAGGCCTTCGGGGCCGAGCGGGAAGTGCGCGCCGTCCTTGGTGAGGACGGGCAGGCCGGCGTTGGGCATGCACATCAGGGGCGTACGGGAGTGGCGGGCGAGGTAACGCAGGTGCTCGTTCATCTCGTCCGGGCCGGTCGAGCAGTTCAGACCGATCAGGTCGATGCCCAGCGGCTCCAGGGCGGTCAGGGCGGCGCCGATCTCGGAGCCGAGCAGCATGACGCCGGTCGTCTCGAACGCGAGGGAGCAGATCAGGGGCACGTGGACACCGAGGGCGTCCATCGCCCGGCGCGCGCCGATGATGCTGGACTTCGTCTGCAGCAGGTCCTGGGTGGTCTCGACGATCAGGGCGTCGGAGCCGCCCGCGAGGAGGCCCTCGGCGTTCTTCTGGTAGCCGTCGCGCAGGACGTCGTACGTGATGTGGCCGAGCGAGGGCAGCTTGGTGCCGGGGCCGATCGAGCCGAGGACCCAGCGCTGCCGGCCGTCCTGGGCACCGAACTCGTCGGCGACCTCACGGGCGATCCGGGCGCCCGACTCGGAGAGCTCGAAGATCCGGTCGGCGATCTCGTACTCGTTCGCGGCGGAGTGGTTCGCGCCGAAGGTGTTGGTCTCGACGCAGTCGACGCCGGCCGCGAAGTATTCCTCGTGGACCGAGCGCACGATGTCGGGCCGGGTGACGTTCAGGATCTCGTTGCAGCCTTCGAGGTTCTCGAAGTCCTCCAGCGTGGGGTCCTGTGCCTGGAGCATGGTGCCCATCGCCCCGTCGGCCACCACCACACGGGTGGAGAGTGCTTCTCGGAGTGCGTCTGCGCGGGTCCGGCTGTCGGCGGCGGATGTCGGCAACGAGGCCATGGATGATCTCCCAGGGATGCGACGGCTGTCGGCTTTGCGTCCTTCTTGGGGAAGGCGCACCTCGCCAGCGTAGCCGGACGGCGCCCGGGACCGTAGGGGACGTCCATGGGGCGGACTGCATGCTGTGCGGGTGCGGCGCGCGCGGCGCGGTGGCGGAGACTTTCCCCCGGAGTCCGGCGCAGGTCGGCATCGACCGATAGTGTTCAGCATTGTCGAACCGAGGTGGAGGAGTACGGCGCGATGGCCAAGAACATCCAGTCGCTGGAGCGGGCGGCCGCGATGCTGCGTCTGCTGGCGGGCGGCGAGCGCCGGCTCGGGCTCTCCGACATCGCCTCCTCGCTGGGGCTGGCCAAGGGCACCGCGCACGGCATTCTGCGCACGCTCCAACTGGAGGGCTTCGTCGAGCAGGACACGGCGTCGGGGCGCTACCAGTTGGGTGCGGAGCTACTGAGGCTGGGCAACAGCTATCTGGACGTCCACGAGTTGCGGGCGCGCGCCCTGGTCTGGACGGACGACCTGGCCCGCTCCAGCGGCGAGAGCGTCCACCTCGGGGTGCTGCACCAGCACGGCGTACTGATCGTCCACCACGTCTTCCGGCCCGACGACAGCCGCCAGGTGCTGGAGGTCGGGGCCATGCAGCCGTTGCACTCCACGGCGCTGGGCAAGGTGCTGTCCGCGTACGACCCGGTGGCCCACAGCGAGGTCATGGAGGCGGAGCGCCGCTCCTTCACCGGGCGCACCGTCACCGCCGCCGACGCCTTCGAGTCGATGCTCGACCTGATCCGGGCGCAGGGCTGGGCCGCCGACGCCGAGGAGACCTGGGAGGGCGTCGCCGCCGTGGCCGCCCCGGTGCACGACCGGCGCAGGATGCCCGTGGGGGCCGTCGCCGTGACGGGCGCGGTGGAGCGCGTGGCTCCGGGCGGGGCGCTGCGCCCCGAGCTGATCGCGGC
>NZ_NTGZ01000280.1 GCF_002551245.1 Streptomyces sp. rh34
GGGCCGCCGTCGCCCCGGGGCCCAGCAGGGCCGCTGCCGCGACGAGGGCGCCGGTCACGGTGCCCGCAGCCGCTCCGCGGGCCGTCTGCCGTTTCCATCCGGTATGACCGGTGCTGCGTGTGTGCGTCATCTAGTCAGGTCCTCCCACCCCAGAGGCCGGTGGATCTCCTCCAGCCGTCTGCGATCTTCCCAGGAAATTCACGAACTCGTACAACTGTTTACATCGTTCGGCTATCTGTTCCTGTGAGTCAGCAGACTCATCGACCACATGGGACCTGGCAGTCGCACATGGCGGCTCAGGACCCCTTTCTCCACTTGGGGAACACATGCGCATTCGTGCCACTGTCGCCGTTGTCACCGGCGCCCTGGCTCTGTCCGCTCTCGCTGTCCCGGCCGCGCAGGCCGATGAGGGCCGCTCGTGGTCCGGCGAGATCGAACTTCCCGCTCCGAAGGCGTCCTTCGGAGCGGAGACCGGTGCCGAGGCCGGTACCCCGTCCTCCGCGCGGGCCGCTGTGCAGGCCACCCAGGACGGCGACGCCAAGATCACCTCGGCGGTCGTCAACGGCGGCAAGCCGATCGTCGTCGGCACCAAGTCGAAGCAGACGGTGCCCTACACCGTGACGGCCACCGACGACTCCGGCATCGCCGGGGCCGCCGCGTTCATCTGGATCGGCTCGTCCGTCGATGCCGAGGACAGCTTCGGCTTCGGCCCGAACGAGAAGTCGATCTCCTGCAAGGTGGTCAGCGCGACCACCACGACCTGCAAGGGCACCATCACCCTCACCCCGGGGCTGCTGCTCAACTCGGACGCGACCTGGTGGCGTGTCGGGGCGGCGGCCGGCGCCCACGACGGCCAGGAGCTGGAGCGCGACTCCGTCTCCAAGGTCCGCGTCCAGCGCTTCTCCAAGCTGACCGTGAACGCCTCCCCGGAGCCCGTGAAGAAGGGCAAGACCATCACGGTCACCGGCAAGCTGACCCGTGCGAACTGGGGCACCGGTACGTACAAGGGCTACAGCAAGCAGTCCGTGAAGCTCCAGTTCAAGAAGAAGGGCGCCAAGAGCTACTCGACCGTCAAGACGGTCAAGACCAGCTCCACCGGCACCCTCAAGACGACCGTCAAGGCCTCGGCCGACGGCTACTGGCGCTACAGCTTCGCCGGCACGCCGAGCACCCCGGCCGTCTCGGCCAAGGGCGACTACCTCGACGTGAAGTAGCACAGACAGCCGGAAGCCCCCGGGAGGACCGTCGTCCTCCCGGGGGCCTTTCCGTGTCCGCGCTCCCGAGGGCTTCCGGCTGTCCGCCCCTACGCCCCGAAGCGCCGCCCCACCCAGCGCCAGACGAACTCCAGCAGGGCGGCCGCCGCCACCGCGATGCCGACCGCCGCCCACGGCATGGTCGTGCCGACCAGCTTCAGAGCGAAGAAGTCCTGGAGCCACGGCACCACGAGCACGATCAGGAAGCCGAGCCCCATCGCCGCCACCAGGCCGATCCGCCACCACGTGTACGGGCGGGCGATGATCGCCAGAACCCACATCGCGACCAGGAACAGCGTCAGCGTCGCCGCGCTCGTCTCGGCCGCCAGTGCGCCCTCGCCGCTGTAGTGGTGCCGCGCCACCAGGTACGTGGTGAAGGTGGCCGCCGCCGCGATGACGCCCGAGGGGATCGCGTACCGCATGACCCGGCGTACGAAGTGGGGCTGGGCCCGCTCCTTGTTGGGCGCGAGCGCCAGGAAGAACGCGGGGACGCCGATGGTCAGCGTGGCCAGCAGCGTCAGGTGCCTCGGCAGGAACGGGTACTCCACCTGCGTGCAGACCACCAGGATCGCCAGCAGCACGGAGTAGACCGTCTTGGTGAGGAAGAGGGTCGCGACGCGGGTGATGTTGCCGATCACCCGGCGGCCCTCGGCGACCACCGACGGCAGCGTCGCGAAGCTGTTGTTCAGCAGCACGATCTGCGCCACCGCCCGCGTCGCCTCCGAGCCCGAGCCCATCGACACCCCGATGTCGGCGTCCTTGAGCGCCAGCACGTCGTTCACCCCGTCGCCGGTCATCGCGACCGTGTGGCCGCGCGACTGGAGGGCGGCCACCATGTCCCGCTTCTGCTGCGGGGTGACCCGGCCGAAGACCGCGTTCTGTTCCATGGCCGTGGCCATCTCGTCCGGGTCGGTGGGCAGCCGGCGGGCGTCCAGCGTGTTCTCGGCGCCCGCGAGGCCCAGCTTCCCGGCGACCGCGCCGACCGAGACCGCGTTGTCGCCGGAGATGACCTTGGTGGCCACGTTCTGGTCGGCGAAGTAGGCGAGCGTGTCGGCCGCGTCCGGCCGCAGCCGCTGCTCCAGGACGACCAGGGCGGTGGGGGCGGCTCCGGCCGCCGCGCCGGGCGCGTTCAGCTCGCCCTCGGCACGGGCCAGCAGCAGCACCCGCAGGCCCTGCTCGTTGAGGTGTTCGATCTCGGTGAGGGTCGCGTCGCCCTCGGACAGCAGGACGTCGGGGGCGCCGAGCAGCCAGGCGGAGGCCGTTCCGTCGGCCTCGGCGAACGCCGCGCCGCTGTACTTGCGCGCCGAGGAGAACGGCATCGCGTCGGTGACCGTCCAGCTCTCCGCCTCACCCCCGTCCGCCGGATGCGCCCCGTCGTCGCCGCGGCCCGCCGGGTACGCGTCGATGATGGCCTGGAGACTGGCGTTGGGCCGGGGGTCCGAGGAGCCGAAGGACCGCAGCACCCGCGTCACGTACGCCTCATCGCTCCCGTTCAGCGGCCGGACCTCCGTGACGTCCATGCCGCCCTCGGTGAGGGTCCCCGTCTTGTCCAGGCAGACCACGTCGACCCGGGCGAGGCCCTCGATCGCGGGCAGCTCCTGCACCAGGCACTGCTTGCGGCCCAGCCGTACGACGCCGATGGCGAAGGCGACGGAGGTCAGCAGGACCAGGCCCTCGGGGATCATCGGGACGATGCCGCCGACGGTCCGGGCGACGGAGTCCTTGAAGTTGTTGTCCTTCACGACCAGCTGGCTGATGATCAGCCCGATCGCCGTCGGCACCATCATCCACGTGACGTACTTCAGGATCGTACTGATGCCGCTGCGCAGCTCCGAGTGGACGAGCGTGAAGCGTGACGCCTCCTCGGCGAGCTGGGCGGCGTACGCCTCGCGGCCCACCTTGGTCGCGGTGAACGCCCCGCCGCCCGCGACGACGAAGCTGCCGGACATCACCGGGTCGCCGGCCCGCTTGATCACCGGGTCGGCCTCCCCGGTGAGCAGCGACTCGTCGATCTCCAGGCTGTCGGCCTCGGCGACCGTGCCGTCCACGACCACCTTGTCCCCGGGGCCCAGTTCGACCAGGTCGCCGAGGACGATCTCGGAGGTGGAGATCTCGGCGGCGACGCCGTCGCGCCGCACGGTCGGCTTCGCCTCGCCGATGACCGCGAGGCTGTCCAGGGTCTTCTTGGCCCGCCACTCCTGGATGATGCCGATACCGGTGTTGGCGACGATCACGAAGCCGAAGAGGCTGTCCTGGATCGGCGCGACGAACAGCATGATCACCCAGAGCACGCCGATGATCAGGTTGAACCGGGTGAGGACGTTGGCCCGGACGATCTCGGTGACCGAGCGCGACGAACGTACGGGTACGTCGTTGACCTCGCCCCGCGCGACCCGCTCGGCGACCTCGGCGGTGCTCAGACCGTCCGGCCTGCCGGGCGGGGGCGGCTCCACGGGGTGCGCGGGGTCGAGTTCCGCCCCCGCGTCGATCATGGCCGGCCGGGAGGGTCCGGGGGTCTGCTCCCCGGAGGAATCGAGTGCCCGCTGCGTCATGGCTCCGACGGTACGGGCGTGCGCGGCGAATCACCCGCCGGAGGGCGGAAGATCCGACCAGGGGAGGACGAAGTCGGTCCCGAGGTCGTACGGGAGCGAGCCCGACGTGGTCGGGGCGGTGCGGTCGGTGCGGTCGGTGCGGCCCGCAGCGGTCGGGGCGGTGCGGTCGGTGCGGCCCGCCGTGCTCAGGCGGAGTGATCCGTCCGGTCGGTGCGGTTCGCCGTCCCGCCGCCCAGTGCGCTGTCGGTCGCCTCGGCCCCCACGGCGTCCTTGGCCTCGGCCTCGGCCGCGTGCCGCTTGAGGGCGGCGTCGCGCCCACGGACGTACCAGATGCCGATCAGGCCGAGCCCGGCGCCGGCCAGCGGGGTCCACACCCACCAGGTGTGGCCGCGGTCGGCGAACCAGCCGTAGAAGGGGAGCTGGGCGAGGAAGAGGACGAACCACAGGATCGTGCCGCCGACGACGGTGGCGACGACGGGGCCCTCCAGGGGTTCCGGCGCCTCGTGCTTCGGTGTCCACTTCTCCATGAGTTCAGTGTATGGGGGCCGCCTGATCGGGGGGTGTACGGCCCGGACGGACCAAGGGGCTACGCGGGTCTACGCGCGGAGATAGCGATCTTCGCTTGATGTATTCATACTGAATCTGCTTTGGGTTGGCTCGATTCGTTCGTCTGAACATCCAATTTCGATCACCTTTTGCCCCATCGCACCCACCCCCTCTACGTACGACTGAGGTCACCCATGCCCCCCTCGGCCACCGCTCCGGTCGACTCCCCGCCCCCTGCGGCCCCGCAGTCCCAGGGCAGCCTGGACCGGTTCTTCAAGATCTCCGAGCGGGGGTCGACCGTCGCCCGCGAGTTCCGCGGCGGGCTCGCCACGTTCTTCGCGATGGCGTACATCATCGTGCTCAACCCGATCATCCTGGGCAGCGCGAAGGACATGTACGGCAACCAGCTCGACAACGGTCAGCTGGTCACCGCGACCGTGCTGTCCGCCGCGTTCTCCACCCTGCTGATGGGCGTCATCGGCAATGTGCCGATCGCGCTCGCCGCCGGGCTCGGCGTCAACACGGTCGTCGCGCTCCAGCTCGCCCCCAGGATGAGCTGGCCGGACGCGATGGGCATGGTCGTCCTCGCGGGCATCGTGGTGATGCTGCTGGTCGCCACCGGGTTGCGGGAACGCGTGATGAACGCCGTGCCGAAGTCGCTCCGCAAGGGCATCGCGATCGGTATCGGCCTCTTCATCCTGCTGATCGGCCTCGTCGACTCGGGCTTCGTCTCGCGTATGCCGGACGCCGCTCACACCACCGTGCCGCTCCAGCTCGGCGGCACCGGCCACCTCGACGGCTGGCCCGTGCTCGTCTTCGTCCTCGGCGCGCTGCTCACGCTCGCGCTGATCGTGCGCAAGGTGCCCGGCGCGATCCTGATCTCGATCATCGCCATGACGGTTCTCGCCCTGGTCATCGACGCGGTGGCGGGCCTGCCCGACGGGGCGTGGGGCCTGACGACGCCCGCGTGGCCGGGCAACCCGGTCTCCGCGCCGGACTTCGGGCTGCTCGGCGAGGTCAGCCTGTTCGGCGGCTTCGAGAAGGTCGGCATCCTGACCGGCGTCCTGTTCGTCTTCACCGTGCTGCTTTCCTGCTTCTTCGACGCGATGGGCACCATCCTGGGCGTCGGCGACGAGGCGAAGCTGATGGACCGGGACGGCAACTTCCCCGGCATCAACAAGGTGCTGTTCGTGGACGGCATCGCGGTCGCCGCGGGCGGCGGCAGCTCCTCCTCCGCCACCACGTGCTTCGTGGAGTCCACCGCGGGCGTCGGCGAGGGCGCCCGCACCGGACTGGCGAGCGTGGTGACCGGTCTGCTCTTCTCGGTGGCGCTGTTCCTCACACCGCTGGCGACCATGGTCCCGTCGCAGGCGGCCACTCCCGCCCTGCTGGCGGTCGGCTTCCTGATCATCGCGGGCTCGGTGCGGGACATCGACTGGAGCGACTACACGCTCGCGGTCCCGGCGTTCCTCGCGATGGTGATGATGCCGTTCACGTACTCGATCACCAACGGCATCGGCATCGGCTTCGTCGCCTTCTCCGTGCTGCGCCTGGCGGCCGGCCGCGGCCGCGAGGTCCCGGTGGCCATGTACGCGGTCTCGGCGGTGTTCGTCTTCTACTACGCGATGCCGGCGCTCGGCCTCACGTGATCGGTTCCTCCGTGATGTCGCTGCCCGGCCTCAGGTGATCGGTGGTGTGACGCTCCCCCGGGCGTCGCCGTAGAACTTCTCCGTCTCGTCGACGGCCGCCTTGAAGCGTTCGTCGAAGTCGTCGCGCATGAGCGTCCGGACCACATAGTCCTGGACGCTCATGCCGCGTTTCGCGGCGTGCTGCCGGAGCCGGTCGAGCAGCTCACCGTCTATCCGCAGGCTGAGCACTGTCGATCCCATGTCCAGCAGGGTCGCCGCCCCGGAGCGCTCCGTGCGTCGCTTTCCGCTTCTAACTCACTCGTTCGGGTGATCAGTTCTTCGCGCGTGTACCACCAGGTGGTATTTAGGTTGGGTAATGAGTTACGCTAACAAACATGCCTGACCTGATCCACGACGGCGACAGTGCCGCCGCCGTGAGCTCCCTCCGCTCCGCCGTGATGCTGCTGGGCCGTCGCCTGAAGCACCAGCGCGTCGACGAGTCGCTGAGCCCCACCGAGATGTCGGTGCTCGGCACCCTTGCCCGCTGCGGTTCGGCCACCCCCGGTGAGCTGGCCCGCAAGGAGCACGTGCAGCCCCCGTCGATGACCCGCATCGTCGCGCTGCTGGAGGCGAAGGGGCTGGTCAGGCTGGAACCGCACCCCGATGACCGTCGGCAGAAGAGGGTCAGCCAGACCGAGCAGGCCGAGGCCATGCTCGCGGAGAGCCGCACCAAGCGGAACGCCTGGCTGTCCCACCTCGCCGAGGGCCTGGACGAGGACGAGTGGGAGACGCTTCGGGCCGCCGCGCCCGTGTTGGAGAAGCTCGCCCACCTGTGACCCCGCGGGCGCGCCGACGATGATCCGCCGCCGGACCGGAAGCACGAGCCGGCCCGGCCCGGATCACCGCCGGAGCGCCCGTCGTCACGTCCTCGTCGGACCGAACGCCGCAGACGCCCGAGGAGGCGAACCCTTTTGAGTACGGGATCCGGAGCAGACTCCGCCCCCGCACCGACTTCCACCCACGAGAGCAAGACCGGCGGGACCTTCTCGTCGCTGAAGATACGTAACTACCGCCTGTTCGCCACGGGCGCCGTGATCTCCAACACCGGTACCTGGATGTCCCGCATCACGCAGGACTGGCTCGTGCTGAGCCTCACGGGTTCCGCCACCGCCGTGGGCATCACGACGGCCCTGCAGTTCCTCCCGATGCTGCTCTTCGGCCTGTACGGCGGCGTCATGGCCGACCGCCTCCCGAAGCGGCAGATCCTGCTTGTCAGCCAGGCCCTGCTCGGCCTGTGCGGCATCGCCCTGGCCGTCCTGACCCTCTCCGGGGTCGTGGAGGTCTGGCACGTCTATCTGGTCGCCTTCCTCCTCGGCATGGTGACCGTCGTCGACAACCCGGCCCGCCAGTCGTTCGTCTCCGAGATGGTCGGCCCCGCGCAACTGCGCAACGCGGTCAGCCTGAACTCGGCGAACTTCCAGTCCGCCCGGCTGATCGGCCCCGCCGTCGCGGGCGTCCTGATCACCACGGTCGGCAGCGGCTGGGCCTTCCTGCTCAACGGGCTCTCCTTCCTGGCCCCGCTCATCGGCCTGCTGATGATGCGGACCAACGAGATGCACGCCTCGGTGACCGTGCCCCGCGCCAAGGGACAGCTCCGCGAGGGCCTGCGCTACGTCCGGGGCCGCCCCGAGCTGATCTGGCCGATCGTCCTGGTCGGCTTCGTCGGCACGTTCGGCTTCAACTTCCCGATCTGGCTGACCGCCTACGCCGACGAGATCTTCGACGGCGGCGCGGGCATGTACTCGTTCTTCAACATCCTGATGGCGGCCGGTTCGCTGGCCGGCGCGCTGCTCTCGGCCCGCCGCCGCTCCACGCGGCTGCGGATGCTGGTGATCGCGGGCACGGCGTTCGGGCTGCTGGAGATCGCCGCCTCGCTGTCCCCGTCGGTCTGGATGTTCTCGATCCTGCTGGTCCCGATCGGCATGCTCGGCCTGACCACGAACATCACCGCGAACACGAGCGTCCAGATGGCCGCCGACCCGGAGATGCGGGGCCGGGTGATGAGCCTGTACATGATGGTCTTCGCCGGGGGTACGCCGGTGGGCGCCCCGATCGTCGGCTGGATCAGCGACACGTACGGCGCCCGCACCGGCTTCGCGGCCGGCGGCGCGATCTCGGTGATCGCCGCCCTGGGCGTCGGCTTCGCCCTCGCCCGCGTCGGCGGCCTCCGCCTGAAGGTCGACCTCCGCCCGGGCCGCCCGCACGTCCGCTTCGTCCCGCGCGAGCAGTTGGCGACGGCGGCGTGACCCGCGGGGAACCGCCCTCCTCCCGGAGTGGGAGGAGGGCGGTTCCCGTATGGCCGGGCGGGGTCGGTTGCCGGGCCGGTCACGGGTTCAGTCGCGGGGAAAGGCGTCGGTCGCGAGGACGAGGCCGACGACGGTCGAGGTGAGGTCGACAGGGGTGCCGAAGTCCAGGCTCAGGACACTGCGGTACTCGTCCTCCTTCGGGAGGGTGTGCAGGTGCCAGGTGCCGGTGTACGGATCGACGATGAGGTAGACGGGGACACCGGCGAGCGCGTAGGTGGCCTTCTTGGAGCCGTAGTCGTTGGCGGCGGTGCTCCTGGAGATCACCTCGGCGACGAACTCGACGTCCTGGTAGCGCCAGCGGCCGTCCGCGGTCTTGGCCGCGTCCTGCGTGACAGCCGCGACATCGGGGGCGAAGCCGTTGAGCAGGCCGGGGAAGTCGATGCGCACGTCGGTCTTCAGCTGCCGGCGTCCGTAGGCGGTGCGCAACTGCTCCAGGATGTCGAAGGTGATCTCCCAGTGTGTGTCCCGCTGCGGCGACATGTGAACGGTCCCCTCGACGATCTCGACCTTGAATCCCTCGGGGACGGGCTCAAGCCACTCGAACATCATGTCCAGGGTGCGCTCGTCGCTGATGTCGGCCATGTCGATCCTGTCGGTGTCTACGACGGTCATCGTGCCGCTCCTCCCCGCTGCCGCACGGGCGTGCGGGCAGCCGCGTAGTACAACGATAGGCCCGGTGCCCCGGACACGCCCGGACCTGCCAGACTCGCGCGCATGAGCAGCCACAGCTCCGGCCGTCCGCCCGCCCAACGCCTCTTCGCCGCCGTCCTGCCGCCCGCCGGGGCCGTCGCCGGACTCCGGGCCGCGCTGGCACCGCTCCACGCGCTGCCCGGAGCGGGGGACCTGCGGTGGACGGGCCCCGAGGGCTGGCACTACACGCTGGCGTTCTACGGCGCGGTGCCCCAGGACGTCCTGCCGGAGCTGTGCGCGCGCCTGGAGCGGGCCGCGCACCGCACCGAGCATTTTCCGCTCCGTGTGCACGGTGCGGGGCACTTCGGCGGGCGGGCCCTGTGGGCCGGGGCGGCGGGCGGGCTCGACACGCTGCGACTGCT
>NZ_NTGZ01000281.1 GCF_002551245.1 Streptomyces sp. rh34
AGATGTGTATAAGAGACAGCCCGCCGCCCGGGCCGCCCGCCCGGCACGCGAGCGGAGCCGCCGCTTCCGCCGACGGAGGCGACCGCGGGCGGCCACGCGGAACGCGGCCGCGAGGGTTGCCCGCCCCGGCGGACTCACACCGTGACCTGCGCCACACGGCACGGCACCCCGAGAAGCCGGGCTTGGCCATCGGTGTGAACGGATGGTAAGTGACGGGCAATTCGGGCGTATTACCGAAAGGCAATGATCACGGGCTTGATGACGGCTGTCCGATTTGCCCGTTACGGCGTCAATAAAGGCGCTCAGAAAGCGGATTCACAGATTCCGAACGTAACTGTGTCGCAACACACGTTTCTTGATGGGACCCCTACAGCCCTGATAGCGCTAGTACCCATGTCCCACACCGCTCACATACCCAGCCACCGGAAGCCCCGTCAGAGCGCCTCGAAGTCGGCACTGCGAGCCGGAGTTGCCGGTGGCGTCCTCAGCACCATCGCGGTCGCGGGTGCCGCCGGTCCGGCCCAGGCCGAGCCGGTGACCCAGACGATCGAGATGCCCACGATCACGTCCGGCTTCTCCACCGCTGTGGCCGCCTCCGCTCAGGCCACGCAGCAGGTCGCCCTCGACCTGGAGACGCGGGCCTACGAGGACGCCGCGGCCGAGAAGGCCGCGAAGACGGCCAAGAAGGCCCACTCCGAGGCCGTCCGCAAGGCCGAGGCCGAGAAGAAGGCCGAAGCCGCCGCCAAGGCGAAGGCCGAGGCCGAGGCCAAGGAGCGCGCCGAGCGCGCCTCCCGGACCTCCGAGCGCACGACGCTCAGCGCTTCCTCCGGCTCCTCGAACTCCTCGGAATCCTCGGGCAGCTCCGCCTCCGCCCCCTCCTCCTCGAACGTGAGCGGCTCCGCCGCCTCCATCGTGGCGTTCGCCAAGGCGCAGGTCGGCGACGCGTACGTGTCCGGCGGCACCGGCCCCAACGCGTGGGACTGCTCGGGTCTGGTCCAGGCCGCGTACCGCACGGCGGGCATCGACCTGCCGCGCGTCTCGCAGTCCCAGTCGACCTTCGGCACCCAGGTCTCCCTGGACAACCTCCAGCCCGGCGACATCCTCTACTGGGGCAGCGCGGGCAGCGCCTACCACGTCGCGATCTACGTCGGCGGCGGCCAGTTCGTCGGTGCGCAGAACTCCAACACCGGCACGGTGCAGCGCTCCATGGACTACGACCGGCCGACCGGCGCGGTCCGCGTTCTCTGATTCACCAGCGTCCGAGGTCACCCGACAGCCTCTGAGGGCCGCCGCTCCCCCGCTCGGGGGCGGCGGCCCTTCGCCGTCGTCGCGGCGACGAGCAGGGCCGCCACCATCAGCAGGGCGCTCACCCAGACCGGCGCCCGGTAGCCGAACCCGGCGTCCAGGGCCAGGCCGCCCGCCCACGGGCCCACCGTCGCCCCCAGGTTGAACGCGGTCGTCGAGAAGGCGCCGGCCAGCGTCGGGGCCCCGGACGCGAGGCCCAGGACCCGGGTGATCAGAGCGGTGCCCGTACCGAAGGCGAGCATGCCGAGGAGCGGGATCAGCGCCAGGGCGAACACCGGACGGCCCGCCGTCAGGGCGAGCGCCGCCCAGCCGACGGCGAGAGCGGCCATGCCCGTGGCGACGACGGCGACCGGGCGGGCGTCGGCGAACCGGCCCGCCACCGTGACCCCGGCGAACGAGCCCGCCCCGAAGAGCGCCAGGGACACCGGCACCCACCCCGCGCCCAGACCCGTCTCCCGGGTGAGGAGCGGCTCCAGGTAGGAGAACGTGCAGAAGGTCGCCCCCTGCACCAGCGCCATCGTGAGCAGGACAGGCCGCAGCCGGGGCCCGGTCAGCGCCCGCAGTTCGTGCCGTACGGGTACGGGTGCGGCGGCCGTGTCCGTACCCCGGCCGCCCGGGATGGAGCGCAGGACCGCGAGAACGGCGGGCAGCGAGACGATCGCGACCGCCCAGAAGGCCGACCGCCACCCCCACCGCTCCCCCAGCACCGCACCGGCCGGTACGCCCACCACGCAGGCGATCGTCACGCCGCCGACCACCACGGCGGTGGCCCGGCCCTTCAGCCGGTCCGGGACCATCGAGACGGCCGTGGTCAGCGCGACCGCCCAGAAGCCCGCGTTGGCGAGGGCCCCGACGAAGCGGGTCGCGAGGAGAACCCCGTAACTCGGGGTGAGAGCGCCGACGACATGGACGGCGACGAACACCGCGAGGAAGAGGAGCAGGGCGCGTCGGCGGGGCCAGGTGCGGCTGGAGAGCGCCATCAGGGGTGCGCCGACGACCATCCCGACGGCGAAGGCGGAGGTGAGGAGGCCGGCGGCGGAGAGGGAGACGCCGAGGTCGGCGGCGATGCCCGAGACGAGCCCGGACAGCATGAACTCGGAGGTGCCCTGGGCGAAGACCGCGAGCCCGAGGACGTAGACGGCGATTGGCATGGGTGAGTAGCCCCTTGGACGGAACCGTCGGGTGGACAGACAGACCGGGTGCGGGGATGCGGGCCGCGCGGACGTCCGCCGGTGGACCAGCGGGGCGGCGCGGAGAAGTGCCCGGCGGTGATCGGCCGGGGGCACGCAGCGGTGCCCGGCGGTGCCGACCGGCCGGTGGCACGAACCTCGCGTACGGCGGTGCTTCAGCGCGTACGCGAGGGGGAACGGCCCGAACCCGCGGTGAGCCGGGGGGCGTGGAACCGTGACGAAGGGGGCCGGTGACCCGTGGGGTCAGCCGGCGACGCTCAGCACGAACACGGCCACCGGCGCACCGGTGGCCGGAGTCTGTCGGACTCGGGGCTGGCCATGAGAAGAGGCTACCGTCCGGGCGGCGCGGCCTCCAGCGGTTTTACGGGCCGGAGGGCCGCCGTCGGGATCAGCGGCGGCGGGGGCGGCGGTTGGTCCGCTCCGGCTCCTTGGCCGAGGTGGTGGGCGCGGGCGGCGCGTCGTACGGGGCGTCGAAGTCCTCGTCGTCGTCCGTCGCGGTCGGGTCCACGGCGAAACGGGGCTCCAGGAAGAGGCCGTGGTGCTGGGGCGTGGCGGCGGCCGATTCCGGACGTTCGGAGTTCCGGGGCAGGGAGGCGGTGGTCATGGCTGTCTGTCCTTGGGGTCGAGCAGCGCTGTATCGGCTTGTTCCGTACCCCGCCGGCCTGCGTTCGGTGTGAGCGTGCGTCAAGAAGAGTGGCGCGCGCCGCGTGCCGCCGCTACGGGCGGGGGCGGGTGCCGGCCGGTCCGGACTGCCGACGACCGGGGGGCGCGCAAATCATCGCACACGATCACCTGGGGAGTTGAGGATTAACTCCCCAGGTGATCGGAGCGCCGGAATCCGGGGGTCATCAGAGGACGACGCGGAAGTGCGTGGTCAGCCGACGGTCCTCGCCAAGGACGTGGAACGCCAGGCCCGGCGGCTGATCACGGTCCGCCGGGCGGTCGCCCTCCCAGGGCAGGCGCAGGGTCCAGGTGACGGCGGGTCCGACGATCAGGGGGCGGCCGACGAAGACCGAGGCGGCGGCCGTGTGGGCGTGCCCGGTGAGGACGGCGACGACCCGCGGGTGGGCGGCGAGCAGGGCGGCGAGCCGCTCGGGCTCCTGGAGCATCCCGGCGTCCGGCAGCGGGTGGTGGAGTGCGACGGGCGGCTGGTGGAAGGCGATCAGCGCGGGGACGCCGTCGGGCAGCCCGGCGAGCGTGGCGTCGATCCAGGCCAGGGTCTCGGTGTCGAGGCGCCCCTCGTCGCGGCCGGGGATCGTGGAGTCGCACATCAGGACGGCGGTACCGGCGATGTGGTGGACCCGGTTGACGGGCGCGGTGTCCGGGGCCTCGCCGAGGAACGCCTTGCGGTAGGTGGGGCGGGCGTCGTGGTTGCCCGGACAGGCGAGCACGGGGAACGGCGCGTCGAGCAGGCGTACCGCCTCCTCGTACTCGGCCTCGGCCGCGTGGTCGGCGATGTCCCCGGTGACCAGCAGCGCGTCGACGGGGCGGGGCAGGGCCCGCAGATGGTCCATGACGCGGACCGCCCGCCGTGTCGCGCGTTCGCTGCCGTCCAGGTGCAGATCGCTGATCTGGGCAAGCAACATGAGCGGCCCTCCCCCATCTAACGTTTATTTTCGTTCTTCCGTTAGGACTCCAGGGACTCTAGAGTGAGGATCGCGGACGTTCAAGAGGCGGCGAGGGGAGCGGCGGTGACGCAGCGGCCCGTCATGGAACTGGCGAGCACCATCCGCCACGACGGGGCCGGGGGCGTGCTCGACGACCTCGACACGGCCGAGGGGACGGCCCGGTGGATTTTGCGGCGGTCCGGACTGCCGGCCGCCTCCCTCACCCCGGCCCAAGAGCCCGGAGGCGCGACGGAGTTCGTCGTCGACGAGGAGTTCAGGGCCGCGGTCATCGGTGTACGGCGGGCCGTGCGGGCCCTGTTCGCCCGGGTGGTCAGCCCGGCCCCGCCCAGCCCGGCCGACGCCCACCGCCTGATGCCCGCCGACGAGGCCCTGGCCCTCCTCAACGCGGCCGCCGCCCGGGAACCCGTGGCCCCCCAACTGCACTGGCCCGCCGAAGGGCCCCCCGCGGCCGGACTGTTGTCGGCCGAGGGCGATCCACGCGTACGGCTGGTCGCGGCGCTGGCGCGCGATGCCGTCGACTTCCTGAGCGGACCGCAGCGCGAGCAGCTACGGGCCTGCCACGCGCCGCGTTGCGTGCGGTACTTCATCAGGAGCCACGGCCGGCAGGAGTGGTGCAAGCCCTCCTGCGGCAACCGGGCCCGCGTGGCCCGCCACTACCGGCGCGCACGGAACGACGACGGGTGAAGGGCCCCGCCCCGGAAGGACCCGCCCCAGGGTGATACGTACGCGGGGCCCGCCGCACGAAGGCGCGTACGCGGCGGCCCCGCCGTCGGCCTCAGGCCTTCGGGGCCACCTTCGACAGGCCGTTGATGATGCGGTCCATCGCGTCGCCGCCCTGCGGGTCGGTCAGGTTGGCCAGCATCTTCAGGGTGAACTTCATCAGCAGCGGGTGGGTCAGACCGCGCTGGGTGGCGAGCTTCATGATCTTCGGGTTGCCGATCAGCTTCACGAAGGCGCGGCCCATCGTGTAGTAGCCGCCGTAGGTCTCCTTGAGCACCTTCGGGTAGTTGTTCAGGGCCAGTTCGCGCTGGGCGGGGGTGGCGCGGGCGTGGGCCTGGACGATGACGTCGGCCGCGATCTGGCCCGACTCCATGGCGTACGCGATGCCTTCGCCGTTGAACGGGTTGACCATGCCGCCCGCGTCGCCGACGAGGAGGAGGCCCTTGGTGTAGTGCGGCTGGCGGTTGAAGGCCATCGGGAGGGCCGCGCCCCGGATCGGCATCGTCATGTTGTCCGGGGTGTAGCCCCAGTCCTCCGGCATCGAGGCGCACCAGGCCTTGAGGACCTCGCGCCAGTCCAGCTCCTTGAAGGCGGAGGAGGAGTTGAGGATGCCGAGGCCCACGTTGGAGGTGCCGTCGCCCATGCCGAAGATCCAGCCGTAGCCGGGCAGCAGGCGGTCCTCGGCGCCGCGCTTGTCCCACAGCTCCAGCCAGGACTCCAGGTAGTCGTCGTCGTGGCGGGGCGAGGTGAAGTAGGTCCGCACGGCGACGCCCATCGGGCGGTTCTCGCTGCGGTGCAGGCCCATCGCCACGGAGAGCCGGGTGGAGTTGCCGTCGGCGGCGACGACGAGCGGGGCGTGGAAGGTGACCGGGGTCTTCTCCTCACCGATCTTCGCCTCGACGCCGGTGATGCGTCCGGTGCGCTCGTCCCTGATGGGCGCGCCCACGTTGCAGCGCTCGTGCAGCCGGGCGCCGGCCTTCTGCGCCTGCCGGGCCAGTTGCTCGTCGAAGTCGTCGCGCTTGCGGACCAGACCGTAGTCCGGGTAGGAGGCGAGGTCCGGCCAGTCCAGCTGGAGCCGTACGCCGCCGCCGATGATGCGCAGGCCCTTGTTGCGCAGCCAGCCCGCCTCCTCGGAGATGTCGATCCCCATGGAGACGAGTTGCTTCGTGGCGCGGGGCGTGAGCCCGTCGCCGCAGACCTTCTCCCGGGGGAAGGCGGTCTTCTCCAGGAGCAGGACGTCGAGTCCGGCCTTGGCGAGGTAGTAGGCGGTCGTGGAGCCCGCTGGGCCCGCTCCAACGACGATCACGTCCGCGCTGTGCTCGGAGAGGGGCTCGGTCACGGTCGGATCTCCCGAAGACTCGAATTCGCGTGCCGCGCGGCACATGTCCCGTGCAGTCTATGGGGGCCTGCAGACCAACCCTCCGAAGGGCTCCCTCATGTCGACAGCGCCTGTCACACCCCATGCTCCGGCCCCCGCCGTACGCCTCCGTGTTCCGACCGACGAGGACGCCCTGACCTGGCACCGGGTCTTCGACGACCCGCAGGTGATGGAGTTCTTCGGCGGGCGGAGCGCGGAGCTCTCCGCGTACGAGGAGCTCACCGCGCGCCAGCGGCGGCACGACGCGGAGCTGGGCTACTGCCTGTGGACCGTCACGGACGAGGACGACACCGTCCTCGGCTTCACCGGGGCGCAGCCGTGGCCGCACACGCATTACGGGCCGGTCGGCGCGACCGAGATCGGCTGGCGGCTGGGGCGCCCGGCGTGGGGGCGGGGGTACGCCACCACCGCGGCCCGCACCACGCTGGAGCGGCTGCGGGCGGCGGGGGTGGGCGAGGTCGTCGCGATGGTCCACTCACGCAACGCCCGGTCGATGGCGGTCGCGGAACGGCTCGGGATGCGGCATGCCGAGTCGTACGCCACACCGCGCGGGCAGGAGGCGTACTGCTTCCGGCTGGAGCTCTGAGCCCCGGGCCGTTACGGGAACGTCAGGCGCGGGTGGCCCGGTGCAGGGCCACCACGCCGCCGGTCAGGTTGCGCCAGGCGACGTTCGACCAGCCCGCCTTCTGGAGCAGTGCGGCGAGGGCGGGCTGGTCGGGCCAGTCCCGGATCGACTCGGCGAGATAGACGTACGCGTCCGGGTTGGAGGACACCGCGCGGGCGGCCGGCGGGATCGCCCGCATCAGGTACTCCGTGTAGACCGTGCGGAACGGGGTCCAGGTCGGCTGGGAGAACTCGCAGATCACGACGCGTCCGCCGGGCTTCGTCACCCGGTACAGCTCGCGCAGCGCGACCTCGGTGTCCTGGATGTTGCGCAGGCCGAAGGAGATCGTGACGGTGTCGAACGTCCCGTCCTTGAACGGCAGCCTCATGCCGTCGCCCGCGGTGAACGGCATCCAGGGGTGGCGCTCCTTGCCGACCTTGAGCATGCCGAGCGAGAAGTCGCACGGCACGACGTAGGCGCCCGCCTTCACGAAGGGCTGCGAGGAGGTCGCCGTACCGGCCGCCAGGTCCAGGATCTTCTGCGCGGGGCGGGCGTCGACCGCCCGGGCGACCGCCTTGCGCCACAGCCGGGCCTGGCCGAGCGAGATCACGTCGTTGGTCAGGTCGTAGTTGGCCGCCACACCATCGAACATCGAGGCGACTTCGTGCGGCTGCTTTTCCAGGGAGGCTCGGGTCACCCTTCCATTCAAGCAGCCCGGCCTCCGGAACCGGCGGGGGCGGTCTCCCGGTCCCGCGCCTCCCTCGAACTGATCTTCACTTCTCTTCAACCTTTTCGGCACCCGGATGCTCTGTAAGGGGTGGGAGTCCGCCCCGGGGCGGACTCCGGGGGAGCACGGAAGCGCGAGGAGAGGGGAGGGCGGATGCCGGCAGGGGCTGAGCCCGCCATGGCCGACGGCGAGGTCGCCGCGTTCGAGGCGTACGCCAGGGCCGGGCAGCGCCGGCTGTACCGGACGGCCTACCTGCTGTGCGGAGACGTCGAGGGCGCGCAGGACCTGACGCAGACGACGCTCGCCAAGCTGTTCCAGCACTGGCGGAAGGCGAGCCGGGCGGACAACCTCGACGCCTACGCCAAGACCGTGCTCGTCCGGACCTTCGTGGCCGAACGCCGCCGCACCGTCCGCGATCTGCTCGCCCACAACCGCAACGCGCCCCGCCCGCACCCCAATCCCGCGCCGGGCGCCGACCTCCGGGTCACGCTGCTCGCTCTGCTCGCCGAACTGCCGCCCCGGGCCCGGGCGATGGTCGTCCTGCGCTACTGGGACGACCTGAGTGTGGAGACCGTGGCCTCGCTGCTGCGGTGCAGCGAGTCCACGGTGAAGAGCCAGTGCTCGCGTTCGCTCGTCCGACTGCGCGCCCGGATGGGCGACGTCCAGCTCTACTCCACCGGAAGCTGAGGGCCGGTCATGACCCCTGAACCGCACGAGCACCTGCCGCCCCGCACGCACGACGAAGAGCTGTTCCGGGACGCCCTGCACCGGACCGTCGGCCCGTTGTCGCTCCAGCCCGATCTGGTGCCCGACGCCGTACGGGAGGGCCACCGGCGGCGGGCCAGGACCCGGGCGTTCGCGGTCGCGGGCACCTTCGTCGCGGTCACCGCCGTGACCCTGGGCCTCGCGGTGCTCGGCCCCTGGCTTTCGACGGGGCCGGACGCGAGTCCCGCCGCGCCCGCCGGTCCGTCCGTCTCCCTGCCCACGCCCACCCCGTCCCCCCAACGTACGGAGCCACACCCCGACATGCCGAGCCCCACGTCCACCCCTGTGCCGACGGAGTCCGCGGCCGTGCCACCGGGGCCCCCCGCCTCGACACCCTCCGCGTCGGTCCCGCCCGGTCTCGGCCCCGAGGCGGCCCAGCGGCTGGAGAACTTCCGGCAGCAGGCGGCCGGGGCCCTGGACGCCCTGCTGCCCGCGTCGATCGGGACGGTCCTGCCGGTCGGCGACGACGCGCAGAGCTACCAGGGGCGGCGCGGCGGCATCGTGCACGCCGTCCGCCTGTCGGTACGCCCGGAGCCGGAGGGCGCGGCGCCCGCCTGCCGCGATGTCCCGGCGAAGGGGCTGACCTGCGAGGGCCTCACCCTGGACGACGGCACGCCCGCGCGGGTCCACCGGCAGCCCGCCGAGGGCCGGACGGGCACGGAGGTCTCCCTCCAGTACCGGTACGGCCGCAGCGCGGTGGCCCTGTCCGTCTCGCCCGCGCCGTCCGGGGCGGGCGGTGCCCCCGTCACCGCCGGGGACCTGGTCCGGGTCGCCCAGAGCCTGCGGTTCCGGGAGCTGATCGCGTACGCCGACGCGAACCCGGTGGAGCGGAGCGGGGCCGCCTCGTGACGCGCCGCCGGCCCACGGGCACCCTGCCGCCCGCGTACGGGGAACCGGACCGCGACGAGGACACGTTCCGGCTGCGCGTGCCGCCGCCCCGGGCCCCTGTCTCTTATACACATCT
>NZ_NTGZ01000282.1 GCF_002551245.1 Streptomyces sp. rh34
CACCTGCGCCTCGAACTGCTCCACAACCGAACCCGGCACCTCACCGGCACCCGTGTCGTTCCACCCCTCCAACACCCGCTCACGCTCACCGGACGCCAGCACATCCAACTCACCCACCCGACGCCTCGGCTGCGCCACCGCCTGATCCAGCAGCCGTTCGAGCCTGTCGACCAGTCCCTGGACCGTCTCCATGTCGAAGAGGTCGAGACTGAACTCCAGGTCGCCGCGGAGGCCGGCCGGCGCGCCGTCCTCATCGCGCTCCTCGGCGAAACCGAAGGAGAGGTCGAAGCGCGCGGTGCCGAGTCCGACCCGCTCGGGGGCGATGCTCAGCCCGGGGAGTTCGACCGAGTAGCCGGCGACGTTCTGTACGTTGAGTGCCACCTGGAACAGCGGGTGCCTGGAGAGCGACCGCGCCGGGTTGACCACCTCGACGAGCCGCTCGAACGGCACGTCCTGGTGGGCGTAGGCGGCCAGTCCCGCGTCCCGCACCCGGCCGACGAGCTCGCGGAAGGTGGGGTCGCCCGAGGTGTCGGTGCGCAGCACGAGCATGTTCACGAAGAAGCCGACGAGCTCGTCGACCGCGTCGTCGGTGCGGCCCGCGATGATGCTGCCGACCGGCACGTCCGTGCCCGCGCCCAACTTGCTGAGCAGCGCCGCGAGTCCGGCCTGGAGCACCATGTAGAGGCTGGCCTGGTTCTCCCGGGCCACGGCGATGATCTTGCCGTGGAGCTCGGGGCTGAACCGGAAGTAGTACATGTCGCCGCGGTAGCTGGACTCGGCGGGGCGGGGCCGGTCCGTGGGCAGGCTCAGCTCCTCGGGGAGGTCGGCGAGGTGCTCCTTCCAGTAGGCGAGCTGCTGGGAGATGGGGCTCTGCGGGTCCTCCTCGGAGCCCAGCACCTGCTGCTGCCACAGGGCGTAGTCCGCGTACTGCACCGGCAGCGGCGCCCAGTCCGGCGCCCCGCCGGCCCGCCGCGCCGCGTAGGCGGAGGTGAAGTCGTGGGCGAGGGGGGCCATCGACCAGCCGTCGCCCGCGATGTGGTGCAGCGAGAGCAGCAGGACGTGCTCCTGCGGCCCGATCGCGAACAGATAGACGTGCAGCGGCGGTTCGACGGTGAGGTCCATGCCGCGCTGGACGGCTTCGGACAGCACGTCCTGGAGCTGGTCCTCCGTGGTGTCGATGATGTCGACGACGGGCCGGGCGGCGACCGGGTCGAGCACGACCTGGTGGGGGACGCCGTCGGTCTCGGGGAAGACGGTGCGCAGGCTCTCGTGGCGGGTCACCAGGTCGGCGAGAGCCGCCTGCAGCGCCGCACGGTCCAGGTCACCGGTGAGCCGCATGGCCAGCGGCATGTTGTACGTGGCGCTCTGGCCGTCGAAGCGGTTGATGAACCAGAGCCTGCGCTGGGAGAAGGAGAGCGGGATCAGCTCGGGCCGCTCCATGGGTTCCAGGGCGGGACGGGCGGTCCGCGTCTCGCTCTTCGCCTCGCTCATGCGCGCGGCGAGCCCCGCGACGGTCGGCTCCTCGAAGACGGCGCGGATCTGCAGCTCGGTGCCGAAGACCGAACGTACCCGGCTGACCAGGCGGGTGGCGAGCAGCGAGTGGCCGCCCAGGTCGAAGAAGTTGTCGTCGATGCCGACGCCGGGGACGCCGAGGACCTCGACGAACAGGCTGCACAGGATCTCTTCCTGGGGCGTGCGCGCGGTGCGGCCCGCGGACTCCAGGACGAAATCGGGTGCGGGCAGGGCCTTGCGGTCGAGCTTGCCGTTGGGGGTCAGCGGCAGTACGTCCAGTTCGACGAAGGCGGCGGGCACCATGTACTCGGGGAGTGCGGCGGCGACCTGGTCGCGCAGCTCGCCGGTGTCGGCCGACTGCCCTGCCTGCGGGGTCACGTAGGCGACGAGCCGCTTGTCGCCGGGGCGGTCCTCGCGGACGATGACGGCGGCCTGGGCGACGGCGGCGTGCGCGGCGATGACCGCCTCGATCTCACCGAGTTCGATGCGGAAGCCGCGTACCTTCACCTGGTCGTCGGCGCGGCCGATGAACTCGACGGAGCCTTCGGCGGTGTGGCGCACGAGGTCGCCCGCGCGGTACATGCGGCTGCCCGTGGGGCCGTACGGGTCGGCGACGAACCGCTCGGCGGTCAGGCCGGGACGGCCCAGATAGCCGCGCGCGAGCCCTTCGCCCGCGATGTAGAGCTCTCCCACGACCCCGGCGGGAACGGGGCGCAGCCCGCCGTCGAGGATGTAGACGCGCATGTTGTCCAGCGGGGTCCCGATGGGGATCTGCGCGGGCAGTTCGTGCACGGACTCGATGCGGTGGCGGGTGGCGAAGGTGGTGGTCTCGGTCGGTCCGTAGCCGTCCACGACGACCGTTCCCGGGCAGGTCTCCATGACGCGGCGCACGGCCTCGGCGGGGACGACGTCGCCTCCGGTCCAGACCTCCTGGACGTCGGCGAAGCAGCCCGGGGACTCCTCGGCGGTGAGCCTGAAGAGACCCGCGGTCATCCACAGACCGGTGACCCCGTGCTCCTTGACGACCCGCTCCAGGGTCGCGATGTCGAGGTCGCCGGGCGGTGCCACGATGGTCCTGCCGCCGTTGAGGAGCGGCACCCACAGTTCGTAGGTGGAGGCGTCGAAGGCCTGCGGTGAGTGCACGAGCACCCGCTCGTGCGCCCCGCCGCGGAAGGAGCGGTCGTAGGCGAGGGCCAGCACATCGCGATGGGTGACGGCGGTGCCCTTGGGGATGCCCGAAGAACCGGACGTGTACATGATGTAGGCGAGCTGCTCGGGGTGCGCCGTGACGTCGGGGGCGGTGTCCGGCAGGCCCCGGGTGACATCGTCCTCGCCGACGACGAGGGCCTGTGCCCCGTGGGTCAGCTCCTTGCCCTTGAGGGACGTGTCGGTGAGCAGTACCGCAGCGCCGGTCTCCTCGAGCACCCGCTCCAGGCGCGAGCGGGGCGCCCGTGCGTCCAGGGGCACATAGGCGCCGCCCGCCTTGAGCACGGCGAGGGTGGAGACGACCAGGTCGGCGGAGCGCTCCTGGAGCACGGCGACGGGGGACTCGGCGGCGACGCCGAGCCCGATGAGCCGGTGTGCGAGACGGTTGGCGCGCGCGTCCAGCTGTGCGTACGTCAGCTCGCCCTCCCCCGAGACGAGGGCGACGGCGTCGGGGGTCGCCGCGGCCTGCTCGGCGAAGCGCCGCTCGATGCCGCCGGCGAGCCTCGGCTCGTCGGCGCGGGTGTCGTTCCACTCCTCGACGAGCCGGTGACGCTCGGCGCCGTCCAGCAGGTCGAGCCGGGCGACCGGCAGCTCGGGCTGGGCCACGAGGGTGCTCAGCGCCTGCACCAGCCGGTCCAGCATGGTCTGCACCTGGTCCCGGCCGAACAGGTCGGGGCGGTACGTCAGGCGCAGGTGGAGCTGCTTGCCGGGGATGGCGAAGAAGGTGAGGGGGTAGTGGCTGGCATCGGTGCCGTCGGTCGCGACGACCCGCAGGTCGGTGCCGGGGATCACGGCGGCGCCCTCGGCCACGGGGTAGTTCTCGAAGACCGTGAGGGTGTCGAAGAGCTCACCCTGCCCCGCGAGGTTCTGCACGTCGGAGAGGCCGAGGTGGTGGTGCGGCAGCAGCCGGGTCTGCTCCTGCTGCAGCCGGGTCACCAGACCGATCAGCGACTCCGCGGGCCGCAGCCCGACGCGGACGGGCAGCGTGTTGAGGAAGAGGCCCACCATGTTCTCGACGCCGCGGATCTCCGGCGGTCGGCCCGAGACCGTCGCGCCGAAGGTGACGTCGGTGCTTCCGGTGAGCCTGCTGAGCAGCACCGCCCAGGCACCCTGCACCAGGGTGTTGAGGGTCAGCCCATGGCCGCGGGCGAGCCGCGAGAGCGCCGATGTGGCGTCCTCGGAGAGGTCGGCGTGGACCCGGTCGGGGGTGCCGGTGGCCGGGCCGGGGTCGGCGGGACCGAGCAGCGTCGGGCCCTCCAGTCCGTCCATCGCCTCGCGCCAGGCCGCCTCGGCCGCCGGCTTGTCGCGCTTGGCGAGCCAGGCGAGGTAGTTGCGGTACGGGGTGACGGGAGGCAGCACGGACAGGTCGCCGCCCGATGCGTACAGCGTGAAGAGCTCACGCATCAGCAGCGGGATGGACCAGCCGTCCAGCAGGATGTGGTGGTTCGTCAGGATCAGGCGGTGCAGATCGGGGGCGAGCCGCAGCACCACGAAGCGCAGCAGCGGAGGCCGGGAGAGGTCGAAGCGGTGGTTGCGCTCCGCGTCGGCGATGCGCACCGCCTCGGCCTGCGCCGCGCTCTCGTCCAGCTCCGTGAGGTCGGTCTCCCGCCACGGCAGGCGCACGGTCGAGGGGACGATCTGAAGCGGCTTGACGAGCTTCTCGTGCCGGAACCCGACGCGCAGGTTGGCGTGTCTGCGCAGCACGGCGTCGGCCGCCGTGCGCAGGGTCGCCGTGTCCAGGGTGCCGCGCAGGTCGATGGAGAGCTGCGTGGTGTAGAGGTCGGGCCCCTGCGCGTCGTAGAGGGCGTGGAAGAGCAGGCCCTCCTGCAGCGGCGTCAGCGGCAGTACTGCCTCGATGTCGGACTTGCTCATGCGTCTGCCCCCAGGTCGTCGTCGAGGAAGTCGAGGTCCGTGCCGGAGAGACCGGACAGGGAGAGATCGACGGAGTCCTCGGATACGCGTTCTTCCGCTTCGGTGTGCGCCGGATCCGCCACGTCGATGTGGCGCGCCACCGCGGCCAGTTCCTCGACGGTCTTGGCGGCGAAGACGTCCTGCGCCGTGATGTCGAGCCCGGCTTCCCGGGCCCTGCTGACCAGTTGGATCGAGATGATGCTGTCGCCGCCCAGCTCGAAGAAGTTCCCGTCGGCGCCGACCTGCGCCAGTCCGAGCACTTCGGCGAAGACCCCGCAGAGCACCTTCTCCTCGCGTGTGCGGGGCGGCCTTCCCACCGCCTCCGCCCCGAAGTCGGGTGCGGGCAGTGCCTTGCGGTCGAGCTTTCCGTTGGGTGTGACGGGCAGGGCGTCCAGGGTGATGAGCGCCGCGGGCACCATGTACTCGGGGAGGCGCTCGCTCAGATAGGTGCGGAGCGAGCGGACGAGTCCGCTCACCGCGCGGGACACCGCGGGCGCGTTCGTGTACGAGGTGAGCGGGGCGCCTGTCGCGGTGGCCGGCACGTAGGGCTCCGCGAGCGGCTGTGCCGCCTCGGGATCGGTGAACACGACGTCCAGGTCTTCGACCGACCCGGCGTTCCAGGTGATGTCCACGTGGAGGCCGAGCTCGGCGCCCAGCGCGTGGAACTCCTCCGGGTCCAGGTCGTCGGGGAGCGCCCGTCCGCCGTTGTAGACGGCGAGCACCGCGTCGATCGACTCGCCCGCCTCCAGGGCCCCGGCCGCGGCGATCTCCCGCGCCAGCCGGCCGTTGGGCACCCCGCTGACGCGCAGTCGCGCGGGCCTGAGCCCGGCGAGGCGGTCGGCGAGCGCGGCCGGGTCGGCCACGTCCGTGCCCCAGTGCACCACCGGGACGTCGGCCGCGGACTGCCGCGCCGCCGTCTGCGGGTCCGCCGCGCCCTTGCGGAGCACCACGTCGTAGCGGTGCCGGCTCAGCTCGTTGTGGTGGACGGCCCGCTTGAGGTGGATGCCGGCGGCCGCCAGCTCGTCGATGACTCCGTGCAGGGCGGGGAAGAGCTCCGGGTCGACCAGGAGTTCCTTCTCCAGCAGGACGCTCTGCTCGATGCTCCCGCGCAGTGTCGCCGTGTTCTGCGGCACTTCCTGGGCGCCGGTCCTGACGGCGGTCTGGAAGAGCTTCTGCGACGAGAGGTTGCGCAGGTCGCCGAGGAAGACGGCGCCGCCGGGCACGATCAGCGCCATCGCCTGGCGGATCACGTCCACCAGGTAGTCGGCGCCGGGGAAGTACTGGGCGACGGAGTTGACCACGACCAGGTCGAAGAAGTCCGCGGGCAGCCCCTCCGTCTCGTGGGCGGCGCTGGTGCGCAGCTCGACCCTGTCGCGCACGTCCTCGGCGCGGGCGACCTGGGCGCTCAGCTCCGCGATGGCCTCCGCCGAGAAGTCGGTGCCCCAGTAGGCCTCCACGTGCGGGGCGACCTTGGCGAGGATCAGGCCGCTGCCGACGCCGAGTTCCAGTACGCGCCGGGGCTTCAGGGACAGGATCCGCTCGACGGTGGCGTCACGCCACTCGCGCATCTCCTCCAGCGGGATGGGTCCGCCGTCGTAACTGCTGTTCCAGCCGTCGAAGTTCTCGCCGAAGGCCGCGGGGCCCGATTCGCCGTACTCCGCCTCGAAGATGGCCTGCCAGTCGCCGACCTGGGTCTCCTCGTGGGACTCGTCGCGGCCGTCCGCGCCGCTCGGCACGACGTAGCCCACGAGCTGCCGCTCGCCCGGCCGGTCCTCGCGGGCCAGCACGGCGGCCTGCGCCACCTCGGGGTGGCCGGCGAGCAGGGACTCGATCTCACCCAGCTCGATCCGGAAGCCGCGTACCTTGACCTGCTCGTCGGCGCGGCCCGCGAAGTCCAGCTGCCCGTCCGGCAGCCAGCGCGCCAGGTCGCCCGTGCGGTACATCCGGGATCCCGGCGGCCCGAACGGGTCGGCGGAGAACCGGCTCGCGGTCAGGTCGGGACGGCCCAGATAGCCGCGGGCCAGGTGCACACCGGCCACGTAGAGCTCGCCGACCACACCGGGGGCGACCGGACGCAGACCGCTGTCCAGCACGTACACCCGGGTGTTGGACATCGGGCGGCCGATCGGCGGGGTCCGCTCACCGGTGAGCGCCTCGCTCATCGTGGCGCAGACCGTCGCCTCGCTCGGACCGTACGAGTTGATCATGCGGCGGCCCTGTGCCCACGTGGCGACCAGCTCGCGCGAGCTGGCCTCGCCCGCCACCCCCAGGTGGGTGATGGAGGGCAGGCTGTCGGGCTGCATGGCCGAGAGGGCCACCGGCGGCAGCGTCACATGGGTGACACCGCGCTCGGCGATCAGCTCGGCCAGCGGTGCGCCGGGGCGCAGCCGCTCGGAGGGCGCCATCACCAGGGTGGCTCCGGACAGCAGGCCCATGCATATCTCCCAGAACGCCCCGTCGAAGCTGGACGAGAAGAACTGCAGGACCTTGGAGTCCGCCCCCACGTCGAACGTCTCGATCTGCGCCGCCGAGAGGTTGGCGACGCCCGTGTGGGAGACCAGCACGCCCTTGGGCCTGCCGGTCGAGCCGGATGTGTAGATGACGTAGGCGGCGCTCTGCGGTGCGGGCGGGCCGGCGACGACGGTCCCTTCCGGCACGACCGCGGCCGACGCGTCGTCCAGGAGCAGCCTGGGCACACCTTCGGTCTCGGGGAGCCTGGCCGCCGTCGCGGTGTCGGTGATCAGCAGGGCGGGGGCGGCGTCCTGGAGCATGTACGTGATGCGCCCGGCCGGGTAGCCCGGGTCCACGGCCAGGTAGGCGGCGCCCGCCTTGAAGATGGCGAGTACCGCGGTCACCAGCTCGGTGGAGCGGGGCAGCGACAGCGCCACGACGCACTCGGGACCCACCCCGTGGGCGACCAGACGGCGCGCCAGCTCGTCGGCGCGCGCGTCCAGCTGGGCGTAGCTCAGGACGGTGCCCTCGCACTCCAGGGCGGGTGCGTCGGGGGTCTTCGCCACCTGGGCGGCGAACAGCTGCGGCACGGTGGCGGGGGCCACGTCGGTCGCGGTGTCGTTCCACTCCTCGAGCACCTGCTGCCGTTCGGCGTGCTCCAGGATGTCGATGCGGTCGATGGGCCGGCCGGGGTCGGCGATGACCGACGCCAGTACGCGCTCCAGGCGCCGTGCCATGCCCTCGATCGTGTCGCGGTCGAAGAGGTCGGAGCTGTACTCGATGAACCCGTACAGACCGTCGGACTCGCCGTCGTCGCCGTACCGCTCGCGGAAGCTGAACAGCAGGTCGAGGCGGGCGACCTTCATCTCCACCTGGTGGCGCGCGGCCTTGAGGCCGGGCAGGTCCCACTCGTCCAGGTCGTTGTTCTCCATGCCCATGGCGATCTGGAACAGCGGGTTGCGGTTGGTCGCCCGGTCCGGGTTGAGGACCTCGACGAGGCGCTCGAAGGGCATGTCCTGGTGGGCGTAGGCGGCCAGGTCCGTGGAGCGCACCCGGGCCAGCAGCTCCCGGAAGTCGGGGTTGCCCGAGGTGTCGGTGCGCAGCACCAGGGTGTTGACGAAGAAGCCGACCAGATCGGTGAGCGCTTCGTCGGTGCGGCCCGCGATGGCGGTGCCGATCGGGATGTCCTCGCCCGCGCCGAGCCTGCTGAGCAGGGTGGCGAGGCCGGCCTGGAGCACCATGAAGAGGCTGGCGCCGTTCTCCCGGGCGAGCGCGGTGAGACCGCGGTGCACGTCCGGGTCCATCCTGAAGATGATCGACCCACCTTCGAAGGTGGACGCCTCGGGCCGCTGCCGGTCCGCGGGGATGTCCAACTGGTCGGGTAGGTCAGCCAGTTGCTGGCTCCAGTAGGCGAGTTGGCGGGAAATCGCGCTGTCCGCGTCGTTCTCGTCGCCGAGCGTCTCGTGCTGCCAGAGCGAGTAGTCCGCGTACTGGACCGGCAGCGCCGGCCACTGCGGGGCCCCGCCGCGGCAGCGCGCCGTGTAGGCGGTGCACACGTCGTCGGCGAGCGGGCCCATCGACCAGCCGTCGCCCGCGATGTGGTGGAGCAGCAGCAACAGGACGTGCTCGTCGGCGGAGACGGAGAACAGGTGGGCGCGCAGCGGCGGCAGGTGCTCCAGGTCGAAGCCCTGGTGCGACTGTGCGGCGAGCGCGGCGGCGAGTCCCTCTTCGGTGACCTCGGAGACGATCAGCTCGGGGGTCGCGTCCGCGACGTCCTTGACGAGCTGCCTCGGCACACCGCCGATCTCGGGGAAGACCGTGCGCAGCGTCTCGTGCCTGGCCACCAGGTCGCCGAGGGCGGCCTGCAGGGCCGCCCGGTCGAGCGTGCCGGAGAGCCGGACCGCGATGGGCATGTTGTACGTGGAGCTCTGGTTGTCGTAGCGGTTGATGAACCAGAGCCGGCGCTGGGCGTACGACAGCGGGATCGCGTCCGGCCGCGCCACCTTGCGCAGTGTGCTGCGGGAGCTGCGGGCGACGAGCACCTGGCGGGCGAGGTCGGCCGGGGTCGGCTCCTCGAAGAGGCTGCGGATCGGCACCTCGACCTCGAAGACGGACCGCACCCGGCTGACCAGCTTGGTGGCGAGCAGCGAGTGACCGCCGAGGTCGAAGAAGTTCGCGTCGGCCGCGACACTCTCCAGCCCCAGCACCTCGGCGAACAACCCACACAGAATCTCTTCCTGCGGACTGCGCGGA
>NZ_NTGZ01000283.1 GCF_002551245.1 Streptomyces sp. rh34
GGTCCGGTCGGGGGACGTCCGGGGTCTGTTTCTGGTCCGAAGTGGCCCGATGCGGTCCAGGTTGGTTCGGGGCGGTTCGGGGCGGTCCAGGGTAATTCGGGGTGGTTCGAGTGCGATGGCCGGTGGCCGACGTCCGGTGGCGGGGCCCGCCAGGGGCGGACGTCAGATGGCGGCCTTCTTGAGGCGCCGCCGCTCCCGCTCGGAGAGCCCGCCCCAGATTCCGAAGCGTTCGTCGTTGGAAAGGGCGTACTCAAGGCATTCCGAACGCACCTCACAGGCGAGGCAGACCTTCTTGGCCTCCCGGGTGGATCCGCCCTTTTCGGGAAAGAAGGACTCGGGGTCGGTCTGGGCGCACAGTGCGCGCTCCTGCCAGCCGAGTTCCTCGTCCGCGTCCTCGACCAGCAGTTGCTGGAACAGCTCGGTCATATGCGCCCCTCGTCTGTCTCTTGCGTCCCGTGATGCAGCCGTTTGCGGCTGAACGACACGAGTGAAATTACAAGTGTGTATCTCCGGGCCAGTCAAGCGAGGATCTGCTATTGGCCCAGGGATTCACTCTGCGGAACCAAGCGTATGCAGAAAGTGTTCAAATCAGCAAAAACCTGACATATGCCACTGGCCCCACAACTCCGCACCCTCTCCCTGGAGAGACGAACGGGGGTGCCCTTGTGTTGCGATTCGATCACCGAAGCGATCAAGATCACAGTCAGGTCACGGAACGTCAGTCGCGTTTGAGGGCGCGGATGATGCGCCACATGTCCCTGCTCAGAGGCGCATAAACCTTTCTCCGAAACCGACAACCGGAAGGGGTGAAACATTGCCCCCATATCGGGCATTGGGTTGACAGCGGACGGCCGAGCCGGTCTCCTTGGTCCCATGCCAGCGACCACAGCCATGCGCGTCACCCACATCCGTGGGTTCCGTAGTGCTGTCCAGGCCCGCTGTTGCTGTTCCAGCTGTCACAGCTGTTGATGCCGTAGCGCTCCAGCTCTGATCCAGCCTCTCCGGTCGAGCGTCTTTCTCCGTCTCCTCCTGCTCCTCCCCCGCATCTCGCACTCCCCGCGGCTTCTTCCGAGCTGCCGACGCTCACCGCGACTCCCCGCACGTGCACTCCCATGCCGAGGAACCACCGCAGCCATGAACAGCGACAGCGACCTTCAGATCGCCGGCGACATCCTTGAGGTCCAGCACCTCCTGCAGCCCGCCCGCGAGCACCCCTCCACCGTCTCCGAATTCGTCGGCCTCGCACGCTCCATCGCCGCCGACCGCGCGCGGTGGGCCGGAATCGTCCAGTACGACTCCGCCTCCCGCTGGTACCACCGCCTGCACCAGGGCCCCGGCTACGAGGTGTGGCTGCTCAGCTGGGTGCCGGGGCAGAGCAGCGGTCGACACGACCACGGCCTCTCCGCCGGCGTACTGACGGTCCTGGGAGGTGAGTTGACCGAGCACACCGAGCGCGGGACGCGGGCTCTCGGCGCGGGCGCGCAGCGTGCCTTCGGCCCCGGGTACGTCCACGAAGTGGTCAACGACTCGCTCGAGCCGGCCGTGAGTCTGCACATCTACTACCCGGGCCTGACCGAGATGCCGATGCACGCCACGCAAAGCGCCCCGACCACCGTGGGCGCCGTACCCGCCTGACAAACTGCTCTGCATGCGCATTGTTGTTCTGGCCGGTGGCATCGGCGGTGCCCGCTTCCTTCGCGGCCTCAAGCAGGCCGCGCCCGACGCGGACATCACGGTGATCGGCAACACGGGTGATGACATCCATCTGTTCGGGCTGAAGGTCTGTCCCGACCTCGACACCGTGATGTACACCCTCGGCGGTGGCATCAACGAGGAGCAGGGCTGGGGGCGGACCGACGAGACCTTCCAGGTCAAGGAGGAGCTCGCGGCGTACGGCGTGGGCCCCGGGTGGTTCGGGCTCGGCGACCGCGACTTCGCGACCCATATCGTCCGTACGCAGATGCTGGGCGCGGGCTATCCGCTGAGCGCGGTCACCGAGGCGCTCTGCGCCCGCTGGCAGCCGGGCGTACGGCTGCTCCCCATGTCCGACGACCGGGTCGAGACGCATGTGGCCGTCGAGACGGACGGCGAGAGCAAGGCGATCCACTTCCAGGAGTACTGGGTGAAGCTGCGCGCCTCCGTCGAGGCGCAGGCGATCGTGCCGGTCGGCGCGGAGCAGGCCAAGCCGGCTCCGGGGGTGCTGGAGGCCATCGGTTCGGCCGATGTCATCGTCTTCCCGCCGTCGAACCCGGTGGTGTCCATCGGCACGATCCTCGCCGTGCCCGGGATCCGGGAGGCCATCGCCGAGGCCGGGGTGCCGGTCGTCGGCCTCTCCCCCATCGTCGGGGACGCGCCCGTGCGCGGGATGGCGGACAAGGTGCTCGCCGCGGTGGGCGTCGAGTCGACCGCCGCGGCAGTGGCCCAGCACTACGGTTCGGGGCTGCTGGACGGCTGGCTGGTGGACACGGTGGACACGGGTGCGGTCGGCGAGGTCGAGGCGGCGGGGATCCGCTGCCGGGCGGTGCCGCTGATGATGACGGACGTGGACGCGACCGCCGAGATGGCCCGGCAGGCGTTGGATCTGGCCGAGGAGGTCCGGGCGTGAGCGGTTCTCCTGGCGCCGCCGGCGACGGTCTCGCGGCCTCCGGTGGTCCTTCGGCTTCCCGTGGGCCCTCGACCTCCGGTGCGCCCTCTTTTCGGGTCTGGGCGCTGGCCGGGATTCCTGAGGTGCGGGCCGGTGACGATCTCGCCAAGCTGATCGCCGCGGCCGAGCCGGGGCTGGTCGACGGGGACATCCTGCTCGTCACCTCGAAGATCGTTTCCAAGGCCGAGGGCCGGATCGTCGAGGCCACCGACCGCGAGGCCGCCATAGACGCCGAGACCGTGCGGGTCGTGGCCCGGCGCGGGACGCTGCGGATCGTGGAGAACCGGCAGGGTCTGGTCATGGCCGCCGCCGGGGTCGATGCCTCGAACACGCAGGCCGGGACCGTGCTGCTGCTGCCCGAGGACTCCGACGCCTCCGCCCGGGCCATCCGGGACGGGCTGCGGGACGCCCTCGGCGTGGAGGTCGGCGTCATCGTCACGGACACCTTCGGGCGGCCCTGGCGCAACGGTCTGACCGATGTCGCGATCGGTGCGGCCGGGGTGCGGGTGCTGGACGATCTGCGCGGCGGGACGGACGCGTACGGCAATCCGCTCAGCGCCACGGTCGTGGCCACGGCGGACGAGCTGGCCGCGGCCGGGGACCTGGTCAAGGGCAAGGCGGAGGGGCTGCCGGTCGCCGTGGTGCGGGGGCTGCGGCACGTGGTGTCTCCCGGTGACGAGGACTCCGCCGGTGCTCGCGCGCTCGTACGGAGTGCGGCCGACGACATGTTCCGGCTCGGGACGTCGGAGGCGGTCCGTGAAGCGGTGACGCTGCGGCGTACGGTGCGCGAGTTCACCGACGAGCCGGTGGATCCGGGGGCCGTGCGGCGGGCCGTGGCCGCGGCGGTGACGGCGCCCGCCCCTCACCACACGACGCCGTGGCGGTTCGTGCTGCTGGAGTCCGCCGCGTCGCGGACCCGGTTGCTCGACGCGATGCGGGCCGCGTGGATCGAGGACCTGCGGCGCGACGGGAAGAGCGAGGAGTCGATCGCCAAACGGGTGCGGCGCGGGGATGTGCTGCGCGACGCGCCGTATCTGGCGGTGCCGTGCCTGGTGATGGACGGCTCGCACACGTACGGGGACGAGCGGCGCGACACCGCGGAGCGCGAGATGTTCGTCGTCGCGGCGGGTGCGGGCGTGCAGAACTTCCTGGTGGCGCTGGCGGGTGAGCGGCTGGGGTCGGCGTGGGTGTCCTCGACGATGTTCTGCCGGTCCGTGGTGCGGGAGGTGTTGTCGCTGCCGTCGTCCTGGGATCCGTTGGGGGCGGTGGCGGTGGGGCATGCGGCGGGGGTGCCTCGGGAGCGGGGCGTTCGGGACGCGGAGGCGTTTCTCACCGTGCGGTGAGGTGGGGGTGGGTGCTGGTGGGTGCCGCTGCGCGGGGCCTTCCCCCACCCGCCCCTTCCCGGAACCGGGGCTCTGCCCCGGGCCCCGCTCCTCAAGCGCCGGAGGGGCTGGAAATGCCACGCCCCGGAGGGGCTGGGAGCGCCGGCCCCGGAACGGCTACAGGTGGGTGATGTTGCCCGGGGTCATCCTCGGGGCCCGGCGTTTCGGGGTGTGGCCCGAGAGCAGGATCAGGCGGGTCGCCCGGTGGCGCTGGCCCTCGTACGGGGTCAGCAGGGACAGCATCTCCTCGTCGTCCGCGTCGCGGCGGTCCGCCAGGGCATGGCCGACGATGCCCGGGAGGTGCAGGTCGCCGACGGTGACCGCGTCCGGCGCGCCGTTCGAGCGCTGGAGGGTCTCGGACGAGGTCCAGGGGCCGATGCCGGGGATCAGTTCCAGGCGGGCCAGGGCCTCGGGGAGGTTCATCGTCGCCGCCTCCTCCAGCCGGCGGGCCACGCGTACCGCGCGCAGGATCGTCGACGATCGCTTGGCGTCGACGTTCGCCCTGTGCCATTCCCAGGACGGGATCATCGCCCACCCCCGCGGGTCCGGCATCACGTGCAGGCCCAGGTCCGCGGTGGGGCCCGGGGCGGGGGTGCCGAAGCGGCGGACCAGGTGGCGCCAGGCGCGGTACGCCTCGTCCGTGGTGACCTTCTGCTCCAGGATCGAGGGGATCAGCGATTCCATGACCAGGCCCGTGCGCAGCAGCCGCAGGCCGGGGCGGCGGTGCCGGGTCAGGGCGAGCAGGCGGTGGCGGGGGACGAAGGCGTCCGGGTCGTCGTCCGCACCCAGGAGCGCGGGAAGCCCCGCCAGCAGCCAGTCCGCGCCGGGGCCCCAGGCCGCCGCCTCGATCCGGCCGCCGCGCGCCGCGACGCGCAGGGTGCCGGGGCCCTCGGGCGTACGGGTGGCCCGCCAGAACGTGCCGTCCGCGACCATCCGGAACGTGGGGTCCGCCGGACCCCTGCGCAGGGGTCCGAGGACGAGGCGGAGGTCCAGCGGGCCGGGCGGGGTCCACTCCCGGGTCAGCGCCGGGCCGTCGTGCGCGGGCGTCGTCGCCCGACGCGCCGGGGCGGCAGCCTGGTGCGGCAGCACCGCTCGCGCGGAGCGGGGGGCGAATCGTCCTGCCACGGGTGGGCCTCGGGGTTCTGGGGGGAGAGAAAGGTCGGTCCCTTTGAGGGTACGGGTGCGGGTACGGGACTACTGGTCCGAGGAGAAGCGGACCGAGGCGTCCGGCAGGACCGCGCCGCACCAGATCCTGACCCCGTCGCGCAGTTCGTTGTCCGCGCCCACCTGCGCCCCGTCGCCGATCACCGCGCCCGCCAGCACCGTACGGTCGCCGATCCTGGCGCCGGCCCCGACCAGGGAGTCCGTGATGACCGCGCCCGCCTCGACGACCGCACCGGCCAGGATCGCCGAGCCGTCGATTCTCGCGCCCGCGCCGATCACCGCGCCCTCGCCGACCACCGTGCCGCCGGTGAGCTTGGCGTCCGGGGCCACGGAGGCGGTCGGCAGGACCAGGCGGTCGCCGCAGCGGCCGGGGACCGCCGGGGAGGGTGCGCGGCCGAGGACGAGGTCGGCGGAGCCACGGACGAAGGCGCCCGGGGTGCCGAGGTCCAGCCAGTACGTGGAGTCGACCATGCCCTGGAGGTGGGCGCCGGAGGCGAGCAGTCCGGGGAAGGTCTCGCGCTCGACGGAGACGGGACGGCCGGACGGGATGGAGTCGATGACCGAGCGCCGGAAGATGTACGCCCCGGCGTTGATCTGGTCGGTGACGATCTCTTCCGGCGTCTGCGGCTTCTCCAGGAAGGCCGTGACCCGGCCCGTCGCGTCGGTCGGCACGAGGCCGAAGGCGCGAGGGTCCTCGACCCGGGTCAGGTGGAGGGAGACATCCGCCCCGGAGACGGTGTGCGAGGTGACCAGGGCCCGGATGTCGAGCCCGGTCAGGATGTCGCCGTTGAAGATCAGGACCGGTTCGTCCGGTCCCGAGGACAGCTTCGGCGCGACGTTGCGGATGGCTCCGCCCGTGCCGAGCGGCTCCCGCTCGGTGACGTACTCGATGTGCAGACCGAGCGAGGAACCGTCGCCGAAGTGCGGTTCGAAGACCTCCGCCAGGTAGGACGTGGCGAGCACGATGTGCTCCACCCCGGCCGCCCTGGCCCGCGCCAGCTGGTGGGTGAGGAAGGGGACCCCCGCGGCCGGAACCATCGGCTTCGGGGTGTGCACCGTGAGCGGGCGCAGCCGGGTGCCTTTGCCACCGACCAGGAGGATCGCTTCTTTTGCCTCTGTCACAGCACCGTCTCTGCTTCCTGCTGGGGCCTGGCCTGGTTGTGGCTGGCCAGTCTAAGCAGACCGGTCGGAAACGCCCCGGTCAGCGGCCCTGCAGTTTGGCGGAGGTGGTCCGGGCCTTGCCGAGCTTCTTGTAGAGACGCGCTCCGGGACATTCGGTTGCGAAGGCGTTCCGATGGCCCGAGATGACGTTCATTTTGACCTTCCTGCCCTTCGCGTACTTGCCGCTCCCGCCGGAGACAAGGGTGACCTTGCCCTTGGGGTTGGCCCCGAACAGTCCGAGCTTCCAGGCGGTGAGCTTGGAGACGCCGGTCACCGCGGCGGCGGGCGGGTTGGTGGAGGAGTAGGTGCCGAGCACCGCGACCCCCATGGTGTTGGTGTTGAAGCCCAGCGTGTGCGCTCCGAGGACCGCCCTCGCGACGCCTCCGGCCCGGCCCTCGTAGATGTTTCCGCACTTGTCGACGGCGAAGTTGTAGCCGAAGTCGCGCCAGCCGCTGCTCCTGACGTGGTAGCGGTAGATGCTGCGGAGCAGCGAAGGGGCCTGCTTGCAGGTGTAGTTGTTCCCGGACGCGGTGTGGTGCACGAAGGCCGCCTTGACCGTCCTGGTGTAGGCGAAGTTGCGCTCGCGGAGCTTCTCGTCCGCGCCCCAGCCCTTGCGGGTGATGATCTTCGGCCGGGGGCCGATGTACGGCTTCGCCCCGGCCGCGACGATCGCCGACTCCTCTGCCGTCTCCGCCTTGGTCAGCGCGGGGATGACGGCCGCGCCGAGCGGCGCGAGTTCCGCGTTGACGGCCGAGGCGGCGGCGGATTCGGCGGTGAGCACCTCCGGCACGCCCGCCGCCGTCGGCGGCACCGGGTTGCCGGCGAAGATCGCCTGGGTGACGGTCCGGCCGACGGTGTCGTCAGCGGGTTCCGGCACGGGGTCCTCGCCGGGGTCGACGAGTTCGAGGCGCAGCCCTTCGGGGAGCGGTGGGGCGGCGGACGGGTGCCGCGGATCGGCCGCCTCCGGGAGTACGCGTACCTCCACGCCGTCCGAGTCGCCGACCCAGAGCGGGGCGGTCGCTCCGCGCGCGGCGCCGGACGCCCGCTCGGCGCTGTCCAGGTCGGCGGCGTGTTCGGCGTTGTGGGTCTCGACGTCCTGCCAGTCCGACCAGCTCGTGCCGCCGGTCGCCCGGGTGCGGACCTGGACCGTGCCGTGGAGTTCGGCTTCGGCGTCGTCCCAGACCACGCCCACGAGGGAGAACGGCCGGGCCGTCCGCCGGTCCAGCCCCTGGCCGGACGCCGCCGGGCCCACGGCCCGGTCGGAGGGTGCGGCGAGGGGTTCCAGGGGCAGGGACTGCGTCGAGCCCGCGAGAGCGTCCGCACGGGTCTCGCCGGTACGCGGCGGGGCGGATTCGGGGGCGGTCGCTTCGTTCGCTTCGGTGGGGGCGGCTTCGGCCCGGGCCGACGGCGGGCCGGACCCGGGCGACCCGGGGGACAGAGAAGGAGGCCGGGCCGAGGCGGAGTGCGCGGCCGGGGCGGACAGGGCGGGGGCGGCGAGCGGCAGGGTGAGGGCCGCCGCGCAGGTGACGCCGACTGAGGTGACCAATAGTGCACGCATACGCACGATCGTGGTCATACCGTCACAGGTCCGGCTACCCGGGCATCCGCCCCGCTTTGACGCCCCGTCGGCCGAACCGGTGTACGTGATACCCGTTCAGCCCGCCGCGCTCAGCGCCCCCGCGTACGCTTGCGCGGATGAACTCCAGCGACCGCACCCCCGCCGACCTGCTGCGATCCGCCCTCGCCGCGGACCCGGCCCGCCCCTTGGTCACCTTCTACGACGACGCCACCGGAGAACGCGTCGAACTGTCGGTGGCCACCTTCGCCAATTGGGTGGCCAAGACCGCCAATCTGCTCCAGGGCGACCTGGCCGCGGAGCCGGGCGACCGGCTCGCCCTGCTGCTCCCGGCGCACTGGCAGTCCGCGGTCTGGCTGCTCGCCTGCTCCTCCGTCGGGGTCGTCGCCGACGTCCAGGGCGACCCGGCCGCCGCCGACCTCGTCGTGACCGGCCCGGACACCCTGGAGCGGGCGCGGGCGTGCCGGGGCGAGCGCGTCGCCCTTGCCCTGCGTCCGCTGGGCGGCCGGTTCCCGCAGGCGCCCGAGGGGTTCGCGGACTACGCGGTGGAGGTGCCGAGCCAGGGCGACCGCTTCGCGCCCTTCGCCCCGGTGGACCCCGAGGCGCCCGCGCTGGCCGTCGGCGGGGCCGGGCTGACGGGTGCGCAGCTCGTCGCCCGGGCCCGCGAGGACGCCGACGCCCTCGGACTCGTACCGGGGTCCCGACTGCTCACCGGGCGTACGTACGACACCTGGGAAGGGCTGAGTGCCGGGCTCTTCGCGCCACTGGCGGCCGGTGGGTCCGTGGTGCTCTGCCGCCACCTCGGGCAGCTCGACGCGGACGGGCTGGCCCAGCGGACCGCGAGCGAGCGGGTCACCAACACCGCGGTATGACAAGCGCCCTGAGGTGCACTCGTCCGGCCCACAGCGGGCCGAGTCCTCGGCAATCGGCTCCGGGGCGGGTAGATGATCGGGCGGTACAGACCACTCTCCTGGCCGTGCACAACCAAGCGTGAGTTTCAGCCGTCTACTCCTGCGACCGGCGGCCCCTCGCGCCGCCGAACGTGAAGGATGGACGCAGACGTGACCGACAGTGCTGGCCCGCCGTCCGACCCGGACCACCCGGCCGGGAACAAGCCGCAGGGCAGGTCGCAGGAAGAGCCCGGGCCCGAGGGCGTGACCCCCGAGGACGGGACCCCACAGGGCGGTTCGCCACAGGACGCTGCCCGGCGTGACGGGACCCCGGCGCCCGGGGACGCCCAGGAGCCCGCGAAGCCGGCGGACACCCCGCAGGCCCCGGACGGCCCGGTGGCCGGGGAGGAGACCCCGGCCGCCGCGTCGCCGGAGCCCGGGATCGAGCCCGAGCCCGCAGAGGGCGGGAGC
>NZ_NTGZ01000284.1 GCF_002551245.1 Streptomyces sp. rh34
ATCGCGCACGAGCGCTTGGGGGGCGCCGGGTCGGGCGGGCCCGGCGAGGAGGGCGCCGCGGGGGACGACATCATCACTCGTCTGGAGCGACTCGCCGAACTGTGGAAACGGGACGTCCTCACCGACGCCGAGTTCGTGGAGCAGAAGACGAAGCTCCTGTCGGACTGATGCGCGCCGACGCCCCGGGGTGCCCCCGGCGTTCTCCGGTGGTGCTTTCCTTGCTGCGTGCGATGTTGGTCCTGATATGTGGAATTCCTGGAATTCATCGGGGAAAGAGGCAGTTCATCGTGCAGACCGCCCGGACCGTTCCGGCCGCCACCGTTGTCAATCTGCGCGACCTGGGCGGCATCGCATTGGGCCGTGACCGCCGGGTGCGGCAGGGCGTCCTGTTCCGCTCCGGTCAGCTGAGCGAGCTGGACCCGGAGAGCGACCGGGCGGTGCGCGCGCTCGGGATCCGCACCGTCGTGGACCTGCGCACCGCCGACGAGCGTCAGTGGGCCCCGGACCGGCTGCCGGACCGGGCCAGGCTCTTCGTCGCCGATGTCCTGGGCGACCACCCGGGCGTGGCGCCCGCCCGGCTGCGGGCCCTGCTCGCGGACCCGGTCGAGGCGGAACGGACGCTGGGGGGCGGCCGGGCCGAGGAACTGTTCGCCGAGACCTACCGGAAGATGGTCCTCTCGCCGGGCGCCGCGGCCGCCTACCGGGCCTTCCTGGAGACGGCCGCCGACCCCGGTGCACGCCCGCTGCTCTTCCACTGCACGGCGGGCAAGGACCGTACCGGCTGGGCGGCAGCCGTCCTGCTGATGCTCCTGGGGGCGGCCCGCGCGACGGTGCGGTCGGACTTCCTCGCGGTCAATCCCGCCGTACGGGCCGCCTTCGCCCCGTACGTGGCGAAATTCCTGGACGGTGGCGGCGACCCCGCCGTCGCCGCGGCGATCATCGAGGTCCGCCCCCGCTACCTGGACGTGGCGCTCGACGCCATGGACGAGCGCTGGGGCGGCCTCGACGGCTACGTGCGCAACGGGCTGCGCGTGCCCGACGCCGCCCTGGAGCGGCTGCGCGACGGCCTGGTGATCCGCGGAGCAGGGGCCGGTCAGGCCGGGAGGCTCCCGGCCTGACCGGCCCCTGTACGTCCGGGGCGAGGCCCGGCTACAGGCGTACGAGGCGTTCCGTCAGGTCCCGGTAGTGCTGGAGGGCGATCCGCAGATCCTCGGTCTCCGCACCGGTGGCAGGGCCGCTCCCGCTCCTCCCCGCGCGCAGTCGCCGCCCGCGCTCCTCCAGGACGGCCCCGAGGCCGGCGACGACCTCGTCGAAGGTGGCGTCGGCCTCCCGCACCGCCCGGTGCGGGTCTTCCACGAACCCGGTCACCGCCTGCTGGATCCGGGCGGCGAACGCTTCCTGCTCGTCGGGGGCGAACAGCGGCCTCCCGGGATGCGGGCCGTCCTCGGCGCTGCCCGGAAGCCCGGCCTGCCCTGCCGAGGAGGCCGTGGAGGCCGTCGGGGCCGTGGGTCCGGGGGAGGGACGAGGGCCCGTCCCGGCACGGTCCGCCGGCTCCTTGCCTGTGACCGTCCGCGGAGCCGTCACGTGAGCACCCTGCTCCCTGCCAGGCGTGCCCGGGCCCCTCACGGGTGTGCCCGTGTCGATGGGTTCGGCGCCTTCGGGCAGGTCCGCGCCGCCGGGCAGCGGCGCCTTTCCGTTCGGTGTCCGCGTCATGATGTACCGCGTCCCTTCACCAGATGCCTGTTGCCGTGCTCGCGCCCCGACGGGCCGCCCGCGAGCAGGTCGTCGAAGAGACCGCGGGCCTCGATCAGGGCCTCGCGCATCTCCTCGGTGCTCGCGTCCCCGCGACGAGCGGCGTGCACCCGGCGGTAGCCGTCGACGTGTGCGGCGTGGTGGACGGAGAGCGCGTCCGTACGGTCGTCGAAGTCCTCGCCGTCCGGGAAGCCGCGCTCGCGCGACAGATCGGCCAGCAGCGCGTCGGCTTCGATGAGCGCCCGCTCCGGGGATTCCACGAACAGTTCCTGGGCGCTCGCCCAGCGGGCGGCGTACCGTGCGCGCGCCTCCTCGGTCATCGGCCGCTCGTCGAGGTGCCCGTGCCGCTTCACTCGATCGCCGAGCTCCTGTTCGGCCG
The DNA here is from genome assembly GCF_002551245.1 of Streptomyces sp. rh34. GTDB lineage: Bacteria > Actinomycetota > Actinomycetes > Streptomycetales > Streptomycetaceae > Streptomyces. The sequence goes on from NZ_NTGZ01000284.1 coordinate 2,132, forward strand.
CCGCGGTGTCGCCGCCGTGCCGGGCGACCACGCGGTCGTACTCCGGTCCGAAGCGGTCGCGCAGCCCCCTGCCGCCGGCCGGACGTCCACGAAGAAGGAAGAACGCGGCGACGGCCGCCACGGCGACCACGGCGATGATGATGATCGTTGTCGTCACGGCTACCGCCCCCGACGTTCATCGGCCGGTACGTAGCTCTGCTGTCGCACAGTGGTCAACCCCTTTCGGTCCGGGCCCGGCGGCAACCGCCGGGTGATGTGCAGGAGTTCGTGTACCCCAGGATCCCGGATCAAGGCAGCGGCCCTCCGGGGGGAAGGCTCCGCGCGACGCTCTGTGTAGGGTGAAAACGTCGAATCGGCGGCAGGTCGGAGGGACATGCGATGACGGAGCGCAAACCACCGGGAGTCAGTTTCGAGTCCTGGGTCGACCGGCAGATCCACGAGGCGGAACAGCGCGGCGACTTCTCCGCGCTCCCGGGCTTCGGCAAGCCGATCGCCGGCCTGGAACGCCCGTACGACGAGGCCTGGTGGATCAAGCAGAAGATGCGGCGGGAGGGCGTGTCGATGCTGCCACCCGCGCTGGCCCTGCGCAAAGAGGCGGAAGACGTCCCCCGCGCGGTGTCCGCGGCTCGCACCGAGGCCGAGGTACGGCGCATCCTGACCGAAGTGAACGACAAGATCGAACGGGCGATCCGGATGCCTCCGGAGGGCCCGCCGCTGCGGCTGACCCCCTTCGACGTGGACGGGACCGTCCGCCGCTGGCACGAGGAACACCGCCCGGCCTGAAGCCGTCACCGCGGTGCCGCATACTCGCCGTATGGGATCGGGCAGGGAAGGGCGACGGCGCGGACGCGCACCACAGCGTGCCGAGGTGATGGTCCGCCGGGCCGCGGCGGGCGACTCCGGCCGCCTGACCCGGCTGGTCCGCGCATCAGGCGCCTACGAGGGCCCGTACGCCCCGATGGTCGAGGGCTACCGGATCGGGCCGGACTACATCGAGGCGCACCGGGTCTTCGTCGCCGCGGACGGCGGTAGTGGCCGGATCCTCGGCTTCTACGCGCTGCTCCTCGACCCGCCGGAACTGGACCTGATGTTCGTCGCCGACTCCGCCCAGGGGCTCGGCATCGGCCGACTGCTCGCCGCGCATCTGCGCGAGGAGGCCCGGAGCGCCGGGCTCACGGGCGTCCGGATCGTTTCCCATCCGCCCGCCGAGGGCTTCTACCGGAGCATCGGCGCCGAACCCGTCGGCACGGTGCGGGCCGTCCCGCCGGCGGTGATGTGGGACCGCCCCGAACTCCTGCTCCGCATCGGCTGAGGCGCGCACGGCCGGGGGCGGCCGGAGCCCGGCCGCCGTGCGCGGCCGGGCTCCGGGGCTGGGCGTTTCAGGCGGCGATCAGCCGCCGTACGGGCGGGTGATCAGCTCCATGCCATGACCGCTCGGATCGGGGAAGTACACGCCCCGTCCGCCGTCGTTGTGGTTGATCTCGCCGGGAATCTTCTGATGGGGATCGGCGAAATAGTCGATCCCCAGGGCCTGGATCTTCGCGAACGCGGTGTCGAACTCCGCCTCCGAAATGAGGAAGGCGTAGTGCTGCGGGGTGATCGAGGCGGCGGGAACCGTCGCGAAATCCAGCGTGACGCTGTTCGCGAGAACGACCGGAATGAACGGACCCCACTCGTCTCCGACCGTCAGGCCCAGCAGATCCGCCAGGAACTCCGCGGACGCGCGCTTGTCCCGGCAATGGATGATGGTGTGGTTCAACTCGACTGACACGGTGGAATGCCTCCCACGGGCATCTCACGGGCCACCTCCACGCCTCACCCGGCCGGTGACCGACGCGCGATGCCCTGTCGTGATCATAGGCGGGCCGCGTACACCGGTCCACGGGGTTACGCCCGTGGCCATGGGGAACCTGTGAGATCCGGCCATCGGCACGCCGCCGTCCCCGCCGGGCCCTCAAGAAGAAGGGGAGGCCACGTGACAGCCAGTAGAGGCCGTCAGGAGACCCAGGAGGAGCGGGCGGACCGGCAGTGGTCCGAACTGCTCCAGGAGCTGCGCGTCGCACAGACCGGGGTGCAGATCCTTTTCGGTTTCCTGCTCGCGGTGGTCTTCCAGTCGCGGTTCGAGGATCTGGGGGAGACCGACCGGAACATCTACGTCGTCACGGTGATGCTGGGCTCGGCGACCGCGGCGGCGCTCATCGGCCCCGTCTCGTACCACCGGCTGCTCACCGGCCGCCGGATGAAGCCCGAGACGGTCATCTGGGCCTCCCGGATGACCGTGCTCGGCCTGGTGCTGCTGTTCTGCACGATGTGCTCGGTGCTTCTGCTGATCCTGCGCGTCGCCCTGCACAACCAGCTGGCCCTGTGGCTCGTCGGAGCCATGGCCCTGTGGTTCGTCGCCTGCTGGTTCGTCTTCCCGGTATGGGCCCTGGCCCGGGGGCGCTCCGGCCGACGGGACACCGACGACGAGGAAGAGGACGGGAACAGGGACGGGAACAGGGACGGCGACGGAGGCGAGTCGCCCGAGCGGGGGAGTGGCGCCGCCTGAACCGGGTCAGGCCGGGCTGCGCACATCGGTCACCGCGAACAGCGCGCCGTCCGGATCCCGCAGAGTGACCTCGGTGCCCCCGAAACCGGTGCGCTCCTCGACGAGGGCGCCACCGTGCCGCCCGGCCGCGGAGACCGTCGCCGCGAGGTCCGCCACCGGGAACTGAACCTGCCAGTGCGGGCGCACCATCGGATCGACAGCCGCCTCCACGGCCCCCGAGCTGATCCGGGCCAGCGCGTGCCCCTCGCACCGCACGATGACCTCGTCGCCCTCGTACGCGACATCGCAGCACCCCGGCCGCCCACTCGCCCAGTCGAGCACCTCGCCGTAGAAGATCGCCGCGTCGAAGGCGTTACGGGTCCGCAGGCGCAGCCAGGCGTGCGCGTGGTCGGCCGGGGCCGGCGGTGAGGCGGAGGCTTCGGTGCGCTCCCAGAGGCCGAACGACGCCCCGTCCCGGTCCGACGCCAGCACCCCGCGCCCCTTGCCGAGCGTCAGCGGCCCCACCGCCACGGTCCCGCTGCGCTCGCGCACCCGGGCGGCCGCCACGTCCGCGTCCTCCACCGCGAAGTACGGCGTCCAGGCCACCGCGACCTGGTACGCCGAGGAGACGGCGAAGACGCCGGCGACCGGCACCTCTCCGCGGTAGGCCACGGCGAAGTCGGCCCCGAGCCGCCCGGGGCGGAACGACCAGCCCAGGACCTGTGCGTAGAACCGCTCGGCGGTCGCCAGGTTCCGGGTCATCAGGGTGACCCAGCACGGCGCGGCCGGTCCCGTCAGCGGTGCTGCCGAGGCCGTACGGGGGTCGCTTCCGGTCATGGTGGTCCACTGCCTTCGTCGAGGAGCGGCGTCCTGCCCGGCCGCTGCGGTCCAGCAACCAGCCTCGACCGGCCCGCCCGGTCCCGCAACGCGGGCCCCGGTCACCGCCCGGCGCGCGGCGGGGCGTTCGTGATGTCGAGGAAGACCTGGTCGGCCTGCGGCCACCGGTCGGCCATCGCCTCCCTGATGCGCATCGACACCTCCTCCACCCGCTCGCTGTCGATGCCGGGGGCGAGGTCGATACGGGCGGCCACCAGGACCGAGTCCATGCCCAGCCGCATCGTGAGCAGCTCGGCGACGTTGTCGATCTCGCCCTGGCGCATCAGGAAGCCCACCAGATCGTCCCGCAGCGCCGGATCGACGGCCTCGCCGATCAACTGGTCGCGGGCGTCCCGTCCGAGCCGGAAGGCCACGTAGACCAGCAGCACCCCGATGCCCAGCGAGGCCGCAGCCTCCCAGACCACGCTCCCGGTGGTCAGGTGCAGCACCATGCCCGCCATCGCGAGGGCCACGCCGAGAACCGCCGTGCTGTCCTCCGCGATGACGGTGCGCAGGGCCGGATCCAGGGCCCCGCGCTTCTCACCGCGCGCCTGGTGCAGCGCCCGGGCCAGCGACGTGCTCTCGGAGACGAGGGCGACGCCGAGGACGATGAGCCCCGCCGTGTAGCCCTCGGGGGACTCGGGGTCGCCCCGGCGAAGGGCGGAGAGCCCCTGGTAGAACGAGAAACAGCCGCCCATCACGAAGATCCCGACAGCGGCCAGCAACGCCCAGAAGAAGCGCTCCTTGCCGTATCCGAACGGATGACGGGCATCGGCGGGGCGGCGGCTGCGCCGGAGAGCGGCCAGGAGGAAGACCTCGTTGAGGCTGTCGGCGACCGAGTGGGCCGCCTCCGACAACAGGGCGGGGGAGCCAGAGGCCAGCCCGCCCACGGTCTTGGCCGCCGCGATCACGAGGTTGGCCGCGAGCGCCACCAGGACCGTGAGACGCGTACGCCGGTCGGCCGCCGTGCCGGCCATCACCACCTCCTGAGCAGCGGGAGCCGGCCCGGAGCCTCCGCGGGGCGGGCCGTCAGCCGCGCGGGGGCTCCTCGTCGGGCGGCAGCGGACCGTTGCCGTGGTCCTTCAGCTCGTACGGGGACAGGGCGTGACCGTCGGCGGGGAACCGGTCGGAGGAGTGCGGGTCGTGCTGCTCGATGTGGGTGCGCCCCTCCGGCTTCTCCGGCTGCTCATGGGGCTGCGGCGGCGGCGGCTCGGCGTCGTGCTTGCGCTTGCTGAGGATGAAGCCGCCGATCAGCAGGGCGACGACGGCCAGCGCCACGATGGGCAGGACCAGCCCGAGAGCCCCCGTGCCGTCCGCGAGTGGGACCGCGGCGGACACCTCGACCGCGTTGACTGCATTCAGAACATCCATGTCATGCGCATACCCCGGTAGAAGTGCATCAGTCAGCTATTCACAGCAATTCATGTTTTATGGGTATCTCAAGGGAAACACGTTTCAAGACCATGGGCCAGGACCGCCCTCCTGCCCGCTCTCCGCGAGTTCCAGACCTCTTTCGGATGCTTCCCGTGTCGCCGTCGGCCGGATGCGAGGACAGCCTGGAGTGGTCCCGAAGGCCGGCACCCCCCAGCGGAAGGAATCACGGTGAACAGCACCCCCGAGCAGAGCGGTGAGCAGCACCCTGCGGGCCGGGAGGTGGTGGTCTCGCTCAGCCGCTGCGACACACAGGACGCACGGACCGTTTTCGACGTGCTCGCCACCGCCTTCGCCTCCGACCACCCGATGGGCGAGACGCCCACGTCGGCCTCGGGCCCCCGCCCGACCGTCTGGGTCACCACCGTCGACGTGTCCGAACCGAGGGCGGACGCCACCCCCGCCCGCCTCACCGCACCGGTCACGGTGGACGCCCAGGGCGGCTACTGGGCCGTCGACCGGCTGCGTACCCACCTCACCGGGGCCTTCGCGGTGAGCGTCGTCGGCACGGCAGCCGGCGACCAGGAGGAGGAGGTCAGGCTGCGGCTGGAGAACCGCTGACGGCCCGAACGAGAAAACGACCGGGGTGACCCCGCCCCGCGGCGAAGCGAAAGGCGCGCGCATGGATTCCCTCGCTCTGGGAGCCGACCTCGAACCGGAACAGGTCGTCGACGAACACTCCGCCGTGACCCTGCACGTCAACGGCGACCCGACGACGCTGACCGTCGACCACCGCACCACGGTCCTGGAGACGCTGCGGGAGAGCCTCGGCCTCACCGGGGCCAAGAAGGGCTGCGACCACGGCCAGTGCGGGGCCTGCACGGTCCTCGTCGACGGGCGGCGGGTCAACAGCTGCCTACTGCTCGCCGTCGCCCAGGACGGCGCCACGATCACCACCGTGGAGGGGCTCGCCGTCGGCGAGAGCCTGCACCCGGTGCAGCGGGCGTTCATCGAGCGGGACGCACTCCAGTGCGGCTTCTGCACCCCGGGCCAGATCTGCTCCGCCGTCGGCATGCTCCGCGAGGCCGCGGACGGCCACCCCTCGCACGCCACCGGACCGGACGCCCCCGCGACCGGACCGGGCGGTCCCGTCGCACTCGACGCCGATGAGATCCGGGAGCGGATGAGCGGCAATCTGTGCCGGTGCGGGGCCTACCCCCGGATCGTCGAAGCCATCGAGGACGTGATCGAGTGAAACCGTTCGGCTATGTGTGCCCCGCCTCCACCGACGAGGCCGTCCGGCTCTGCGCCGCCGGTCCCGGCGCCCGCTTCCTGGGCGGCGGCACCAATCTGGTGGACCTGATGAAACTCGGCGTGGAGGAGCCCCGGGTCCTCATCGACGTCGCCGGCCTGCCACTGGACCGGGTGGCCCGGACGGCCGACGGCGGCCTGAGCATCGGCGCGACCGTGCGCAACAGCGACCTCGCCGCCCACCCCGACGTGACGGAGAGCTACCCCGTGCTGTCCCAGGCGCTGCTGGCCGGGGCCTCCGGCCAGCTCCGCAACTCCGCCACCACCGGCGGCAACCTGCTGCAGCGCACCCGGTGCCGCTACTTCCAGGACGTCTCCAAGCCCTGCAACAAACGGCTCCCCGGCTCCGGCTGCCCCGCACGTGAGGGGACCCACCGCGACCTCGCGATCCTCGGGCACTCCCCGGAGTGCGTGGCCACCAACCCGTCCGACATGGCCGTGGCCCTCGCCGCACTCGACGCGACCGTGGTGCTGCTGGGGCCCGAGGGCGAACGAGCCGTCCCCCTCACCGAGTTCCACCGCCTGCCGGGGGAGAACCCCGACCAGGACACCGTGATCAGGCCCGGCGAGCTGATCACCGAGGTGGTGCTCCCGCCGCCGGCGCCCGGGGCGGCCTCCCGCTACCGCAAGGCCCGCGACCGCGCCAGCTTCGCCTTCGCGCTCGTCTCCGTCGCCGCCACGCTCCGGGTGGACGCCGGCCACGTGGAGCACGCCACGCTCGCGTTCGGCGGCGTCGCCCACCGGCCGTGGCGGGCCCGCCGGGCCGAGATCGAGCTGCGCGGGGCACCGGCCACGCCCGCGGTCTTCCAGCACGCCCTGATCGCCGAACTGGCCGAGGCGCGGCCGCTGCGGGACAACGCGTTCAAGGTGGACCTCGCCCGCCGGCTCGCCCTCGACGTGCTCGGCGAACTCACCGAGCGGCAGCCCGCCCGGACCGGCTGAACCGCCCCGAGCGCTCTCCGCGTTCGCCCGCCCCCCCCGCACCACCGACCCCCGAGGACCCACCGCCATGACC
>NZ_NTGZ01000285.1 GCF_002551245.1 Streptomyces sp. rh34
GACCCGGAGCATCCGGGTCCGCGCGTCGCCGAGGTCCAGCAGCTGGGTCCGGTCCGGGTCGACGGGCTTCAGCACCCGCCTGCTCTCCGCGTCCGGGATCACCTCCGGCACCGTGCCCGGGTCGACCGTGGCCAGCACCGTGGTGGCGTCGTCGTCGGCGGGCTCGGGCTCGGACCGCCGGGCGGCGCCTCCGCGCCCGGCGGGCGTCGTCTCCTTGGTGTGCACCGTCACCCGGCGGCCCTCCGGGTGGGTCACCTGGACCGTCACCTCGCGGATCTGCTCGCCGGTGCGGCGGAAGAAGTGCTGGAAGACCGAGCCGCCGCAGGTGGCGACGATGCTCATCACGCCCGCTCCCGCGATCGTGCCGTACACGCCCAACTGCGAGGCCAGCACGGCCGCCGCGACGGCTGCCACGGCACTCCCGGCGACCTGCGGAAGACTCAGATCTATGCGCCTTTCCTTAAGTTCTGTGTCGCTTTCCGGCTTCTGAACCATTACCAGCCCCTGCTTGACATCTCTCCCACCATGCAACAAGAAGGGACAAATGAGCGAAGTGGATAGTTCCGTTTCCGGAGATTGTGTGAAGCACACCACGCGTCAGGGGCATTTCGCGGAGAACTGGGTAACCCAACTCCCGCGCCCCGCGAGAACTTCGACGGCGCGCCGGTCCACCCCGGTGGCCCGAATGGAGTACTGTGACGAGCCCTGGGGCGGACTCCGACGTGGGATTCCGCAGCTACCGGAGGGTCCGACGGCGGCACTCGAACCGGCGGCGCGTCAAGGCATCACACGGATGCCTGCTGCACAGAGCGGCCAAATCGGCCACTTTGGGTCGCAATGGGCAACCGTGTCATGGTGGTGCACCAGGACGAGTGCCCGACACGCCGGGCAACGTGGCAAGGTTGTGGCAGGCTGCACCCGGGCAGGTCACACTCGACTAGCGGAAGCAGCGACGCACGTGACGTCGGCAGGCACCACCCGGGAGGTCCCCATGCCCGAACTGCGTGTCGTGGCCGTCTCCAACGACGGCACACGACTGGTGCTCAAGGCTGCGGACAGCACGGAGTACACGCTTCCGATCGATGAGCGGCTGCGCGCCGCCGTGCGCAACGACCGCGCCCGGCTCGGCCAGATCGAGATCGAGGTGGAGAGCCACCTCCGTCCCCGCGACATCCAGGCCCGCATACGGGCCGGTGCCTCCGCGGAGGAGGTCGCCCAGTTCGCGGGCATCCCCGTCGACCGTGTACGCCGCTTCGAGGGCCCCGTGCTCGCGGAGCGCGCCTTCATGGCCGAGCGGGCCCGGAAGACTCCTGTGCGCCGTCCCGGCGAGAACACCGGCCCTCAACTCGGCGAGGCGGTGCAGGAGCGTCTCCTGCTGCGCGGCGCCGACAAGGAAACCGTCCAGTGGGACTCGTGGCGCCGCGACGACGGCACCTGGGAAGTCCTGCTCGTCTACCGGGTCGCGGGTGAGCCGCACTCGGCGAGCTGGACGTACGACCCGCCCAGGCGGCTGGTCCAGGCCGTGGACGACGAGGCGCGCTCGCTGATCGGCGAGACCGACGACGTCGCCGCGCCCGAGCCCAGCTTCCCGTTCGTGCCCCGGATCGCCCGGCTGCCGCGCGACCGGCCGCTGGACCGGAGCCTGGACCGGCAGATCGACCGCGACCGACCGCTGGACCGGGCCCTCGACCGGCAGATCGAGCGGCCCGCCCCGGCCGCCGCCGAGCCCGAGGAGTACGTGAGCAGCGCCTCGGCCGGCGAGCGCGACTCGCTGACCAGCCTGCTGGAGGCGGTGCCGAGCTTCCGGGGCGACATGGTCGTCCCCGAGCGGCCCACCCAGCCCGAGCCGCCCGCGCTCGAACCGGCGGAGGAGACGGAGGCGGACGCGCCGCCCGCCGCCGCCTCGGCCGGCGCGGGATCCGCTTACGCGGATGTGTTGATGCCCCGGGCGGTGGCCGGTCACCGCGACCGGCTGACCGGGACGACGGACCGTCAGGCCGAGGCGGACGGAGTCCGGCCGGGACGCCGTGCCGCCGTGCCGAGCTGGGACGAGATCGTCTTCGGCACCCGGCGCAAGAAGCAGGACTGACCGGGAATGACCACCGGTGGGAGCGGGGTCCGTACGCGGTCGCGTACGGACCCCGCTGCCTTACCGTCCCCCCGCCCCCGGCCGCCACGCGTGGCCGGTGCGGCGGGACTACTGGGGCTCGGGCCCCGTGGCGACCGGCCGGGAGGGGTCCGAGGACCACTCGGACCAGGAGCCGGGATACAGGACGCCGGTGAAGCCCGCGATCTCCAGGGCCAGCACCTCGTGCGCGCCGGAGACCCCGGATCCGCAGTAGACGCCCACGCCTTCGGAGCTTCCCTCCGCCCCCAGGCCGGCGAACCGCGCGGCGAGCCGCTCGGCCGGCAGGTAGCGCCCCTCCTCGTCGACATTCTCCGTGGTCGGCGCGGAGACAGCCCCGGGAATGTGGCCGCCGACGCGGTCGATCGGCTCCACATCGCCCCGGTAGCGCTCCGCCGCACGAGCGTCCAACAGCAGACCCGACCGGGCGAAAGCCGCCGCGCTTTCCACGTCCAGCGTGGGCAGGGCCCCCGGTTTCGGCCGGAAATCGCCCTCGTCGGGGTGCGGGATCTCGGTGGAGAGGTCGCCCGTCCAGGCGGCGAGGCCGCCGTCCAGGACCCGTACGTCCCGGTGCCCCGTCCAGCGCAGCAGCCACCAGGCTCGCGCCGCGGCCCAGCCCAGGCCGCCGTCGTACACCACGACGGGGGTGTCCTGGCCGACCCCGGCCCGGCGCATCGCCGCCCCGAAGGCCTCCGGGTCCGGGAGGGGGTGGCGGCCGCCGTCGCCCGCCGGACCGGCCAGTTCCGTATCGAGGTCGACGAAGACCGCGCCGGGCAGGTGACCGGCCTCGTAGTCGGGGCGGCCGTGCGGGCCGCCGAGCTGCCAGCGGACGTCCAGGAGCACCGGCGGTCGCGACCCGGCCGACTCGCTCACGCATTCGGATGCGGTAATGATGGGCTTCATGGGTGCCATCCTCGCGCAGCGGCGGCGGCACCCGTAACAGCATCGGCAGGGACGGCCGGCGGGTATCCGGCCGTCCTTCGTCGAGAACCCGGACGACGCGGCGCGGCCGGTGCGTCTCCCGCGCCGGGGGGTGCGAGCATCTGCACGGGGCACGCGGACCGCTTCCCGACCCGGGACGGCGTACCTGTCCCGTCCCCCGCACGGCCACCACAACGGTCCGAGGAGAGAAGACGATGACCGAGGCCCACGCCCGGCGCACGCCCGGAACACCTTGCTGGGTGAGTCTGATCGTGCACGGCCTGACCACGACCCAGGAGTTCTACGGGGCCCTGTTCGACTGGGAGTTCCGGCCGGGCCCCGAACAACTGGGCCCCTATGTCCGCGGGCTGCTGCACGGGAAGGAGGTCGCGGGCATCGGCCAGCTGCCGCCCGACCGCCATCTCCCGATCGCCTGGACCACCTACCTCGCCACGGACGACGCCGACGTCACCGCGGAGGCCATCCGCTCCTGCGGCGGGACGGTCGCGGTCGGCCCGCTGGACGCGGGCGAGGCAGGGCGGCTCGCCATCGCCTCGGACCCGAGCGGGGCGGTCTTCGGCATCTGGCAGGGCTCGGAACACATCGGCACGATGACGGCGGGCGTGCCCGGCACCCCTGTCTGGAACGAGCTGGTGACCCAGGAGACCTCGATGGTCGCGAAGTTCTACCAGACGGTCTTCGGCTACGGGACGGAGGCGGTCGTCTCTGCCGACTTCGACTACCAGACCCTGTGCCTGGACGACGTTCCGGTGGCGGCGCTGCACGGGGTCGGCCACGCGCTGCCGCGCGACCGGGGGCCGCACTGGATGACGCACTTCGAGGTCGCCGACACCGACCGGGCCGCGGCCCGGGTCGTGGAGCTGGGCGGGCGCGTCCTGCAGCCGCCGCGCGAGGGATCGGGCGGGCGGCTGGCGACGGTCGCGGATCCCGAGGGGGCCGTGTTCACGGTCATCCGGTCCGCCGCCGGGGGCGGGTCCGCGGAAGGCGGGGCGAAGGCCGGCTGACGCCGGACCCGGCGCCCCGGAACAGTCCGGGTGCGGAGATCCGTGGTGCTACCGACCGGTGCGGGGGCGCGGTAGCACCACGGGCCACCACCGGGCCCCGGCCCGGATGCGCCGCGGACGCGATCGGCGCCGCCCCTCAGGCCCCGGTGTGCAGCGGAACCGTGAGCTGCTTGAGCCAGGTGCCCGTGGAGAAGTCGCGGGCCTTGATGACGACCGTGCGCGGGCCGACCTCGATCTGGAGGCCCTGGTTGAAGGTGCCGCCCACCGCGACCTCGCCTCCCTTGCCGTCGTCCGTCCAGCCCGTCTGGACCGCCGCGGTGTTCACGACGGTGAAGCCTTCGAGGTTTCCGGTGCCGGGGACGACCCTGCGGACCACCCAGTCGGACAGGTTGAGATCCCAGTGGGTGTGGCCGGAGAAGAGGAACACGTCCTTGTGACGGCCGAGGATCGAGAGGAGCCGGTCGGGCTGGAGGTAGTCGCCCAGATAGAGCTTGTTGCGGGTGCCCGACACGGTGTTGGGCAGGGGGTGGTGGGTCATCACCATGACGGGCTTGCGCCGTCGCGCCCAGTGGGCGAGCCGGTCCTCCAGCCAGGCGAACTGCGCGTCACTGATCCACACCTCGTCCCACAACTTCGCGTCGTGGTAGTGCGCATAGCGTTCGGTCCCGAGGGTCAGGACGGGAACGCCGCCGAACGACGCCTCCGCGTAGACCTTGTTCCGTCCCGCGAAGTTGTAGAAGCTGCGGAAGAGCGAGCCCTCGGTGGTGCCGTTGGGCCAGGTGTCCTGGGCGAGCGTGTTCGGGTCGCTGTACTTGGGGACGTAGAACTCGTGGTTGCCGATGGCCCACGCGAGGTTCTCGGGGTGCCGGTGCCGCCCGAGGGTGCGGCGGACGTCCGCGTACTCGAAGTCGTAGCCGCGGGGTGTGATGTCGCCGGCGATCCCCAGTCCGGCGCTGCGGGGGTTGATCCGGTGCAGGTCGTCGAGGGCCTTGCCGAAGTCGGCCAGGTCGCCCTGGATATCGCTGATGATGTTGAACCGCACCGTCCGGCCCCCGCTGCCGTGGCCGTGCTTCCCGTGCTCCGAGGCGGCTGGGGCGGCCTCTGCCGATGGGGCCGTCAGGGCGGCGCCGGCGGTGAGAGCCCCGCCCGCCAGGAGTGAGGCGCGGCCCGTCGTGGCCATGAACGATCTGCGATCCATCGGTAGAACTTCCTTCGTCGTGCGATCCCTGTGTGGGACCGGACGGGGGAAGCCTGGTCGATCACGATGACTTCTCGGCGTAGGGGAGGTGGCTGCCGGCTGAAGCCCGGGGACGGTGGCCGGGCGGCCCGGACGGCTCAGTCCGACGACACCGGCAGGACGTCCGGCGAGAGCACGCCGGCGTGGACGGAACGGCTCGTCATGCGGCGGCAGTGGTGGCGGCGGCACAGCACCTCGTAACCGACCTCGCCCGCCTGTCGGTTGACGTCGCCGACGACGACCTGGGCGCCCTCGACGACCATCTCGCCGTCCACCGTGCGGGCGTTGTGCGTGGCGCGGGCGCCGCACCAGCAGAGCGCCTCGACCTGGAGTGCCTCTATGCGGTCGGCCAGCTCGATCAGCCGCTGGGAGCCGGGGAACAACTTGGTGCGGAAGTCCGTGGTGATGCCGAAGGCGAAGACGTCGAGCCCCAGGTCGTCGACGACGCGGGCCAGTTGGTCGATCTGGTCCGGGGCGAGGAACTGCGCCTCGTCCACGATCACGTAGTCGACCCGGCCGCCCCGGCTGACCCGGTCGACGATGTGCGCGTACAGGTCCATGCCCTCCTCGGCCTCGACGGCGTCCGTCACCAGGCCGAGCCGGGAGGAGAGCTTGCCCTCCCCCGCGCGGTCGTCCCGGGTGAAGATCACGCCCTGGAGCCCGCGTGCCGAGCGGTTGTGACCGATCTGCAGGGCCAGCGTGCTCTTTCCGCAGTCCATGGTTCCGGAGAAGAACACCAGCTCGGGCATGAGGGGTCGAGCACCTTTCGGAGGGGGCGGGCACGGCGGGAGGGGTTACGAGCGTACTTCGAGGAGGGGGACGAGCTGTTCCACCGGGGTCAGGGAGCCGTGCACGCCCGCCATCGCCGACTCGTGCGGCTCGTTGACGGAGGCCGTGATGATCACGTCGTCGTGGGCGGCGGCGACCACGTCGCCGATCCGGCCGTACACCCGCTCGTCGATCGTCGGCCCGAACCAGCCGGCCGCGATGGCCTCGTCCCGGCTCGCGACCCAGAACTGCTCGCCGAGCACCTCGCGCCAGACGGTCAGGACGTCGGCCTCCGCACCCGGCACCGCGTAGACGTGGCGAGCACGCCCCTCGCCGCCCAGGAGGGCGACGCCGGCGCGCAGCTCCCAGTCCTCGTCGAAGTCGATCCGGGACTGTTCGTCGAACGGGATGTCGATCATGCCGTGGTCGGCGGTGATGTAGAGCGCGGAACGCGGCGGGAGCTGCTCGGCGAGGCGTCGGGCGAGCCCGTCGACGTACATCAGCTGGCCGCGCCAGGCGTCGGAGTCGGTGCCGAAGCGGTGGCCCTTGCCGTCGACCTCGCTGTAGTACGTGTAGACGAGCGAGCGGTCGCCGGCGGCCAGGCGCTGGGCGGCGACGTCCATCCGGTCCTCGCCGGAGAGCCGGCCGAGGAAGGAGCCGCCGCTGAGCGCGACCTTGGTGAGGGGGGTCTGCTCGAACGTCGGCGCGGAGACCTGCGCGGTGTGCACGCCCGCGGCGTCGGCGAGCTGGAAGACCGTGGGGTACGGCTGCCAGACCTTCGGCGCGGTCCACGGCTTCCAGCGGAGCTGGTTCATCAGCTCGCCGGTCTCCGGGTTGCGGGCGGTGTAGCCGGGCAGGCCGTGCTCGCCGGGCGGCAGCCCCGTGCCGACCGAGGCGAGCGAGGTGGCGGTGGTGGAGGGGAAGCCCGCGGTGAGCGGGCGGCCGGTGCCACCGCGCGAGGTGGGGAGAAGGGAGTGCAGGAAGGGGGCCTCGTCCGCGTGGGCCTTGATCTGCTCCCAGCCGAGGCCGTCAATCAGGAAGACGCAGTTGCGGTCGGCCGGGGTCAGCTCGGGGATCGCGGCGGTGAAGCCGGGCACTTCCTGTCCGGCGGCGAGCGTCGGCAGCAGGTCGGCGAGCGAGCCGCTGCCGTACTCGGGCACGGGCGCGGTGTCGAGGGGCAGCAGGACGGGGTCCTGCCAGGCGGGCTGGGCCATCAGCGGCCGGTCGCCGAAGTGGCGGCCGTGGCCTCGGAGAGCGACTGGGCGAAGGCGAGGGTCTGGCGCACGGCGTCGGGGCCGTCACCGGCCTCGCTGACCCGCAGGCTCAGGTCGTCGGCGGTGGAGCTGCCGGTGTAGCCGTGGTCCGCCTCGCAGTTGGCGTCGCCGCAGGCGGCGGGCTCCAGGTCGATCCGGGAGACCGCGCCCCAGCCGATGGTGAGGACGACCTCGCGGGGCAGGGTGCCCGGGACGTACTTCTCCGGGTTGGCCACGACGCGGCTGACCACGACGGAGGAGATCCGCTCCACCTTCACCGACTCGGTGGAGGTGGTGGCGTACGGCGTCGGGGAGCTGGTGTCGGCGGCCTGCTCGTCGGTGTGGCTGACGATGAACCGGTGCTCGGTCAGGACGAGGACCGTCACATGGCGGCGCACCTCGTTGGAGTCGAACGTGGTCTCCTGGTGCACCAGGTACGAAGCGACCGGTTCCCCGCCGACGGCGGCCTCCACCGCCTCGGCCACGAGGGCCGGGTAGTAGCCGCTGCGCTCGATCGCCGCGCGCAGCCCCTGGGTCGTCGTACCGGTCTTTGCCATGAGCACCATCCTACGGCGGACCGGTGACTGCCGGGGACGCCCCGGTGCGCACCGGCGGTCGGCCGCCGGTGGGGCTCAGTAGTTCGGAAGGCGGCGGGGGCCCAGGTCGTTCCGGGCGGGCGGCGGGGCGAGCCGGACGCTCGCGCCGAGCACGCTCAGCCCGTGCGGGGCGACGACGACCGGTTCGAGGGCGACGGAGACCACCTCAGGGTGGTCGTCGACCAGCCGGGACAGCCGCAGCAGCAGCTCTTCGAGCGCGGCCGTGTCGACCGGGGCCGATCCCCGCCAGCCGAACAGCACCGGGGCCGCCCTGATGGACCGGATCAGTTCGGCGGCGTCGCGGTCGGTGGCGGGGACCAGCCGGTGCGCGGTGTCGCCGAGCAGTTCGGAGGGCGCGCCCGCGAGGCCGAAGGAGAGGACGGCCCCGGCCGCCGCGTCGATGGAGGCGCGGACGACGGTGTCCACGCCGCGCGGGGCCATCGCCTGGACGACGGGGAGCAGTTCGGCGGGCTTGCCGAGGAGATCGGTCAGCTCTCCGTATGCCCGGCGCAGCGCCTCCTCGTCGACGACGTCGAGGCGGACCCCGCCGAGGTCGGCGCGGTGGCGCAGGTGGGGCGCGGTGGTCTTGAGGGCGACCGGGTAGCCGAGCCGGGCCGCCGCGGCGACGGCCGCCTCGGGGTCCGGGGCGGGCAGGGTGGGGCGGACGGCGATGCCGTAACGGCCGAGCAGTTCGCGGGCCTCGTCGTGGGTGAGCGGGCGGCCGCGAGGGTCGGGGGCGGTGGCGAGCTGTGCCGCGATCAGGGCGGCGGCCCCGGGCTCGTCGATGGTGTCGTCGAGGAACTCGGGGATCTTGCCGGGCACGGCCGCCTGGCGCCGCCACTGGGCGTACTTCACGGCCTCGGCGAGGGCCCGCACGGCGCGTTCGGCGGCGGGGTAGGCGGGGATGCGACCGGGGCCCGTGGCGGCTTCCGGGGCGGTGCTCGGGGCCGCGGACGCGTCGGGACCGGGGCCCGGGGCCGGGACGGTGTTTGCCCGGGGGGCGGTCGGCGTGGCCGGGGCGGTGCTCTCCTGCGGGGTGGCGGGTGCGGCCGGGGCGGTGCTCCGGGCCGGGCCGGTCGAGGGAGTGGTGGTGGCTGCCCGGGTCCGGTCGGCGGCGGGCGTCACCGTGCGGGGGCGCGGCGCGGCGGTGCTGGACGCGGCGGCCAGCGCCTCGGCGAGGCCCCCGATCTCGACGTGGACGACGGCCACCGGCTTGGCCGAGCCCCCGGCCACGGCCTTGTGC
>NZ_NTGZ01000286.1 GCF_002551245.1 Streptomyces sp. rh34
GCACATGTTCAGACGAAGGCCGCTTCCGCGTACGGCGGTTCCCGAACCGAGTGATCAAGTACGACACACCGTTCGACATCGCACGTTAAAGATCAAGCTAGTCGGCGGTGCGATCAAGATTCTTCCGGTCCAAGCGGCCTCCTGTCCCGGCTTTCTGCGAAGAAGTGCTGGCTTCCGCGCTTCCCGTCCCGCGTATCGCGGACGAGGTGCTCCCCACCGGACCTGTGTGCCCCTGCCGCGAAGGGGCACACAGGGTCAGCCGATCACGGACCGGGTGAAGGCGACCGTGGCTCCGAAGGCGGCTCCGGCGGCCAGCGCAGAGGTGGGCAACGGGCTGCTGGCGGCGAAGGTGAGGATGCCTGCTGCCGCGGCGGTCTGGATGCCGATCAGGAACACGACTGCGGAACGCAGTCTCAGCAGCGGTTCTTGAGACCTGTCGTGCCTTGCCATCAGCTCTCTCCGAGGATCTGTGCCTCGGTTCGGCGCACGATCTCGCCGCCCGCGCGGAGAAGCTTGCGTCGTACACGGCTGCCCATCTCGACGTCCATGTCCACTACGAGGGGGGCCTGACGCCAGTTGAGTTCGCTGTTCTCGGCCCAGGCCCGCGCCACTCGTTGTTCGTTGTTCTTGAGCCGCTTCGTCGCGTAGCGGACATGTTGGTTGTCGAAACGGTCGGCCCAGGGTGTTGCCGCTGAGGTCGCCACGTCTTCCGGTCCCGGCTCCGGGGACCGCAGATCGATCTCCGCCGGCAGGTGTACGACACTGCGCACCATCACCTGGTGGTCGCTGTCCAGGTCGTTGCCCTCCCGCGCGCATGCGCGCAGAGCGAGGCGTACCGCGTCGGTGTCCTGGAGGTCCACGTGGTTCTCCCACTCGCGCAGGAGGAGCGCGAAGGCGAGGGCCTGGGCGTGGTCCTCGGTGGCCGGCCGGAGCCGAAGGCAGTCGTGCAGGAACTCCCGCATCGGCTCGGGGTCGCCCTGCTGGTAGGAGTTCAGCGCCGCCCGGGCCCTCCAGACGATCGGTGCCCCGAGCCGATCGAGCAGCCGGTTGATCGACCGCAGCGGGTGCAGCCAGTCCTCCGGCATGCCCCACGGCAGTGCCTTGGCGCGGGGCATGCCGGCCAAGGCGCTGCCCCGCAGTGCAGCCATGGGCCCGTCGGCCAGGTCGAACCGGAACAGCTGCCGGGGAGGCGAGGTGAGGCCGAGATCGATGATGGATTTCGCACCCGCCCGGGCGGGCGCCATGCCGAACAGCGCCGACTTGGAGGGCATCGAGAGGCCGAACGCCTTCGTCGGCGCCGGACCGTTGAAGCCGGCCAACGTCTTCGAGAAGGCGTCCAGCGCCGAGGCAGTGGCGCTCCTGCCGACGAGCGTCTTCCTGAAGGCGATCGAGTCGCCGGGGCAGAGGCCGGGGAGCAGGGAGTCGAGCTTGCTCATCCGGCCGCCCATGATGTCCGGCAACGGGAGAAGGGGATCCTTCACCGAAGGCAGGATCTTCATGACCGAGGCGGGACGTTGACCGTCGACGAGAAGCCGGTGAGGTTCGAGGTGGCCGCCCGTGCGGCGTGCAGGGAAGTGAGCAGGGACCCCGCGCCAGTGATCTGGGGCAGTACCGCAGAACTGGCGGCCAGGATGGTCCACAGTCGGCGGAAGGGGGGAAGACGTCAAGAGAGCGGAACGTGGGCACGAGTGCCTCCTTGGGCCAGAAGTTCTTTTCCTGCTCTCCGGTGACGGCATCCGGGCGTTCCGACAAAGAATCTTCGCCAGGCCCGAGTGACCTGCATCACATCACCCTGGTGATCCTCGGAGCTTTCCTTCCCGTCCCAAGGTAGTGGGGGCCGCCGACAGCGGGCGGCGTGTGCGCCTGGCAAACCGCCGGGTCTGGGGCCACTGTCATCGGCTCCAGACCTGCGGAGGTTTGAGAGGGCGCCTCGGGACCGACCACGGCGAGCCGAGCGCGGAAGCGCTCACGAAGGCCTGGACGGTGGCTGATGATTACGTGGCCGCGTACGAAGAGTGGCTGGTGAATCTCGCCACCGAGAATGCGGGACCGGGCCCGCAGATTCCCGGGGTGCGGTTCAGTGAGCTGACCAGAGGGTTCGGAGTGGACTGATTTACAGTCGGTGGCGGCGCCGCATTTGAGCGGTGTTTCCCCCGGCTTGCGAGGTGCTTGATGGGTAGGTTGCTAGATTCATGCGATACGACGGTGTCGGCGAGCTATCGGCTGTTCGGGCTGGTTGATACGGCCATGGGGGCTGAAACGTTCGATGCTGATGTGGACCGATCGAAGTGGCTGCTTCCGGGGCCGGGGCTGGTGTATTTGCAGGTTCCCTCGGAGGTGAGCACGACGGTGATACGTCTTGAGTCGTGGACCGGTACACCAGCACAGCCCTCTGGTCAGTGGGCGGGGCACGAGGAGATCGAGGTGGACCTTCCCGAGGGTGAGCTGCAGCTGCAAACCCTCGACTCCGGGGTACTGGAGATTCTTCCGCTGGTGTTGCCTTCGCCAGGCAAGTACCGGATGAGGTGGCAGTGGGTGTTCAACCCGGACGGGGGTCCTTTTACCTCTCCGCTGGAGGGCTTTTCCGATGTGCTGGCCACACCTGGTGGTCATGAAGCCGCTCTGGGCGGGGAGGACCAGTTCTGCTTGGTGCAGATCTGGCGGACTGCCACCTGCTGAACCGCGTCCCAGGGACCGCAGGGCCGCCCCCGAAGGGGGCGGCCCTGCTTCTGTCTACCGGAGCATCACTGCAGGAGTGTCAGTCGCCGATGGTGACGGTGAAGGCTTCCCAGTTGAGGATCCGGTCACTGTGATACCAGGCGCCCAGGCGGGCACCTGCCTCTTGGTTTTCCTTCGGGTCGATGTAGCGGACGGAGAAATCGTCCTTGAACTCGTCGCCTTCGTACTGGTAGCGGGCAGCGCCTTCAGCTGACGAGCGAAACGGGTATTCGTCGCAGTCCTTGCCTGCCGCCGGGGCTCCGGGGGTGCTCGCGTTGCAGTCGAGTTTGCGGACCGTTTCGTTCGCGTCGTAGCGCTGCTTGGAGGCGGCATTAGCGGACGCGGTAATGCGGTGGAGCGGATGCAGCGGGCTTTCGCCAGGCAGGTTCTTCCCGGTCTTCTTGGGGTAGCTGGCGTCCGGGTCCTTGCGAGCCTCGTCGATGTGGCGGGCCACCGCCTCGACACCAGTGTAGGGGGTGGGCAGACCAGCGTCGCTGGTGTCGCTCTTGTCGTAGCGCAGCGACGGGGTGGCATCAGGAAAGACTGAGCCGGTCTTGGCCCACGGGTTGTAGGCCGCGCTGTCGAAGCGGACCTCGCCCTCTTCGCCCTCTGAGGAGATGAGCTGGCTGTAGCCAGGCAGGGTGAATTCCAGCTTCGGCGTGAACTTGCCGACTGCCACTTGGTCACCGACGGCGACGTTGGGAAGCGTGGGGGTGGTGGACCACAGGTCGAGCTTGGTGTCGCCGTCAGTTCTCCAGCCGGTGGGCGAGTCCTCACGGCCTTCGTAGACCCCGAAGTAGCAGGCCCTTTCCTGTACCGCGGTGGGGTTGCCCGGGGCCCAGGTGCCTTCGCACGGAAGGCTCGCTTCGATCTTCGCGCCGGGCTTGCCGAAGTCGCCGCCGATCCAGTGGACGTCGAGGTTCAGGTCGAAGTCGGCCCAGCGGGTGTATTCGCTGTCGTCGAACGAGCCGATCTTGCCCTGGCCGATGAGGGTTTGCGTGGCGATGAACTCGCCGTGTAGGTAGCAGCCCGGGGGCCACAGGCCGCACTTGATGGCGGGCATCAGGACCAGTGTGTCCTGGCAGTAGGAGAACCGGTTCTTGATCCAGCCTGCCGCGTTGTCGGCGTCGTCGGCCGCGGTGCACTCGGCAGGGTCCTTGATGTACTCATACTGGTCGGCGGGCTTCCTTCCGCCGGCGAACTTGGTGGACGGTGTGGTGTAGGTCCGCTCCCATGCCGCCCGTGTGCTCCTGGGGGCCTCGGTCTTGAGAGCGGAAGGTCCGTTGGTGGGCTTGATGCCGAGGGCTTCGAGGTTGCCGTCCCGCTTGAAGACGTCCTGGATTTCCTGGACCTTCGTGGGGTCTTTGACAATCTTCGGGTCGGAGATGCTGTAGAAATCGCCCGACTGCAGGTTGGTGGGCTTACCCGCGGCGGCGGTTTCGACGACGAATGTGCGCCACGGGGACCAGTTGAGGTTGTAGTGGGTGCCGTCGTAGGCGTTGGTGCGGAATTTGTACATCTTGCCGTCCACGAGCTGTCCGGCGGGGACCTGCACCGTGGCCCACGAGCCGGGGGCCACGGAGGCGGAAACGAGCAGTCCTTCTCCGGCCGGCGTGCTGATCGGCGTGTTGGTCTCCGCGTCGTAGACCTGGAAGGTGCCGCTCACCAGGTCGCCGTCCGCGTCCTCGAACTTGTCCCTCAGCGTCGGGGTGAGGGTGTTGACGCCCCACACATCGTTGTGCGACCGGAAGGGCGGTCCTGCTTGCTGGGCTGTGCCGTCCAGCGGCCGGTAGTTGTAGGTGACGCTGAGCTTGGGCTGGTTGGTCGCGTTGTTCGCGGAGTTGACACGCTTCCAGGCTGCGGTGCCGTCGTTGGCCGCGCGCAGGCCCATGTGGCCGCGGGTCGCCTTGGCGGAGGCCCAGGTCTGCACCAGCGTGTCGACGTCGGCGTTGATCCACCCGTCGGGCTGAGCACTGGTGCAGCCGGGGTTACCACGTGTCTGCGTGGAGGAGTGGTACTGGGTCCAGGTCGGCTGGTTGGTCCACCGCGACGACGTCGACGACGCGCTGGTGTTTCCGATGGTCCAGCTCTGAGCCGAGCAGTCGGTGTTCCCCGAGTGGAAGTTCCACAGCGCCAGGTTCGTGTCGATGATCAACGCGTCCTGAAAAGCACTGGTATTCCAGGTGATGAAGGATCGCGCGGTGCGCGGTGTCCCGTTGGGATTCGTGGTGCCAGGGTTGCCGAAGTCGAGCTCCACATCGGAGGACCAGTCGACCGTCTCACCTTGCTGGACATAGGTGTCGAAAGTGTTCGCAAGCGCAGAGGTGGAGGGGTCCACCGTGACCGGGTACTGCGTGGCCGGGTCGGTGAGGAAGCCCGGGTCGGGGGCGACGACAAGGTCGATCTGCCCTTCTCCCTTGTCCCGGACCTGCATGTCGACGCGGGCGCGGTTGGTGTGCTCACCCGAACGTGCATCAGTGGCGGCATCCCACATCACCGGAGCAGGCATGGTGGCGCGGACGTCACCGGTCTCGGAGTCGGTGAAGGTGACTGAGCCGTCCTTGTTCGCCTTCGCCTTCATCCCTTCCGCAAGTAAGGGCAGGGTGTAGGTGAAGTCGGCGGCGGCAGGCTTCTCCGCCAGTTCTACGAACTGCTCGAAGCCCGTGCGGGTCGCTTCCACGATGACGTCGGCGCCGGGGACGGCGTCGTGGTAGCGGGCGCGTGTTCCGTTGAGTTCAGGCTCGGGCAGGGCGCCCTTCCATTGGAGGGTGACGCTGCTGTCACCGCTTCCCAGCGTGACGAGGTCCCGTGCCGGAGAGTTCTGTGCTGCCTTGAGGGACTTCGCTTTGGTGCCGCCCTTGCCGGCCAGATGCAGGCCGTGGGGGTGCTCCTTCGAGCGGACGGTGCCATCGGGATCTTTGGTGAGGGTGACGTCGACCTTCCGCCACTTGCCCTTGCGCCACACCCGCTCCGGGCCGGAGGTGAGCTCGGTGGTCAGCGTCCCGTTGGCGTTGGCGACGGTGTGGGAAGTTGCGGTGGTCTCATCTGTGGCGGCCACCTTCTTCCCGGTTCTCTTGGCCTCGGCAACAGCCCAGCCTTTGGAACCGGTGGGGTACTTCGCCGTCTGAGCGGCGGCGAGGGGCTGCCCCTCGGCCCCCGCGGAGCCCTTCGCTGTCGTGGCTGTGGCGGCGCCTGCCGTCCCCGCTGCGAGCGCGACTTCGGCGATCAGCAGCAAGGCGGCCCCGACAGCGAGTCGGCCTCTCGTTCTCCCGCGTGAACGGTCTATTCGTGAATGCACGAACTACACACCCCTTCTTGATCGGCTAGGTGCACGGGCACTGTAGGTAGATGGAACGAATGTTCGGAGACGAACGGGGGAGTTGACCGAAAGCAGCTGCGGTCGAATGCCGGGTGGGGCAATGCAACACGGAGGGCGAACCTCGTTAAACGTTGCGTCAATCACGTGGTTGGGTCGGCAACGGGGCTGACAGTGGACGCCATGTCAAGTAGGTACCTTTCGGACTCGGTTGCCACTCGACAGCCTCAACGGCTTCGGCGCCCAGCTCCGCCCTCACCGAAGGCGGTGGCCATCGATGCCTCACTCTTCACCCGCGCAGAAGGTGACGTCCCGACCAGGTCGAGTGGGTGCGGATCGACGACGACATCGAGCACGAGGCGCTGGCCGCACACGCAGCGTTCCTCGCCGGCCCCGGCACCGTCGAGCTCTCTCCGCTCGCCGAGCCGCCCGCCGACCAGGACCGGGACTGTAAAATGTTCGCCTCTGGCCCGTAGTCGGTGGTTACCCCGGGTAGCGGTCAGGGTAGGAGGATGCGGTGACGGAGGAGGTCGAATCCGGCGCGTCCGTGCATCTGTCTCATGATCCTCTTGGTCCGGGTGTTGACGCCCCCGGTGCGGCCGTTGTGATAGGGCAGGGTGAGGCCAGCGGCGACGGCGGCCCGGTCGATTTCGAGGCCGTTGGTGAGACTGCGCAGGTGGGGCAGGTTGACGGCGCGGGCGGTTGGTACCGCCGGTTCTGCTGCTCGATACGGGCGGTCTGCGCCTCCTGGGCCTGCTGAACTTCGGCGCGTGCCCGGGTCTCGGCGTGGTGGAGCTCCGGGTGCTGCTGGGCGATCCGCTGCCGGAGGGCCTTCCCGGTGCGGGCGTCATCGGCGACGGTCCTCCCGCGCCTTGTTCGCCGTGGCGAGCGTGCGCGGGCTGCTGCGGTGCTGACGGCCCGGGGGCGCGTCGGCGACGGTACGACGACCACCAGGGCCGGGGCGGGCGGCTCGTGGAACAGGTCGCTGACCATCGAGTCCGGCCTCGACTGCCCGAGGAACCGGGCGTAGGCGTCGACGGCGCGCTCCAGGCGCTCCTCCTCCGTACGGGCCGTACCGAGCCGCGCCCAGGGGGTCTCCTCCGACTCGATTACCGCGAGCGGCAGCCAGAGGTGCTTCTCCTTCTTGCCCCTCGTCAGCCCGGGGTGCGCGGCGAAGGCGTTCGCACCGTGCCCGTACAGCAGGGAGGTGTCGCACGTCATGCTCTGCGAGGCCGCGATGGTCATCGCGTACCCCAGCGACAGGGCCCCGCCCGCGATCTGGTCGGGCGTCAGCCACGCGGACACGTACGCGTCGTCCTGCCCGCGCTCGCGGGTCCGCCAGGTCACCTCGACCCGCCCGTCCTCGGCGATCTCGGGGACGACGGCCCGGTACCCGTTCAGCAGGTCCGGCCCCTGCCCGCGCCTCGACCTGTAGTCGTTGGCTCGGGCGCGTGCGGCGTCGGGGCCGCCTTTCCCAGCGCCGCCCACCTCGCCTCCTACGCCGGCCTCGCCCCCACGACGAAGCCGTCGAGTTTTGCCCGCCAACGCACCAGCGTCCTGTGCGCCATGCTCCGCGACGGCACCTTCTACGAGTCCCGCATCCCTACCGTCACCCTCGCCGCATGACCACCCCAAACACCCACACACCAGGCACCACATCCTTGGCGAAGGACATAGAGACCCCCGCGCGACAACGACGCCCTGCTCCTGGCTGCGCACCTGCTCACCCGTTCCGCTCTCCCCCCTGGCACGACATCGAGGTCCGCGCGCACGCCTGGACCCTGCTCTTGGCCGCCGAGGCCCAACCCGCCTCCGAACACTCGGCACCACCGAGCAGCTGCGCCGGGCGCTGGTGGAGGCCGGGGAGGTGGACCTCGCCCGGACGACGTCGGCGATTAGCTGACCTCACTGGTCCCGGCCAGGGAAGGAGGCCGCTTGTGGCAAGTGCCGCATCAGGCAACGTTCGCCCTGTGGGAGACAAATAAGGTGCTGGGCTGAGCGGTTGCCGCGTAGCCTGCCTGGCTGTGGACATGGGACGTGCTGATCAACAGCTTCGCCTGATCGCTGAGACCGTGCAGCTTGCCGGAGTTCTTGAGGTCGAGGTGTGGCTTCGCGGCGGATGGGCCATGGACTTTTTCCTCGGCGAGGTCACGCGAGATCATGGGGATATCGACTGGTTCGCGTGGGCAGACGATGCCGGGGTCCTGGCGGAAGGCTTGCTGTCGCGCGGCTATCAACCGGTCCCAGGACCGCCACCTGACCTGCAGCTCGATTTCGCCAAGGACGGACTGGACCACAGCTTCACGCTCCTGGACCGGGATACGGCCGGCCGTGTGGTGGTCGCCGGAGGCCCATGGGCCGGTGCCCCCTGGCCCGAGGGAATGCTCGATGCCGGGCCAGGTCGCATGGGTGGGCTGCCATGTCCAATCGTCAGTCCGCAGGCTCAGATCGAGATCAAGCGGATGATGCCGATCTGGGATCCCTCACGGCCTCGACGGACCAAGGACGCCGAGGATATCGCCCGGCTGGAGGCGGCACTCCTGGCACAGGACAACCCGTCCGAGTGAGGCTTTTGGGTGTCGGCCGTCTCCTACTCTCGGGCAGTGGCAGAACGAGTACGCGTCCGTGAGATCGATGACGATGAGGGCCGGCGGCTGCTGCGGATCATCCGCAGAGGTACCGGGTCGGTAGTGACCTGGCGGCGAGCCCAGATGGTGTTGCTGTCTGCTCAGGCTATGCCGGTGACAAGGATCGCGGAGGTGTCGTTCACCAGCGATGACCGGGTCCGCGATGTGATCCACAACTTCAACGCCGACGGCTTCAGATCGCTGTATCCGAAGTACCTGGGCGGCCGCCCGAAGACGTTCACGCTGCCCGAGCGCCGCGAGATCAAGAAGATGGCGAAGTCCAAGCCGACCGAGCATGACCTGCCGTTCTCGACCCGGAGCCTGGCCAAGTTGGCGGACTTCCTGGTCGCCTAGGGGGTGGTCGACGACATCAGCCACGAGGGCCTGCGCATCCTGCTCCGAGAGGAAGGACAGCGATGGAATGACATGTCCGCACCAAATCTATGCGCGTAGCATACGGGTCTGTTGGCCGCCGGGACAGATCAAGTCGCCGTGGAT
>NZ_NTGZ01000287.1 GCF_002551245.1 Streptomyces sp. rh34
GCCTCCCGCAGCGCGGTCCGGAGTGCGCGCCCCCGTCCGCGCGCCGGCGCGGCAGCGGCGGGCAACAGCAACTCCCACGCCGGAGAGAGGGATTCCGCCGACGGACGATGCGCATTGGTCCCCGAAGACGTCATGGAAGTGGACCTTAAACCGGTCCGTCGCCGACCCTAGCGTCGACCCCATGAACGCAACCTCTCTGCGCGGGGCCCTCCTCGCGGCCTTCGCGTGCGTGCTGGTGGGGGCATCCTTCACGGCCAACAGCGTCCTCGGGGACTACCCGTTCGCGGGTGGCCAGGCCCTTCGCTACGGCCTCGCCGCGATCCTGCTCGTCCCGTTCCTGCGGCGCGACCCGGGCTCCACGACGGCGCGACTCCGACGTCTCACCCGCCGCCAGTGGGGGCGGATCGCGTTGCTCGCCGCCGTGGGCATGGTCGGGTTCAACCTGGCGGTCCTGGCGGCCGAACAGTCGGCGGAACCAGCCGTTCCGGGCGTCTTCGTGGGCTGTGCGCCGATCGTGGTCGGCGTGCTCGTCCCGCTGCTGGACGGCCGCCGTCCGTCCCGCGTCACGCTGTACGCGGCCGGACTCGTCGCCGTCGGGGCGTTCACCGTTCAGGGCTGGGGGCGCACCGACCTGGCGGGCGTGCTGTTCTCGGTGGGAGCGCTCGTGGGCGAGGTCGGCTTCGCGGCCCTCGCCGTTGCCGTGCTGCGGCTTCTCGGCCCGAAGCTGCTCTCCGCGACGGTCTGTGGCGTCGCGGCCGTCGAGTCGGCGCTGCTCGGTCTGCTGATGGACGGCGGATCGTTCCTGCGCGTCCCGACGGGCGGCGAGGCGACGGCCCTGCTGTGGCAGGCCGTCGTCGTCACCGTGATCGGATTCGTCTGCTGGTACAGCGGGATGCGGCGCATCGGAGCCGAACGCGCCACGCTCTTCTCCGGCCTGATCCCGGTCTCCGCCGCCCTGACCGCACCTCTCGTCGGAGCCGGGACGTACGGCATCGCGCAGGGCGCGGGGAGTCTCCTGGTCGGTGCCGGTGTGGCGTACGGCTCCGGCGTCCTCGGGCGGCGCGGGGCCGGGGCGCGACTCCCGGTCGGGGCGCCGGGGCCCCGAGGGGGCGGCTCAGCGGCTGGTGTCCAGGATGACGCGGGCCACGAGGGCCGGGTCGTCGCTCATCGGGACGTGCCCGCAGCCGGGCAGCCGCACCAGCCGGGCGCCGGGGATCACCCGCTTGGCGCGGATCCCCTGCCTGCGCAGCAGTATCCGGTCGCGGGTGCCCCAGGCGACGGAGACGGGGACGCCCTTCACGTCGTCGCCGAAGAGCAGGCCCCTGCCGGTCCTCAGCGTCTCGTGAAAGCCGGTCGCTCCGCGCAGGGCGAGCGTCTCGGCGACGACGGCTTCCGGTGAACGCCTGCCGGGCCGGGCGTAGATGGTGCTGGTGAGGGCCGCCCGGCCGGCCGCGCTGCGCGACAGGCGCTCGATCAGCCCCACCGGCAGGGCCAGCGCGCCCCGGCGCATCGTCCGCAGGGTGCCGAAGGCGTAGCGCCGTTCCGCCTCGGTCCAGAAGCCCGCCGGGGACAGCGCGGTCACCGACCGCACCAGGTCGGTGCGCCCCAGTTCCAGCGCGAGCAGGCCGCCCAGTGAGTTCCCGGCCACATGGGGGCGGTCCAGGCCGAGTCCGGCGCAGAAGGCTCCGAGCACTCGGCCGACGGTCACGAGATCGTAGGGAACTCCGTCCGGCAGCGCGGGCGAGGTGCCGAAGCCGGGCAGGTCCACGGCTATCACCTCGCGTTCGGCGGCAAGGATCCGTGTCACCGGGTCCCAGGCCCTCAGATGGTGCCCGATGCCGTGGAGGAGCAGCAGCGGTTCGCCCGAGCCGGTCCGTTCGTACGCGACCGAGACCGGTCGGGGGCCGTCGGCCGTCGCGACGGTGAAGGAGGCCGTGGTGGTCATGCTGCCGCTCCCTGGAGTGGGTAGACATCTCGTCAACAACAATTACCGTCGGGTAGCTTGTAGTTCAAGGGGCCCGGCGATTCCCGCTGGACAGCGCATGACCGCGTGGGCTGGGATGGGCCGATGACCGTCGACGCCGCGACCGAGCTCTTCGAAGAACACCGGCCCGTTCTCACCGGTGTCGCCTATCGCATGCTCGGCCGCGTCGCCGACGCCGAGGATGTGGTCCAGGAGGCGTGGCTGAGGTGGTCGGCGGCGGCGCGCGAGGACATTCGGGAGCCGCGGGCCTTCCTGGTGCGGATCACCACCCGACTGGCCATCGACCGGCTCCGGCACCTGCAGTCACGCCGGGAGTCGTACACGGGGCCCTGGCTGCCGGAGCCGGTGGTCACGGAATTCGGCCCCGGTGTGCCCGACACCGCGGAGCGCGCCGTCCTCGCCGACTCCGTATCGCTCGCCGTACTGGTCGTCCTCGAATCGCTCTCGCCGCTGGAGCGCGCGGTGTTCGTGCTCCGGGAGGCCTTCGGGTTCCCGTACGCCGAGATCGCCACCGCCCTGGACCGTACCGAGGCGGCCGTCCGGCAGCTCGCCGGCCGTGCCCGGCGGCATGTGGAGGAGCGAAAGCCGCGCTACGACGTGGACCCGGCCGAGCGCCGCGATCTCACCGAGCGCTTCCTGGCCGCCGCCTCCGGAGGCGGCATCGAGCAGCTGCTCGCGCTGCTCGCCCCGGATGTCCGGCTGGTCAGCGACAGCGGTGGCAAGGCGAAGGCGCCGCGGCGGATCATGGAGACCGCCGACAAGGTCGGCCGCTTCCTCATCGCGGTGGCGGGGGACCTCGCCCCGGAGGGGGAGATTCGCATCGTGGAGCTCAACGGCGGGCCCGCCGCCGTCTACTTCGTCGGGGGGAAGGCCGACGCCGTCTTCCAGATCGAAGTCAGCCAAGGTGTCATTCAATGCGCCTATATCATTCGTAATCCGGACAAGCTTTCCGGGCTGCCCGTCGTATAGCCACAAGCGCCACCCGCCACCTCCGCCCCCGACGTCCCACGGGTCCGCGGCGCGCCTGGTCGAAGCCCCGCCATTCACCGCGATGGCGGGGCTTTGTGCTGCGCTCGCCTCACGGCACCACGAACGTCGTGTGAACGCTCTGCGCCAGAGTCCCGTTTCGTTCCGTTACGGAATAAGGATTGGTCTTGACCAAGGGGGTATGCCGTCCTAGGGTCTCCACTTAAGACAGGAACCTTTAATAAATAACGTCGCGGAAAAAAGACGCTGGGCGATTGCGGAGGACAGGGTGGGGACCACGCAGCTGGAATCGGTACAGGAGCCGAAGTACTGGCACCTCAAGACCGTGCTCAGTGAGGCACTCGACTCGGACTTTGCGGTGGGGGAGATCCTGCCCAACGAGCGAGACCTCGCGGCGCGGTTCGGTGTCGCGCGAGCCACGCTCCGGCAGGCACTGGAGCAGCTCGAGCTCGAAGGCAGACTGCAGCGCCGCCGTGGTGTCGGGACGACCGTCGCCCCGCCGCGCGTGGGCATCGCCGTCTCCACCGCCCAGCACGAATGGACCGGCGGCGTCAGCGGCGAGGCCTGGCAGCCGGTCGACAGCACCATGGACAAGGCCCCGGCGGCGGTGGCCGCCATGCTCGAAACGAACGCCACCGAACCGGTGCACGTGGTGCGCCGTATCCGCGACACCCAGGGGCAGGCGGTAGCGGCGGAACTCCTCTACATCCCCGCCTCCTCGGTGCCCGACCTCTCCGCCATCGAGGCCCCGTCCGGCCCCGTCCGCGCCCGGAGCGTGCTCCGTGAGCTGCACCGGCTCGGACTGCGGGGGCAGGACCGCTCCGTGGAGCTCGGCTCGGCGCGGGCGGACGACGCCAAGGAACTGGACCGGCTCCCCGGCGCCCCCGTCCTCGTCGTCACCACCCGCTACTTCACCGTTGACGGCACGGCGGCCGTGTCCGTCGCCACCTACCGCGCGGACACCTGCCGGCTCACCTTCGGGGACTCCGGCGCGCTGGAGATCAACCACGACGAACAGCCGGAGCGCCAGGCCTCCTGACGCGTCCGACCCGCCCGGCCCCACGCCCGCCGCTTCTTCGGGAACTCCCGTCCCCGAAGAAGCGGCGGGCGCGCGCTTTTCCCGCGAACTCCCGTCCCCGGGAGGCGACGGGCGCGCTCCCGCGCGGTCCGGCTCCGGCAGCGTCCGGGCTCCACCCACGCGTGACGCGGACCGTGTGCCGGCCCCTCGCCGCGGTCAGCGGCGGGCCGTCACGGCCCCCTCGACGGCGAACAACTCCTCCTCGACGTGATCCAGGGCGAGCCGCAACGCCCCCGTCGCGACGGCGGCCTCCCCGAGCAGCGACAGGGTCACCCGGGGTGGGCGCAGACAGTAGCGGGCCAGCTCCCTGCGCAAAGGTTCCAGTACCCCGTCCAGTCCGGCGGCCCAGCCACCGACCACGACCAGCTCCGGGTCGAGCGCCAGCACCAGCGCCGCCACATCGTGCACCAGCCGCTGAAGGAATCGTTCGACCGCCGCCCGGGCCCCCGCATCGCCCTCCCGGGCCTTGGCGAACACCGCGGCCACCGCGAGCTCGTCCAGCGGGTCCAGCGGCGTGTCCGTCGTCGACAGCAGATGCTCCGGCGTCACGTCCCTGCCCAGCAGGTGCAGAGCGCCGATCTCCCCGGCGGCCCCGCCGAACCCCCGGTGCAGACGCCCGCCGATCAAGGACCCCGCCCCGGGGCTCAGCCCCGCCAGCACGAAGACCACATCGTCGGATTCGGTGGCCGCGCCCTTCCAGTGCTCGGCCACCGCGGCGGCGTTGGCGTCGTTCTCGACGAGCACGGGGCACCGGAACGAACGGCGAAGCCGCTCCCCGAGCGCGAGGCCGGTCCAGCCCGGCAACGCCGTACCCAGCCGGACGGTGCCGTCGGCCTCCACGATCCCGGGACTGCCCACACCGACCGCACGCAGACTGCTCCGGGCCACCCCGGTACGTCGCAGTACGTCCGCGATGACGGCCCGGACCTGGTCGAGCCGGTCGTCCGCGCCGGCGGTCTCCGACACCGCGCGGGAGCCCGCCCCGACGATCCGGCCGTCGAGCCCCGAGATGAGCGCCGACACCCGGTGCGGACCGATCTCCACCCCGAGGAGATGCCCCGCCTCGGCCCGGAAACGGAACCGCCGGGCAGGACGCCCCTGGCGCCGCGCCTCGCTCTCGTCGGGCAGGGCCTCGACCACGAGACCCGCTTCGAACAGCCCCTCGACAACCCCTTCGACGGTCGGCCGGGACAGCCCCGTGATCCGCGTCAGGTCCGTCAGCGTCGGCGCGCCGGCCCCTCTCAGGGCGTGCAGAACTACCGCGGAATTGATCCGTCGCAACAGCGACGGGTCCCCACCGGTCAGCCGGCCCACGGTATGTCCTCCCAGCTCGTGCGCATGTCTGCCGGATCGTACTCGCTGGCCGGGAGCCCTGCGACCAGCGTGGGAAGCCGGTATGGAGCCGCAACCTGGGTCACCCCGGAGCGACGAACCCGGACTCGTATGCGGCGATGACCGCCTGGGTACGATCCCTGGCCCCCAGCTTCGCCAGGACCGAGCTGACATGGGATTTCACCGTCTCCGTCCCGACGACGAGGGCGGCCGCGATCTCCGCGTTCGACAGGCCCCGGGCCATCAACCGGAGCACCGCGGCCTCGCGCTCGGTGAGCGCCGCCCGGTCGAGAGCGGCCCGTGCTCTCTCCGTCCCGTACTCGGCGGCGAGCTGCCGGACCGCCGCCGGGAACAGCAGGGACTCCCCCTCGGCCACCAGACGCACGGCGTGCACGATCTCCGCGGGCCTGGCGCGCCTGAGCAGAAAACCGTCGGCCCCCGCCCTCAACGCCTCGTACACGTACTCGTCGTTCTCGAACGTCGTCACCACCAGGATCTTCGGGGGATCCGGCACCGTACGCAGCACCAGCCGGGTCGCCTCGATCCCGTCCATCAGCGGCATCCGCACATCCATCGCCACCACATCGGGCCGCAACCGGTTCACCAGGGGGATGACCGCGGCCCCGTCCCCTGCCTCGCCCACCACCTCGATATCGGGCTGGGCCTCCAGCACGGCGCGCAGACCGGCGCGTACCAGAGGCTCGTCATCGACCAGAAGAACGGTGAAGGGCATCCGACCAGCGTATGCCGTCCAGAGGAAGGCTCACGCACACCCGCCACTCGTCCTCCCGCGACTCCATCCGCGCCTTTCCGCCCAGCAACGCGGCACGCTCCCGCATACCGCGCAGCCCACTGCCGCTCCCCGGCAGACCGGCCGCTCCGGAGAGCGGATTGACCACCTCCAGCTCCAGCCGCCCGTCGGCCACCGTGATGCTCACCCGGATGGGTACCGGCCCCGCGTGACGGAGCACATTGGTGAGACTCTCCTGAAGAATCCGATACCCCTCCCGCGAAACCGGCGCCGGCACCAGACCGAGATCCCCGGACACCCGCGCATCCACCTTCGCCCCGGAACTCCGCGCGGAGTCCAGCAGCCGCTCCGCCTCCCGCAGCGTCGGCCGCCTGCTCACGGGCGTGCCGGATTCACGCAGCACCCGCAGCACCCGCTCCAGGTCCTCCAGCGCATCGCGCCCCGTCTCCTCGATGGCGGCCAGCGCCCGCTCGGTGAACGCCGGATCGTTCGCCGTCCGCGCCGCACCGGCCTGCACCACCGCCACCGTCAGCGCATGACCGATGGAATCGTGCAGCTCCCGCGCCATGCGATTGCGCTCCAACAACTGCTCGGTCAGCTCCTCCAGCACGCTCAGCCGGTCCGTCGGGGACGGGCCCAGCAGCCACCGGGCGGCCGCTGTAATGAGCCGGCCCCCGAGCACCACCAGAACGAGGAGCGGAACGATCGGCAGCGGTGCGAGCAGCGCGTTCCACCAGTGCGGGCTCATGCCTTCGACCAGCCCGCCCGGAGGCCTGCCCGTCGCCGACAGGACGAGCTCGATCGAAGCCACGGGCAGCCAGAGTGCCATGATCGCCGCGGCCGAGATCAGGAGCCGCACCTCCAGCCAGAGCACGGTCCGCCATCGCTCCGCCCAACTCGCCGAGGACGCGACCGCGATGGAGGCGTCGGGCTGCCCACGCTCGGACGGAGTCAGCAGCAACTGCGCCTGCAGGCCCTCCTCCAGCCGCATCGCGGGAATGAGGCCCACGGGCACCGCGAAGAGCAGGGGCATCCAGTAGTCGTCGGAGATGTAGAACCACACGCTGGCCGCGGCGGCCGGAACGAGCATGTGCAACCAGCGGCTGTAAGTGACCGCGCTGGTCAGCGGGGTGAGGATGCGGTGCATGTCCTCATCGTCCCAGCGGGCCGGGCGGACCGGCTCCCCCATGAGAGGGAGACGAACCCCGCCGTCGGGGGAGGCGGGGCGCCCGGCGCACCGGCCAGGCTCGGGGACATGACCAGCATCGACGTCCACGAGCTCACCAAGGAGTACGGAACCACCCGTGCGGTGGACCGCCTCAGCTTCCGCGTTCGACCGGGCAGGGTCACCGGCTTCCTCGGCCCCAACGGCGCCGGCAAGTCCACGGCCATGCGTCTCGTACTCGGCCTGGACCGGCCGACCGGCGGCTCGGCCACGATCGGCGGGAGGCCCTACGCCCAGCTCGCCGAACCCTTGCGGACCGTCGGCGCACTGCTCGACGCCCAGGCCGCCCATGGCTCGCGCACACCGCGCAGCCATCTGTCGGCACTCGCCGCGAGCAACGGGATACCCCTGTCGCGGGTGAAGGCCGTGCTGGAGGAGACCGGGCTCGGCGACGTGGGGGCACGGCGGATCAAGTCCTTCTCCCTCGGCATGCGCCAGCGTCTCGGCATCGCGGCCGCCCTGCTCGGGGACCCGCAGGTGGTCCTGCTCGACGAACCGTCGAACGGGCTGGATCCCGAAGGCATCATCTGGATCCGCGAACTCATGAAGCGGCTCGCCCGCGAGGGCCGGACGGTACTGGTCTCCAGCCACCTCATGAACGAGACCGCCTCCTTCGCCGACCACCTCGTGGTGCTCGGCCGGGGCCGCCTGCTCGCTGATATGTCGATGAAGCAGTTCCTCGACTCGCGCAGTCGCCCCCGCGTACGCCTGCGAACGACCGAACCAGGCAGGCTCCACTCAGCGCTGACCTCCAAGGGCCTGACCGGAGTGCAGGACGAGAACGGCCGCTGGGCGATCGACGGAGTCACAGCGGAGGAGGTCGGCGCGATCGCCGCCGACGGGGGGATTCCCCTGCTCGAACTGGGCGATGAGCGCGCCACATTGGAGCAGGCCTACCTCGACCTCACCGCGGCCGACACCCCTTTCGCCGCTTCGACCACCCGCGACCGCCAGGAGGCGTGACCATGACCCTGACGGCAGTTCTCCACTCCGAGTGGATCAAGATCAGGTCGATACGGTCGATCTACGGTTCCCTGATGGCCGTCCTCGCCACCACCCTCACCATCACCGTGCTCGTCCTGGGGACCACCGGCCAGGAGCAGGCGGAGCAGCCCGGATCCGATGCGCTCCTCAACGCCTTCTTCGCCCTGAACTTCGGGCAGATCGCGGCCGTCGCGTTCGGCGCGACCGCGGTCTCCTCCGAGTTCCTCAACGGGGCCCTGCGCGTATCGCTCGCCGCGGTTCCCCGTCGCTCCCTCTTCTACGCGGCGAAGATGACGGCGATCGGCGGGTCGGTACTCGTCGTCGGGCTGGTGACCAGCTTCGCGGCGTTCCTGGTCGGTCAGCTCTTCCTGGGGGAGCACGCGATCGGTCTGGGACACCCCGGGGCGCTGCGTGCCGCCTTCGGAGGGGGGATCTATCTCGCGCTGATGGCGCTGCTCGCGGCGGGTCTCACGGCGCTCCTGCGCAGCGCGGTGGCGGTGCTCGGCCTGCTCATACCGCTTTTCCTGATCGTTCCGTTCGTGCTCGTGGACGTCGCGACCACGGTGGTGAGCTACCTGCCCGACCGCGCGGGTCAGGTGGTGTTGCACCAGAATCCGGAAGACGGTCCGGGGCCGTGGACCGGCCTGGGGGTGACCGCCGTATGGGCGGCGGCAGCGCTCCTGGCGGGCTGGTGGGCGGTCCGCAACCGGGACGCGTGAGGCCCGGCGGACCGAGGCGCGCGGGCAGGGGCGGCTCAGTCGGCCGGGGCG
This sequence comes from Streptomyces sp. rh34, assembly GCF_002551245.1. GTDB lineage: Bacteria > Actinomycetota > Actinomycetes > Streptomycetales > Streptomycetaceae > Streptomyces. The sequence continues at coordinate 9,112 of NZ_NTGZ01000287.1, forward strand.
GGGC
>NZ_NTGZ01000288.1 GCF_002551245.1 Streptomyces sp. rh34
ACTCCGGACCGCGCTGCGGGAGGCCGTCCGCTCCGGCCGCCTCGCGGCCGGCACGCGGCTGCCCTCCAGCCGTGAGCTCGCCGCCGACCTGGGAGTGTCGCGCGGGCTGGTCACCGAGGCGTACGAGCAGCTCACCGCGGAGAGCTATCTGCGCAGCGGGCGGGGTGCGGGTACCTGGGTGAGCGAGGGCGTACGCGCGGCGGAGCGCCCCGTACGCGACCGCTCGCCGCGCGCGGCGAGCGCGTTGGTGGACTTCCGGCCCGGCACCCCCGATCTGTCCCTCTTCCCGCGCAGCGCGTGGAGTGCCGCCCAGCGGACGGTGTTCGATCGGCTGCCGCACGGCGCGCTGGGCTATCCCGATCCGCGCGGGCTGCCGGAGCTGCGCGAGGCCCTGGCCGGGCTGCTCGCCCGGCGCCGGGGCGTGGTGGCCGATCCGGAGCGGCTGGTGGTCTGCTCGGGTGTGGCCCAGGCGACGACCCTGCTCGGCTTCGTGCTCCGGGACGAGGGCATGGCCTCGGTCGGGGTGGAGGATCCGGGCAGTCCGGAACACGGATCGCTGTTCGCGGCGACCGGTCTCGGCACGGTCCCGCTGCCCCTCGACGACGACGGCCTCGCCCTCGCGCCCCTGGAGCGCTCCGGCGTACGCGCGGTGGTGACCACGCCCGCGCATCAGTTCCCCACCGGAATCGGATACTCCGCGCAGCGCCGCGGCGAGCTGCTCGACTGGGCGCGGGACGCGGACGCCGTGATCATGGAGGATGACTACGACGGGGACTTCCGGTACGACCGGGCGCCGGTGGGCGCCTTGCAGGGGCTGGACCCCGAGCGGGTCGTGTACACCGGTTCCGTGAGCAAGTCGCTGGCTCCCGGACTTCGGCTCGGCTGGCTGATCGCCCCCGCCGCGCTCACCGAGCGCATCGTCGCCCGCAAACGGACCATGGATCTGGGCAACCCGGTGATCGACCAGGCCGTCCTGGCCGACTTCATCGTGCGCGGCGGCTACGACCGGCAGTTGCGGCGCTGCCAGCGGGCCTACCGGGAACGCCGGGACGCTTTGGTGTCCGCGCTCGACGAGCACTTCCCCGGCGCGACGGTCAGCGGCATCGCGGCGGGCCTGCACATCATCGCCCGACTGCCCGCGCGGTACGGCCCCGAGGACGTCTTCCTGGAGCGGGCGGCCGGGGCGGGCATCGCGCTGCGGCCGCTGCGCGACTGCGGAACGGCCGGCTCCGAGGACGGCACCCTGCCCCTCGTCCTGGGCTACGCCCATCTCACCCCCGGCGACATCGCCCGAGGGGTCGCCGCGCTGGCGGCCGCCGGCGTTCCGGCCGGTCCCTCCCCGGCCGACGGGCGCCGTTCACCCGGGGTTGGGGCTCCGGCCGCCGCGAGGCACTAGGCATGGGCGAAGACCGGCGCCGGTCCACGGCCTTCTCGCGAACGGCGCACCGCCCATCTCCCCGGAGGCGCTTCGATGTCCTACCGTCCGCGTATTCCCTCGCCCGGCCGCCGTGCCGTCCTGCGCGGCTCGCTGATCGCCCCGGCGGCGGTCGCCCTCGCCCCCGCGACCGCTTCGGCCGCGCCCGCGCTGCACCTGGCGGGGCGGCCCGAAGCGTCCTGGGGCGTGCAGGTGGGCGGCGTCACCGCCTCGTCGGCGCTCCTGTGGGTGCGCTCGGACCGGCCGGCCCGGATGGTGGTGGAGACCTCGGCGACCGAGTCGTTCCGGCGGGTGCGCAGGTGGTACGGGCCGTCGATCGGCCCCGGAACGGACTTCACCGGCACCACACCGCTGTACGGCCTGCCCGCGGGCGAGCAGGTGCACTATCGGGTGACGCTTGCCGATCCGGGCGATCCGCGCCGTACCGGCAGGCCGGTGTACGGGACGTTCCGTACCGCTCCGGCCCGGCGGCGCTCCGGGGTGCGGTTCCTCTGGTCGGGCGATATCGCGGGGCAGGGCTGGGGCATCAACCCGGACATCGGCGGCTACCGGGTGTACGAGGAGATGCGCCGCCTGGACCCGGACTTCTTCCTGTGCAGCGGCGACAGCATCTACGCGGACGGCCCGCTGGAGGCGAGCGTGACGCTGCCGGACGGCCGGATCTGGCGCAACGTCATGACCGAGGAGAAGGCGAAGGTCGCCGAGACGCTGGACGAGTACCGGGGGAACTTCCGCTACAACCTGCTCGACCGGAACGTCCGCCGCTTCAACGCGCAGGTGCCCTCCGTCGTGCAGTGGGACGACCACGAGGTGCGCAACAACTGGTATCCCGGCCAGATCCTCGACGACGCGCGGTACACCGAGAAGAACGTGGACATCCTCGCGGCGCGCTCCGTGCGCGCCTTCCACGAGTACGTGCCGCTCGCGCCCTCGTACGGTTCCGGGCGTCGTTCTCGGATGTACCGGATCGTCCACCACGGGCCGCTGCTCGACGTGTTCGTGCTCGACATGCGTTCGTACCGCAACGCCAACTCCCCGGGGCGGCAGGCCGACGACACGACGGGCATCCTCGGCGCCGAGCAGGCGCGGTGGCTGCAGCGCTCGCTGGCCGCCTCCCGGGCGGAGTGGAAGGTGATCGCCGCCGACATGCCGCTCGGCCTCGTGGTCCCGGACGGCGCGACGGACTTCGAGGCGGTGGCACAGGGCGACCCCGGGGCCCCGCTCGGGCGGGAACTGCAGATCGCCGAACTGCTCCGGTTCATCAAGCACCGCGGGATCACCGGCACCGTGTGGCTGACGGCCGACGTCCACTACACCTCGGCCCAGCACTACGCGCCGGAGCGGGCGGCGTTCAAGGACTTCGCCCCGTTCTGGGAGTTCGTGTCGGGGCCGCTGGCGGCGGGCGGCTTCCCGGCCAACGCGCTGGACGCCACCTTCGGCCCGGACCGGGTCTTCGTGCGGGCTCCCGACCGGGCCAATGTCTCGCCGATGGAGTCGCCTCAGTTCTTCGGTGAGGTGGAGATCGACGGTGACAGCGCGGAGCTGACGGTGCGTCTGCGGGCCGAGGGCGGGTCGGTGCTGTTCACCAAGGTGCTCCGGCCGGGCCGCGTCGGGCAGTGAGCGGCGGTTCCCGGAATCTGGCCGAAAACGACAATAGGCGACCAGATCAACACGTAACCCATCAGTCACAAAGCGTTCGTGATCAGGCAACACCGTTCGTTCACAGTGAGGATATGACTGATGTGACGTCCGCGAAGAGCGCCCGCCGTCCGCACCACTGGCGGCGGGACCTGATCGAACTGGCCGCCCTGTTCACCGCCGTGGCCGTGGCCGACGCCATCGCCAACCTGATCGGACACCAGCCGGACGGGCCCTACCTGCTCGTGGCGTCGGCGGTGGCGCTGGTGGCCACCGCCGCGTTCCACACCTGGTGGGCACGACGGCACAGTCACGCTCCCCCGTCCGGTGAGGAGGACTCCGCACCGGGCGGAGCGGACGCCGCGGCGCACGGGGCGCGGGACGGGGCGCCGGGTGAGGCCCGAGGCGGCGGTACGGACGGGATCGCCCGCACCGAGGAGACCACGCTGTGGCGGATGCGGACGACCGTGCACGACGCCCCGGGCACTCTGGCCGCACTGTGCGTGGCCCTCGCCGGGCTCCGGGTGGACATCCTCACCCTCGGGACCCACCCGCTCGCGCAGGGGACCGTCGACGAGTTCCTGCTGCGGGCGCCGGCCTCGCTCCAGGCGCGGGAGCTGTCACGGGAGATCGCGGCCGCCGGCGGCGCCTCCACATGGATCGAGCGGGCGGACGCTCACGATCTGGTCGACATCCCGGCGCGGGTGCTGTCGCTGGCCACCCGGACGGCGCTCGACGCGGCCGAGCTGCCGCTCGCCCTGCGCCAGTTGCTCGGCCGGTGCACCATCCACTCTCTGCCCGCCGTCTCCGTCGCCGGCCGCCCCACCGGGGAGAGCGCCCCGGTCGAGGGCGTACTGGAGGAGACGGTGATGCGGCTGCGGGACCCGTCCGGCGGGGTGATCTCCGTCGAGCGGCCCTGCCCGCCGTTCACGCCGACCGAGTTCGCGCGGGCGCGCGCCCTGGTCGAACTGGACGCCCGGCTGGGCCCGCGGCTGCCGCGCGGCAAGGACGTCCTCACCCTGCCCGAGGGCAACGAGATCACCGTGCGCCGCGCGGGCGGCGACGATCTCGCCGCCGCCCGCGCCCTGCACGACCGCTGCTCGCAGCGCACCCTGGGCCTGCGCTACCACGGTCCGGTCGCGGACGCGGACCGCTACCTCGACCACCTGCTGAGCCCTCGCTTCGGCCGCACCCTGGCGGCGCAGACGGCCTCCGGCAAACTGGTGGCGCTGGGCCACCTCCTCTGGGACGGCGACGAGACCGAGGTCGCCCTCCTCGTCGAGGACGACTGGCAGCGCCGGGGCATCGGTTCCCAGCTGCTCGGCCGCCTGGTCGCCCTCGCCGTGGAGGCGGGCTGCGACAGCGTGTACGCCGTGACGCAGTCCCACAACACCGGCATGGTGGCGGCGATGCGCGCGCTGGAGCTGCCCCTCGACTACCAGATCGAGGAGGGCACGCTCGTCATCACCGCCCGGCTGACGACCGACCGGCTGACGACTGGAGGGGCCGCTCGTCCGTCCGCGCCGGCGGAAGGGGCCCGTCGCTGAGCGCCTGGCACAGGTCCGCCCACAGGTCCTCGACGTCCTCCAGACCGACCGACATCCGCAGCAGCCGGTCGCCGACACCGGACGCCCGCCGGTCTCCCTCCTCCACGATGCGGTGGCTGATGGAGGCCGGGTGCTGGATCAGCGAGTCCACGCTGCCGAGGCTGACGGCGGGCGTGATGAGCCGCACCCCGGAGATCACCCGGTGCGGATCCCCGTACACCTCGAATGAGATCATCGCGCCGCCGATCCGCGGGTAGTGCACCCGGGCGACGCGCGGGTCGGCGGTGAGCCTGCGGACCAGTTCGGCCGCGCTCGTCGAGGCCGCCCGTACGCGTACCGGAAGCGTGGACAGGCCGCGCAGCAGGAGGTAGCCGGCCAGCGGGTGCAGCACTCCGCCGGTGGCGAACCGGACCTGGCGCAGTGTGGCGGCGAACTCCTCGTCGCAGGCGACGACGCCGCCCATGACGTCCCCGTGGCCGCCGAGGTACTTGGTGGCGCTGTGCAGGACGATCCGCGCGCCGTGTTCGACGGGGCGCTGCAGGACGGGCGTGGCGAAGGTGTTGTCGACCAGCAGCGGGACGGTTCCGCAGGCGTGGGCGACGGCCCGGATGTCGATCTCGGCCAGCGTCGGGTTGGCCGGCGTCTCGACCATCACGAGTCCGGTGTCCGGGCGGATGGCGTCGGCGATGCCCGCCGGGTCGGTCCAGGTCACCTCGGTGCCCAGCAGCCCCGCGCCGAGCAGATGGTCGCTACAGCCGTAGAGCGGGCGGACCGCGACGACATGGCGCAGTCCCTGGCTCGCGCGGGCGAGCAGGACCGCGGTCAGCGCCGCCATCCCGCTGGCGAAGGCGACGGCGCTCTCGGCGCCCTCCAGCCGGGCCAGCGCCGTCTCGAAGCGGCCCGTGGTGGGGTTGTCCAGCCGGGCGTAGACGGGCGGCCCGTCGGGGCGGGTCCCGGTGGTGGCGAAGGCGTCGATCCGCATCGCCTCGCCGCGCGAGTCGTAGGAGGGGTAGGTGGTGGACAGGTCGATCGGCGGGGCGTGCACGCCGAGGGAGGCGAGGTCGTCGCGTCCGGCGTGCACGGCTTCGGTGGCGAGAGCCCTGGCCGGGGTGGGGGCAGGGGGCGTCATCGAGACTTCGTTGTCCATGCCGTCACTCTGAACAGTTACCGGTTCGTAGGGGCACTATCCCGTGCTACGTTCGCCACATGTCCGATTCTGTCGCTCTCGATCCGGTGGATCTGCACCTTCTGCGGCTGCTGCAGAACGATGCGCGGACCACGTACCGGGAGCTCGCGGCCGAGGTCGGCGTGGCCGCTTCGACCTGCCTGGACCGGGTGGCCCGGCTGCGCCGCTCCGGGGTGATCCTCGGGGACCAGCTGCGTCTCGATCCGGCGAAGCTCGGCCGGGGTCTGCAGGCGCTGCTCCTGGTGCAGGTCCGGCCGCACCGCCGGGAACTCATCGGGCCGTTCGTCGACCGCGTCAAGTCCCTGCCGGAGTCGCGTGCGCTCTTCCATCTCACCGGTCCCGACGACTATCTGGTGCAGGTCGCGGTGGCCGACGCGGCGGATCTGCAGCGGCTGGTGCTGGACGAGTTCACCTCGCGCCGGGAGGTGGCCCGGGTGGACACCCGGCTGATCTTCCAGCAGTGGGACTGCGGGCCGCTGCTGCCGCCGGCCGGGAACTGAGTACCGGAAAGTGCCGGAGACGCACCGGGGGTGATCGCCTTTCGGACGTCCGGAGGTCAATGATGATGACGGGACGCGTGCCGCCGTACGAGGATGTCCGCATGTCAGACACTTCGAGCAGCGCGCTGCCCCGTCAGGTCGCCGACGCCTACGTCGACGCACTCATCGAACTCGACCCCATCACGGGCACCTATCTGGGTGTGCCCGCAAGCTCGCGCCGACTGCCCGACTTCTCACCGGCCGGCCAGGCGGCGTCCGCCGACCTCCTCCGCGCGACGCTGCGGAAGCTGGACGCCGCCGAGCGGCTTCCCGGTGCGGACAGCGATGCCGAGCGGCGCTGCGGACGGCTCCTGCGGGAGCGTCTGACGGCGGAACTCGCCGTGCACGAGGCCGAGGAGGGCCTGCGGGCCGTCTCCAACCTGTCGTCGCCCGCCCACAGCATCACCGAGGTCTTCACCCTCACGCCGACCGCGACGGACGAGGACTGGGCGGCGGTCGTGGTCCGCCTGCGCGCGGTGCCCGCCGCGTACGAGGGGTACCGCGCCTCGCTCGCGCTCGGTCTGGAGCGCAAGCTGTACGGCGGCCCGCGCGCGACCGCCACCTTCGTCGGGCAGCTCACGGAGTGGGGCGGGGAAGGCGAGGGCGAGGGGTTCTTCGCCGAGTTCGTCGCGCCGGGACCCGCGTCCCTGCGGGCCGAGCTGGACGAGGCAGCCGGGCAGGCGACGGCTTCGGTGCTCGCGCTGCGGGACTGGGTGCGCGACGTGTACGCCCCGGCGATCGAGGGCGCCCCCGACCCGGTCGGCCGGGAGCGCTACGCCCGCTGGTCGCGGCTGTACAACGGCACCGACCTGGATCTCGACGAGGCGTACGCGTACGGCTGGTCGGAGTACCACCGGCTGCTCGCCGAGATGAAGACCGAGGCCGAGAAGGTGCTGCCCGGGTCCGGGCCCTGGGAGGCGCTCGCCCACCTCGATGTGCACGGCAAGCACATCGAGGGCGTCGACGAGGTCCGCGAGTGGCTGCAGGGCCTGATGGACGAGGCGATCGAAGCCCTGGACGGCACGCACTTCGACCTCGCGGAACGCGTCCGGAAGGTGGAGTCCCGGATCGCACCGCCCGGCGGGGCCGCCGCGCCGTACTACACCAGCCCCTCCGAGGACTTCTCCCGCCCCGGGCGCACCTGGCTGCCGACCATGGGCGAGACCCGTTTCCCGGTGTACGACCTGGTCTCCACCTGGTACCACGAGGGCGTTCCCGGCCACCACCTGCAGCTCGCGCAGTGGACGCACGTCGCCGACACCCTCTCCCGCTACCAGGCGTCGGTCGGGATGGTCAGCGCGAACGCCGAGGGCTGGGCGCTGTACGCGGAGCGGCTGATGGACGAGCTGGGCTTCCTGCCCGACCCGGAACGGCGACTCGGCTATCTGGACGCCCAGATGATGCGCGCCTGCCGGGTGATCGTCGACATCGGCATGCACCTGGAGCTGGAGATCCCGGCGGACTCCCCCTTCCACCCGGGCGAGCGCTGGACACCCGATCTGGCCCAGGAGTTCTTCGGCAACCACAGTGGCCGTCCCGCCGACTTCGTGGAGAGCGAGCTGACCCGCTATCTGTCGATGCCGGGCCAGGCCATCGGCTACAAGCTCGGGGAGCGGGCCTGGCTGCTCGGCCGGGAGAACGCGCGCGCCGCGCACGGCGACGCGTTCGATCTGAAGGTCTGGCACATGGCGGCGCTCTCCCAGGGGTCGCTGGGCCTGGACGATCTGGTGGACGAGCTGTCGCGGCTCTGACCAGAGTCGTGGTTACGGTCCGGAGCCCCCGTCGGTGGAAGTGAGGCAGCCTGTCATGAACGAGCGGAACGGATTCCTGTTCTGCGCCGACCCGTTGCGGGTCTCCCGGCCCGATCCACAGTTCGCCGGCGAGGTCGCGGCGGCGCGCGCGGCCGGCGGGCGGATCGCGCTGCTCGATCATGACGCGCTGCTCGCGGGGGACGCGGCCGGGGCGGTGGCCCGGGTCGCGCGGGACTCCGGACCGTACTGGTACCGGGGCTGGATGATCCCCTCCGCCCGGTACGCGGAGCTGGAGGCAGCGCTCGACGCCCGGGGCTGCGCCCTGCTCACCGGCGCCGCCGCCTACCGGCGGGCGCATGAACTCCCCGGCTGGTACGAGGAGTTCGACGGGCTCACGCCGCGCAGCGTCTGGTGCGCCACGGCTCCGGGGGCCCCGGCGCCCACCGCCGACGAGCTGGCCGGGCTCGCGGCACCCCTGGGCCCCGGGCCCGGAATCGTGAAGGACTTCGTGAAGTCCCGCAAGCACGAGTGGCACGAGGCCTGTTACGTGCCCGAGCTGGCGGACCGGGAGCGACTCGCCGCGGTGGTCGGCCGGTTCGTGGAACTGCAGGGCCCCTTCCTCGCGGGCGGCCTGGTACTCCGGTCCTTCGAGCCGTTCGTCGCGGACGGCGAGGCGCGGGTGTGGTGGGTGGACGGGGAGGCGGTGCTCGTCACCGCCCACCCCGATACCCCCGGCCCGGTCTCCGTCCCCGAACTCGCCGCCCTGCGGGAGGCGGTGGGCCGCCTCGGACTGCGCTGGGTCACCACCGACCTGGCGTTGCGCGAGGACGGGGTGCGGCGGGTGGTGGAGGTCGGCGACGGCCAGGTCAGCGGGCTTCCCGCCGGGACGGAGGCCGGGGCCCTGTTCGCCGCGCTGGCCGGCGTCGGACCGCGCTGACCTCCCCCGGGGCTGTCTCTTATACACATCT
>NZ_NTGZ01000289.1 GCF_002551245.1 Streptomyces sp. rh34
TCGTCCCGCCCCCCCCGCCCCGCCGCTCCACTGCCCCGCCGCCCACTCCCGCCCGTCAGCGCCGCCCCGCGGTGGGCGGCATCGGTGCGGCGGGCAGGGCGTCCTCCACCGCGCGGGCCGCGGCGAGCAGCCGGACGTCCGCGCCACGCGCCGCCGCCAGCTGGAGCCCCACCGGGCAGCCGTCCCCGGTGAATCCCGCGGGCAGGCTCGCCGCCGGGTGCCCGCTCAGGTTGAACGCCCAGGTCAACGCCGTGGAGTAGAGGCCCCCCGGGCCCTCGTGGCCGTGCGGCCGGTTCGGGGTGGCCGGGGTCAGCAGCAGGGCCCCGCCGGCGAGAAGCGCCTCCAGCCGCTCGTCGTTCGTCCGCCGCACCCGCACCGCCTCCGGGTCGTCGGGCGACCCGCCCCGTACCGCCGTCCAGGCCCCCACCGGGTCGAGCAGCGCGGCCTCGCGCCCCAGCAGGCGTACGGTTCCCGCCGCGACGAGGCGGTCCACCGCCGCCCGGACGACGGCCGCCACCTCCGGGTCCACCTCCGCGAATCCGAGGTCCTCGCTGTACACGGCCGGCAACGGCAACAGCGGGGCGGGGGCGGCGTCCGGCGCGCCGCCGTCCAGCACGTGGCGCAGATACGGCTCCGCCGCCGCCGCCGACCGGGCCAGCACCCCGGCCGAGGCCAGCCCCGACCGGTCGGGGGAGGGGAGCAGCCCGTTCGTCGTCTTCAGCCCGAACACCCCGCACCAGGCGGCCGGGATACGCACCGACCCGGCTCCGTCGCTGCCCGTCGCCAGCTCCGCCATCCCCGTCGCCACCGCGACCGCCGACCCGGCCGAGGAGCCGCCCGGAGTACGGTCCGCCCGCCACGGGTTGACCGTACGGCCATGCGCTCCCAGGCCCCAGGTCTGCCAGTGGGTGCCGGGTCCCGGCACCGAGGCCGCACCGACCGGGGACCCGCCCGCCGCGATCAGCCGACGCGCCGCGAAGGACCGGATCCCGGAGGGGCCCTTCACCGCGAACGGCATCCCGCCCAGGGGGAGTCGCCGCGCCACGGCCTCCCGCTCGCGGGCGAGCGCCTCGTCCGGCCAGACCTCGATGAACGCGTGCAGCGCCGGGTCCAGCCGGCCGATCCGCTCCAGGGCCCGCGTCACCGCGGAGGTCGTCCGTGTCATGGGACCCAGTCTGCCGGTGCGCCCCTCCGCGCGCCCCGCCTACTCCTCCAACGCCGCCTCCATCACGGCCCGGGCGATCGGGGCCGCGCTGCCGCCGCCGCTGATGTCGTCCCGGTCGGCCGCGGCGTCCTCCACGACCACCGCCACCGCGACGGCCGGGCGGCCGGAGTCGGGGGCCTGGGCCCAGGAGATGAACCAGGCGTACGGCAGTCCGGAGTTGTCGACGCCGTGCTGGGCGGTGCCGGTCTTGCCGCCGACCTTCACCCCGTCGATCGCCGCGTTCGACCCGGTGCCGTTCTCCACCACGTCGACCATCATCCGCTGGAGCTGGACGGCCGTCGACGGGCTCATCGCCCGCTCGTACGGATCGGACCCCTGCTGCCGGACCGTGTCCCCGTCGTTCGTGGTCACCCGGTCCACCAGATGCGGACGGCGCAGATCCCCGCCGTTGGCCACCGCCGAGGCGACCATCGCCATCTGGAGCGGGGTCGCCGTCGTGTCGAACTGCCCGATCGAGGACAGGGCCAGCTGGTCGTCGCTCATCTCCGTGTCGAAGTTGCTCCTCGCCACCCCGGACGGGATACGCAGCCCGGTGTCGTTGAAGCCGAACCTCTCCGCGGCCTCCACCATCCCCTCCAGACCGACCTCCACCCCCAGATGGGCCATCACCGTGTTGCAGGAGACCCGGATCGCGTCCGCCAGGGACGCCTGCGCGCAGCCTCGCGCCTCGTCCGGCAGGGTCGTCCTCGTGCCCGGCAGGACGTAGGGCGACGGGGTGTCCGTGGGCGCGTCGGCGTCCGTCACCGCCCGGGCGTCCAGGGCTGCCGCCGCCGTCACGATCTTGAAGGTGGAGCCCGGCGGATAGGTCTGCCGGATGGCCCGGTTGAGCATCGGCAGACTCTTGGCCGCGTTCAGCCGGTCCCACGCGTCGGTCACCGCGGAACCGGTCCCGGACAGCCGCTCGGGGTCGTACGAAGGGGTCGAGACCAGCGCCAGGATCTCGCCCGTCGACGGATCCAGCGCCGCGACCGCGCCCCGCCGCCCGCTCAGCCCGTCGTACGCGGCCTGCTGCATCGACGCCCTGATGGTGGTGACGACATCGCCCCCGGGCTGCCGGCCCCGCGTGAACTCGTTCCAGAAGGGCAGCGGCGCCAGCAGGGAGTCCGTACCGGACAGGACGGAGTCCTCGGCGTTCTCGATGAGCGTGGTGCCGTACGTCTGCGAGGCGTATCCGGTCACCGGCGCGTACAGCGGGCCGTGCAGGTAGGTGCGCTCGAAGCTGAGCTGCTCGCCGGTCTCCTTGCTGCCGGTCACGGGCCGGTCGCCGACCAGGATGTTGCCGCGCGGCTGGTCGTAACGGGCGATGGTGGTGCGGCGGTTGGCCGGATTGCCGTCCAGCTCGTCGGCCTCGAAGAGCTGGACGCGGGCCGCGTTGACGAGCAGTGCCACCAGCAGCAGCAGACAGAAGGCGGCGGCCCGCCGGATGTAGCGGATCACCGGTCCTCCTCCACGGCAGTGGCGACGACCCCGGTCCCGGCCTGCTCCGGGTGGGGTCTGCGCGAGACGTCGCTGACCCGGATCAGCAGGGCCACGATGATCCAGTTGGTGACGACGGAGGAGCCGCCCTGTGCGAGGAACGGCATCGCCATCCCGGTCAGCGGGATCAGTCCCATCACCCCGCCCGCGATCACGAACACCTGGAGCGCCAGGATCGACGCCAGGCCGATGGAGAGCAGCCGCCCGAACGGGTCGCGCAGGGCGAGCCCGGCCCGGTAGCCGCGCGCCACGAGCAGCGCGTAGAGCAGGAAGATCGCGGTCAGCCCGCTCAGCCCCAGCTCCTCGCCCGCGGTCGCCAGGATGAAGTCGGACTTGGCGGCGAAGCCGATCAGGATGGAGTGGCCCGCGCCGAGCCCGGTCCCGAGCATCCCGCCCGCGGCGAAGGCGAACAGCGACTGGGCGAGCTGACTCGGCCCCTGCCCCGCGTCGATCGATGCGAACGGGTCCAGCCAGTCCTGCACCCGGCTGTGGACGTGCGGTTCGAAGGAGCCGACGACGAAGGCCCCGACGGCGGCCAGGAGCAGACCGACCGCGATCCAGCCGGTCCGGCCGGTCGCCACGTACAGCATGATGACGAAGAGCCCGAAGAACAGCAGCGAGGTGCCCAGATCGCGCTCCAGCACCAGCACACCGACGCTCAGCAGCCAGATCGCCACGATCGGCCCGAGCACCCGGCCGGCGGGCAGCTGCAGCTTCCCCACCGTGCGGCCGGTGTACGCGAGCGCGTTGCGGTTGGCGGCCAGATAGGCGGCGAAGAACACCGCGAGCAGGATCTTGGCGAACTCGCCGGGCTGGAAGGAGAGTCCACCGATCCGGATCCAGATCTTCGCCCCGTTCACCGCCGGGAAGAAGATCGGCACGATCAGCAGCGCGAGCGCCGAGGCCACCGAGAGATACGCGTACCGCTGGAGCACCCGGTGGTCGCGCAGCAGCACCACCACGGCCGCGAACAGGGCGACGCCCAGGGTGGACCAGACGAGTTGGGTGGGCGCGGCCTGGTCCCTCGGGGTCTCCAGATCGAGCCGGTAGATCAGCACCAGGCCGAGCCCGTTGAGCAGGACGGCGATCGGCAGCAGCAGCGGATCGGCGTACGGGGCCCGGAAGCGGACCGCGACATGGGCGAGCAGGGCGAGCGTGCCGAGCCCGGCGCCGTACCCGGCGACGTCGGGGGGCACGGCGCCGTCGTGGGCGAGGCCGACCGCCGCGTAGCCGAGGACGGAGATCAGGACGCCCCCGACGAGGAGGGTGAGCTCCACCCCGCGCCGCTTGGGCAGGCGTAGCTCGGGCGGGGGAGCGTCCGCCGTCGTTGCGGTCATGCCCCGCAACGTAGCAAGAGGCGCGCGGTATTTCCCTTATGTCACACCTTTCGGTGCCCTTCCACGCCCCTCTGCGCCTCCGTTCATGCCGGCGCCCATCGGACAGGCGCCCGCCCGCGGAGCCGACGGCGACACGGCCGGGCTCCACGGGCGGGCGTTCGTGCGGGTGACGCGAGGTCAGCACCACTTCGGCGCGGCGCCGATGTTCTCGATGTAGCGGGCCGAACCCCAGGCCCAGGTGCCGTCGGTCAGCAGGTACCAGCGGTTGTTGCCGTCGACGTTGTCGCCCGTGGTCTTGCAGAAGATGTTGACGATCTTGCCGTACTCGACCGAGCCGACGATGCGGCTGCTGCGGGTCGGCTTGTCACGGAGCAGCAGGTACGGCTTGGCGATGACACGTCCCTTGTAGGTCCGCTTCGGTGCCTGGGGGCGCGCCTGGCCCTCCTTCTGCGCCTCCTGGCGGGCCTCCTTCTGCTGCGCCTCGTGCTCGCGCTGCAGGGCCGAGGCGGAGAGCTCGTCGGACGTCGGGTCCGGCGCGGCTGCCTCCGCGCGCTGTCCGACGGGCTGGGGGTCGGCCGCCAGTGCGGCGGGAGCGGCGGCGGTGAGCGCCGCGAGCGTGCCGGTGGCGACGCAGAGACCGAGCCGGCGGAGCCGCGAGGGGCGGGACAGGGGGGACATGCTGCCTCCATGCGATGAGGAAGGGACCGTGGGGGACACGAGCTGGGCTCGTGCTGGTCACGCTAAATTCGCCACACACGGTCCGCAACGCGTCACGTTGTGTGAGGGACGCTCCGGGTTGGGCCGTCCGGGTCGTCCGTTCCGCCCCGACCCCCGTCATCACCGGGGTTCCCGCCGGAATCACCGTCGTCGAGGTGCACGTACTCCGGCAGGGTCATCCGGACGAGCGCCCCGCCGTCCGGCGGATTGTCGAAGTCCAGCCGGGCGCCGATGACCTGGGCCTGGCCCAGGGCGATGGTCAGCCCCAGACCGTGCCCCTTGCCCGCACCGTCCGTGCGGAACCGCTGCGGCCCGCCGTCCAGCAGATACGCCGGGAACCCCGGGCCGTGGTCCCGTACGGAGACCACCGCGCCGTCCACGCTCAGCACCACCGGAGGGTGCCCGTGCCGATGGGCGTTGGCCACCAGATTGCCGATCACCCGCTCCAGGCGCCGCCGGTCGGTCTCCACCCGGGCCGTGCCCGTCACCCGTACCTCGGTGTCGGTGCCCGAGGCCCGGACGACCCGCTCCGCCAGCGGCGCGAGATCGTGGACGGCGAGGTCGACCTGCTCGGTACGGGCGTCGAGCCGGGAGATCTCCAACAGGTCCTCCGTCAGCGCCCGCATCGCCCGCACCCGGTCGCGCACCAGCTCCGCCGGGCGGCCCGGCGGCAGCAGTTCGGCGGCGGCCGACAGTCCGGTCAGCGGGGTGCGCAGCTCGTGCGCCACGTCGGCGGTGAACCGCTGCTCGGTCTGGAGCTTGCGCTGGAGGGTCGAGGCCATGGTGTCGAGCGCGCCCGCCACGATCGCCACCTCGTCCTGGGCGCGGACCGGGCGCGCGGTCCGGGGGTCGTGCACCCGGGCGTCGAGATCGCCCGCGCTGATCCGGCGGGCCACCCGGGCGCTCTGGTGGAGCCTGCGGGTCACCCGGCCGACGGCGAACAGGCCGACGAGCAGGGTGGCGGCGATGGCCAGCAGCGAGGAGCCGACGATCGCCCGGTCGAGGCCGCCGATGGCGCGGGCACTGTGGCTGTAGTCCGTCCAGGTCGCCAGCGCCCGCCCGTCCGCCGGGCCCGCCGCCCACATGGCGGGTCCGCTGCGCGCGCCCGGCCGCCGCGGTCCGTCCGCGACCACGGTGCCCCGCTCACCGCCCGTGGCCAGGGCGCGCAGCGAGGCGGGCAGGCCCGGCGGGTCGATGCCGGACCCCGGGGGCAGCGGCTCCCCGGCCTCGTACGCGTCGGTGACCACCTCCAGCCGGCTCAGCGTCTTCTCCCGGGCCTGTTCGACCGTCTGCCGGGTGAACGCGGTGTGCACCAGGAAGCCGAGGAGGGCGGCCAGGGTGCAGCACATGAGGGTCAGGAACACCGCGGACTTCCAGGTGAGGCTCGCGGTCCAGGAGGGCGAGCGGAACCCGCGGCGCCTCATCGCGTCCCCGGGGAGGACGCGGAGGGCTTCGGGGCCTTCCGGTGCTCGGGCGTCCGCAGGATCTCGTCCCGGGTGGGCAGCATCGCGCGCTGCCGGTCGTCCCACGACCACGCGGTGCGGTACTCGTACCCCGGGATCACCGAGGGGGCCCGCATGATCAGGTCCCGGCCCGCCAGCTCCACGCTGATGACGGCGTCGTAGGTGGACATGATCCGGGTCAGCCGGCCCTCGTCCGGCATGTAGACGCGCAGGGCGAGCTGCCGGTCGGGCATCCGTATGCCGAGGACCAGTTCGTCCCTGCCGTCGCCGGTCAGGTCGCGGTAGTACGGCGGGAGGACCGGGCAGTCGTCCGGGGCGGTCCGGCACGCCTCGATCCGCCGGACCGTGGCGTCCGGCAGATCGTCCAGGCCGCTGTCCCGGTCCGTCTTCGCCTTCAGTCCGGCCTGCGCCACGGTCACCGGGTCCAGCCGCCGCACATCGCCGCCGGTCACCCGGATCCCCGGGATGCGCGCGGTCTCGCCCTCGCCGTAGTCGTACGGGGCGGCGGAGGCGGGCGGCAAATCCGGCCAGAGGCTCTTGGGCTCGACGGCCGACGGCGCGTCCCCCGCGCTCTCCAGCCCGCCGGCCGCGCCGCAGCCGGACAGCAGGATGAGCGCGGCGAGGGCGAACACGGCGGTACGGGGCGCCGCCGGGACGCGGTGCGGGCGCACGGCTCGCCTCCTCTTCGACGACGGACGACACAGCGGTCTCACCCTAATCGGACGACCGTGCGCAATGCCGACGTCGTACCCCGGGGTGACGTCACGCGGCCCCGCTGCCCCGCGGTCGCGGGGTCTCGCGGGGCCGGGGCGGTCAGGAGGGCCGTGGGATCAGCGCTGGTACGGGTTCTGCCCGGGAGGCGTGAAACCGGGCTGCTGCGGGGCCTGGCCGTGGGCGTTGCCGTCCTGCCCGGCCGCGGCCTGGGCGAGCAGCCGGTCCGCCTCCTCCTGGGGTATCTGCCGCTCCCCGCCGCAGAACGTGCACTGCGTGGCGTACTTGGTCGAGAACGGGAACAGCGGCACGAAGAACAACGTGAACTTCGTGACCCGCTTGCGCAGGGTGTGCGCCGCCGGATTGCCGCACCAGCCGCACACCATCGTCAGGATGGCCAGCTGGTGGAGGTAGCCCTTGGTACCGAAAATGATCATGCCGTGCTTCCTTTCCCCGTCCCCCGGAGTGCCCGTCGGCACAGCGCCAGGAGCTTCTCGTCCTCGTGGATGTCGTGACTGCCGTACCCGCCGTCCATCGCGTTGTGACGGCGTACGGAGGCGAGTTCGCTCCGCAGGACGTGTGCTGCGGCCGACCCCTCCGGGACCGGCCCCATCCGTGCCACGCATTCTGCCACCCGGACCCGCACATGACGGCTCCGCTCCCAGTCGGCGAGCAGGGCCTCGGTGGTCTCCCGCGACCGGCCGGTCACCTCCCACAGCGCGATCGCCGCGTCGACCCGCAGCCACAGCTCCTCGTGCGCGAGCAGCCCGCGCAGCCGGGGCGCGACCACCGCGGCGCGCGGCCCGAGGGCCCCCAGCGCCACCGCCGCCGCCCGCCGGTCGTGCACCTGGTGCGACTGGAGGCCCTCGATCAGCACAGGCAGCACCGCCCCGGTGTCCCCGGAGATCGCCCACAGCGCCTCGGCCGCCTCCGTCGCCGAGGCCGTCCCCGGACGGCGGATCAGCGCCCGCAGCTCCGGGACGGCCTCCCGCGCCGCGGGGCCGAACGACCCCAGCGCCCGCAGCGCCGCCGTACGCAGCCACTCGCCCCGGTACTCGGGCGCCCCGCGCAGCACCCGCAGCACCTCGGGCGTCGCCTCGCCCGCCCGCAGTCCGGTCAGCCCGGCCAGCAGCGGGCTCGCCCGGTCGTAGGCCGACTCGTCCAGCTCCACCTCCCCGAGCCTGCGCCGCAGCGCCCCGGCGAGCGGCTGGGCCGCCGCCCCCAGGTGGCCCACCGCGAACCCCACGTCGTGCGCCACCCGTGGCAGCTCCAGCGCCGCCGCCAGCGCGGGCACCGCCCGGGCGTCGCCGAGGCGCGCCAGGGCCTTCACGGTGGAGCCGAGTCCGGGCGGACCGCTGGCCCAGGACTTCACCCAGTCCCCGGGACGGTCGGCCAGCCGGGCGGCCAGGGCGTCGGCGGCGGGCGCGGCGAGGCCGAACAGCTCCTCCAGCACATGGGACGCGGCCTCGGCGAGCCGGGGCTCGGGGTCGGACAGCTGATCGCCGACGAGCGCCACCAACTCCTCGTAGGGGCCGCGCCAGGCCCGTATCAGCCCGCCGCTCATCCGCACGGCGTCGATGCGCTGCCGCCGGTCGGGGCTGCGCAACTGGTCGGCGAGCAGCGCCGTGCGGTCGCCCACCCGGTCGTCGAGGCCGACATGCAGGGTGCGCAGCAGATCCGCGGCCCAGGGAGCGCCGCGCCCCGCGTTCTCCTGCGCGGAGAGCGACCGCAGCTGCCCCACGAGCGTCGGCGTCGCGACCTGCTCGCCCCGACAGGTCTCCGCGGCGGCCACCGGCTCCGGGTCCACCGGCTCCGCGTCGGGGTCCACCGGCTCCGCGTCCGGTTCCCGGCCGGGATCCGGCTCGTCCTCCTCCGGGGCGGACTCCTCCGGCGGGGAACGCATCTCGCGCAGCAGCCCCGCGACCACCGGCACCACATCGCCGGGCAGCCCGTCGGGCGAACAGCGCGCCAGCTGGGCCAGGGCCGCGAGCCGCAGCCCCGGGGAGTGAGCCCGGGACGCCAGTCGGCCCAGCCACTCCGCGACCCGCCCCGCCAGCGGCCGGTGCCGCAGCGCGACCCGCCCGGCGGCTGTCTCT
>NZ_NTGZ01000029.1 GCF_002551245.1 Streptomyces sp. rh34
GGTTCCGGCCGCGCCGCGCGGCGCTGGGGCGCGCGGCGCGGAGTCCTGCCGTACGGGGCCCGCGTCGGGCCGCACGGGGTCGCGTCGCGCAGAGTCGCACCCCTTCGGCTTCCCTTCGTGCCGCGTCGGTCCTTGCCCGGTCGCGCGTCGTCAGGGCCGCCCGCGGCTGCGGCCCCGGACGCGCATCGCGACGTAACCGACCAGGGTGACGGCGGCCAGCGCGAGCACGATCCTGGACACGACGCCGACGTACGCCCCGACCACCTCCCACTGGTCGCCGAGCCAGTATCCGGCCATCACGAGCACGGTGTTCCACACCAGGCTGCCCGCCGTCGTCAGCCCGACGAACACCGGCAGCGGCATGCGCTCCACGCCCGCGGGAACCGAGATCAGGCTCCGGAACACCGGCACCATGCGGCCCAGCAGCACCGCCTTGGTGCCGTGCCGGGCGAACCACTCCTCCGTCCGCACCAGGTCGGAGGCCTTGACCAGGGGGAGCTTCGCCCACCAGGCGTGCATCCGCTCCCGGCCGAACACGGCTCCGATCCCGTACAGGACCACGGCGCCGACGACCGAGCCGAGCGTCGTCCAGAACAGGGCCGAGGCGATGCTGAGCACCCCCTGCGAGGCGGCGAACCCGGTCAGCGGCAGGATGACCTCGCTGGGCAGCGGCGGGAACACGTTCTCCAGCGCGATGGCGGCGCCCGCGCCGGGACCGCCGAACGTCTCGACCAGCCCGGTGGCCCAGCCGACGACGCCCCCCTGCGACTCCGGGGCACCGAGCGGTTCCCGGGCGGCTGACAGGGTCAGGTGCATGTGTCCATGGTCCCTCAGGCGCCGTCGAGCACCACCGAACGGCTCAGGTGGCGCGGCAGGTCCGGGTCGAGTCCCCGCGCGGCCGCACGGGCCAGGGCGAGGCGCTGTACGCGTACGAGGTCGGCCAGCGGGTCGAGGGTGCTGTCCACCCACTGGGCGCCCGTCGCGCGCACCTGCTCGGGCAGGCCCTCGGGGGCCTCGCCGAACATCCAGGTCGCGGTGGAGACGGTGGAGATGCTGATGGGACCGTGGCGGTACTCCATGGCGGGATAGGACTCGGTCCAGGACAGCGACGCCTCCTTCATCTTCAGCGCCGCCTCGTGGGCCAGCCCGACCGTCCACCCCCGGCCGAGGAAGGAGAACTGGGTGCTCCGCAGCAGCCCGTCGGGCAGTGGCTCGGCCAGCGCCGTCTCCGCGTCGGCGACCACGGACTCGGAGTGCAGGCCGAGGTGGGCCCGCAGCAGGGTGAGGGCGGTCGTGGCGAAGCGCGTCTGGACGACGGACCGTTCGTCGGCGAAGTCCAGGACGACGAGATCGTCGGCCGCCGCCCTGACCGGGGTCTGCGGATCCGCCGTGACGGCCACCGTGCGGGTGGTCCCGCGCAGCCGGTTCAGCAGTTCCAGCACCTCGGTCGTGGTCCCCGAGCGGGTCAGTGCGACGACGCGGTCGTAGCCGCGGCCGAAGGGGAACTCGGAGGCGGCGAAGGCGTCCGACTCGCCCTGGCCGGAACCCTCGCGGAGCCCGGCGTAGGCCTGCGCCATGTAGAAGGAGGTACCGCAGCCGACGACCGCGATCCGCTCGCCCGCGACGGGCAGGGCGGCGGCCTCGGGGCCGCCCGCCAGGGCGGCGGCGCGCCGCCAGCAGGCGGGCTGACTGGCTGTCTCGGTCTCGGCATACGACACGTCTGCACTCCACGGGAACGAAAGGGACCACGGGAACGGGGCTGAGCGGCGCTGATCGCCCGCATGTAGAATTCTGCACGCTACATGCAGTTATTGAGCAAAAACAAGCAAGGTGCAGGTGGGTGAAGAGCTCCCGAGCGGCCCTGTGCGACGCTTGCGGCGGTCCGGCCACCGGCGACCGCGTTCCCGCGAAACGCGGTGCCCGCGCCGGACGGTGAGGAGACGCACTTGTCCAGGGACGCCCGGTGGGACGCGCTGCTGGAACTGGTCGGCAAGCACGGCAGGGTGGACGTCGAGGAGGCGGCGACGGCGCTCGATGTCTCGGCCGCGACCATCCGCCGCGACCTGGACCAGCTGGCGGAACAGCACCTGCTCACCCGCACCAGGGGCGGCGCGGTCGCGCACGGGGTCTCCTACGAACTGGCGCTCCGCTACAAGACGGGCCGTCACGCGCCGGAGAAGCAGGCCATCGGCCGCGCCGTGTCCGCTCTCGTGGCCGTCGGCGAAGTCGTCGGCCTGACCGGTGGGACGACCGTGACCGAGGTCGCCAGGGCTCTGGCGGTACGCCCGGACATCGTGGGCGAGACGGCGGCGGCAGGCGGGCAGCCGACGCTGACCGTGGTGACCAACGCCCTCAACATCGCGAGTGAGCTGGCGATCCGGCCGCAGATCAAGATGGTCGTGACCGGCGGGGTCGCGAGGCCCCAGTCGTACGAGCTGACGGGCCCGCTCGCCGTCGGCGTGATGAACGAGATCACCCTGGACGTCGCCGTCCTCGGAGTGAACGCCATCGACATCGAACGCGGTGCGTACGTCCACCACGAGGGCGAGGCCAGCGTCAACCGGCTGCTCGCGGAGCGGGCCCAGCGGGTGGTGGTGGCGGCCGACTCGTCGAAGATCGGCAAGCGGGCGTTCGCCCGGGTCTGCGATCTCGGACTGGTCGACGTTCTGGTCACCGACTCGCACATCTGCGCGGAGGCGAAGGACCGGTTCGGCGATGCGGGCGTCCAGGTCATCACGGTCTGATCCGCGGGGGGCGGCTCACCGCAGTCCGAACGGTGCGGGGCGTAATGAACCGATGTCCGTCGGGTACCGGAAGCGACACGGACGGAGACTTCACCGTGTCGCTGGTACGCCGAACGGGTGAGGGGCGAGAGGATTGCCCGATGAACAGTGAGTGCAGCCGGCGGGAACCCGACCGGCTCGATGACGGGGTGGCCCTGTGAGCAGGTACGACAGGTATGACAGATACGACGCCACCGACGAACAGTGGGAGGGGCTCGCCCAGGTCGTACCGCTGCGCGGCCGCGACGAGTGGCCGTCCCGGATCGACCACCGCACCGTCCCGGACGAGCGCGCGGCCGAACAGCGGCGCCTCGTCGTGCTGCGGGTACAGGTCTTCGCGGACGCGCGCGAGGTCGCCGAGTACTTGGTCGCCCAGGTTCCTGTGCTGCTCGACCTGACGGCGGCGGAAACGGACGTGGCGAAGCGGATTCTCGACTTCAGCAGCGGTGTGGTCTTCGGTCTCGGCAGCGGCATGCACCGCGTCGACCGCAATGTCTTCCTGCTCGCGCCGGTCGGCATGGAGGTCGAGGGGGTCACGCCCGCGGGCCTCGCCCAGTCGTAGGAAGCGGCAGTCGGGGCGGCAGCCGGACCGGACCGCCGCCCCCGGCCGCGCCGCCCCCGTGTTCCGGGCCGGTCTCCGCCTTCCGCGCCGTCCCCGTTCTGCGCGTCGGACCGTCCCCTCGTGCGGAGTGGCGTGCGGGGAGGCGCTGTCGGTGGCCGGTGATAGACCTGAGGCCGTGACAGACATCGATGTGGCAGAACTCCAGCGGCGGCTGGCCGCGTTCGCGGCGGCGCGCGACTGGGGGCGGTATCACACCCCGAAGAACCTGGCGGCCGCGCTCAGCGTCGAGGCCTCCGAACTGCTGGAGATCTTCCAGTGGCTGACGCCCGAACAGTCGGCGCGGGTCATGGAGAACCCCGAATCGGCCCACCGGGTCGCCGACGAGGTGGCGGATGTGCTCGCCTATCTCCTGCAGTTCTGCGCGGTATTGGGCATCGATCCGACGGCGGCGCTGGTGGCCAAGTTGGAGCGGAACGAACAGCGCTTCCCCGTGCCGAGCGCTCCGGAACCTCACGATCGTCACTCTTCGGAGTGAGTGAGATATCCACAGTCGACTTCCTGTCCACAGATTTCCGATTTCCTCTGGCTTTACGGTGCCGTCTACCTCACTGTGGGTAATGAATGAGGTGAGCGGGTTTTCGTACGGACGGGGGAGACACATGGAAGCGGAGCGACTCATCGAGGCGGGACGGCGGGCGCTGGCGGGCAGCCGGGGTGCGCTGGACGTCATGGCGGAGGCCTGGCAGGCACAGGCGGTCGCCCGGGCGATCGGCAGTCGGCTGGCGCTGTACGGCCCGGTGGAGTTACGGAGCGAGGCGCGGGCGCTGGGGGAGATCGGCGCCGGGTGCTCGGCGCTGAATCACCCGACGGTGCTCTCCGGCGGAGCCAGGGCGGCCCAGTTGTCCGGGATCGCCGATGTGCGGCCGGCCTTGGCCGGGCTGGCGCTGCTGCTCGGTGAGGCCGGGATCGCCCTGGTCGGAGTGGCCTGCGACACGGGGGAGGACGGTCTGTACTGGCAGTGCATCGAGGCCATGGACGCGGCCGACGAATCACTGGACCGCGTGCACGGGATGCTGAGACGACTGGCGGAGCGGGAGAGGGAACGCGACGGTCCCTACGGCGGTATACGCGGCCCCGCGGCGTCGGCGGCGGGTCCCTGAGGGAAGGCGGTGGGGCGTCGAGAGGGGGTACGGACAGCTGAGGGGAGGGGGTGGGGCGTCGAGAGAGGGGACGGGCAGCACTGAGGGGAGGCAGCGGCTGGCGGAGGCAGGGGCAGACAGGGGCAGATGCGGGGGAGGTCCGGCCTGGCCGGTGGGCGGGAGCGGGCACCGGAGAGGCAGGATGGAGGGCATGGATCTCCGCATCTTCACCGAGCCCCAGCAAGGGGCCGACTACGACACCCTGCTCACCGTCGCCAAGGCCGCCGAGGACCTGGGCTTCGACGCTTTCTACCGCTCCGACCACTATCTCCGCATGGGCTCCGGCGACGGTCTGCCCGGACCGACGGACGCCTGGATCACCCTGGCCGGACTGGCGCGCGAGACCCGGCGGATCCGGCTCGGCACGCTGATGACCGCCGGCACGTTCCGGCTGCCGGGCGTGCTGGCCATCCAGGTGGCCCAGGTCGACCAGATGTCCGGTGGCCGGGTCGAACTGGGCCTGGGGGCAGGTTGGTTCGAGGAGGAACACAAGGCCTACGGCATTCCGTTCCCGAAGGAGAAGTTCGGCCGCCTGGAGGAGCAGCTCGCGATCATCACGGGCCTGTGGGCGACAGAGGTCGGCAGGACCTTCAGCTATGACGGGACGTACTACCAGCTCACCGATTCGCCCGCGCTGCCCAAGCCCGCCCAGGCCAAGGTGCCCGTCCTGATCGGCGGCCACGGTGCGACGCGCACCCCGCGGCTCGCCGCGCAGTACGCGGACGAGTTCAACATCCCGTTCGCCTCGCTGGAGGACAGTGAGAGGCAGTTCGGTCGGGTCCGGGCCGCCGCGCAAGCGCACGGGCGCGCGCCGGACGACCTCGTGTACTCCAACGCGCTGATCGTCTGCACGGGCAAGGACGACGCGGAGGTCGCCAGGCGCGCGGCGGCCATCGGCCGGGACGTGGAGGAGCTCAAGGCGAACGGGCTGGCGGGATCGCCCGCGGAGGTGGTCGACAAGATCGGCAGCTACGGGGCGATCGGCTCGTCGAGGATCTACCTCCAGGTCCTCGATCTGGACGACCTGGACCATCTGGAACTGATCTCCTCGCAGATCCAGTCCCAGCTGACCTGACCTGACCTGACCTGACCTGACCTGACGAGGAGGAGGCGGCTGTGAGCACCGGCACCACACTTGCCGACGCGCTGGACGCCGGGCCCGTCCTGCTGGACGGCGGGCTGTCCAACCAACTGGAGGCGCAGGGCTGCGATCTGTCCGACGCGCTGTGGTCGGCCCGGTTGCTGACCGACGCGCCGGAACAGATCGAGGCCGCTCACCTCGCCTACCTCCGGGCGGGCGCGCGGGTGCTCATCACGGCCAGCTATCAGGCCACCTTCGAGGGATTCGGGCGGTACGGGCTCGACCGGGCCGGGACAGAGGCCCTGCTCGCCCGCAGCGTGGAGCTGGCCCGGGGCGCCGCCGACGCGGCGCGCCGGGCCGACCCCGGGCGGCAGACCTGGGTCGCCGCGTCGGTCGGACCGTACGGGGCGATGCTCGCGGACGGCAGTGAGTACCGGGGCCGTTACGGGCTGAGCGTCCGGGAGCTGGAGCGCTTCCACCGCCCCCGGGTGGCGGCGCTGGCCGCTGCCGGGCCGGACGTCCTGGCGCTGGAGACGGTGCCGGACCTGGACGAGGCCGAAGCCCTGGTCCGGGTGGCCGAGGAGACCGGACTGCCGTACTGGCTCTCGTACAGCGTGGCGGGCGGCCGGACCCGGGCCGGTCAGCCGCTGGAGGAGGCGTTCGCGGTGGCGGCGGGGCAAGACTCCGCCCTCGCGGTCGGCGTCAACTGCTGCGATCCGGAGGAGGCGCGGGCGGCGGTGGAGCAGGCGGTGGCGGTCACGGGCCGGCCCGCCGTGGTCTACCCGAACAGCGGGGAGGGGTGGGACGCCGGAGCGCGGGGATGGACCGGGTGCGGCACCTTCGACCCCGGGCGGGTGCGGGCCTGGACGCGGGCCGGGGCCAGGCTCGTCGGAGGCTGCTGCCGGGTGGGGCCGGAACTCATCACGGAGCTGGCGGGGAGGCTGGAGAGCCAGGGACCGCCGTAGGGGTGTCGCCGGGGTCGTCCCGGAGGTCATCCCCGTCCCGGGACGGGGATGAAATTACCTGGTGGGGGCGGGGGGCGAGGATCATACTCGGACAGGTGTTCCTGACAATCGGTACGACCGGCACCCTTGAACGTCCCGCCACGGACCTGGGCTTCCTGCTGCACAAGCATCCCGACAAGGCGCAGACGTTCTCCACCTCGCACGGCTCCGCGCACGTCTTCTATCCCGAGGCGTCCCCCGAGCGCTGCACGGCCGCACTCCTGCTGGAGGTGGATCCGGTGGTGCTGGTGCGGCGCGGCAAGGGCAAGGGCCGGGGAGGCGCGCCCGACGCGGCGCTCGCGCAGTACGTCAACGACCGCCCCTACGCGGCGTCCTCGCTGTTGTCGGTCGCCCTCGCAGCCGTGTTCAAGTCCGCGCTGGGCGGTGTCTGCCGGGCCATGCCCGAGCGGGCCGGGGGCCCGTTGCCGCTGCGGATCGAGGTGCCCGCCCTGCCCGCCAGGGGCGGCGCCGAGCTGGTGCGCAAGCTGTTCGCGCCGCTCGGCTGGTCGCGGGTCGACGTCACGGCCGTACCGCTGGACGAGGAGTTCCCCGCGTGGGGCGACTCCCGGTACGTACGGCTGGTGCTGGAGGGCGAGTTGCGGCTCGCCGACGCGCTGCGGCAGCTCTACGTCCTGCTCCCGGTGCTCGACGACGCCAAGCACTACTGGGTCGCGCCCGACGAGGTGGACAAGCTGCTGCGCGCGGGGGAGGGCTGGCTGGCCGACCACCCCGAGCGGCCGCTGATCACCCGGCGTTATCTGTCCCACCGCTGGGGGCTCACCCGCCAGGCCGACCAGGCCCTGGAGCTGGTACGGCTCGCCGAGTCGGATGACCTCGACGTGGGATGCGTCGACAACGCCGTGGACGAGAGCACCGACACCGAGGAGAAGCCTGTTCCGCTCGCCGAGCACCGACGCACCGCGATCCTCGACGCGCTGCGCGCCGCCGGGGCGCGTCGGGTGCTCGACCTCGGCTGCGGACAGGGCCAGTTGGTGCAGGCCCTTCTCAAGGACGTGCGCTTCTCCGAGATCGTGGGCGTCGACGTCTCGATGCGCGCCCTCACCATCGCCTCGCGGCGGCTGAAGCTGGACCGGATGGGGGAGCGCCAGGCCGACCGGGTCACCCTGCGTCAGGGGTCGCTGACCTACACGGACAAGCGGCTGGCGGGATACGACGCCGCCGTGCTCAGCGAGGTCGTCGAGCACCTCGACCTGCCCCGGCTGCCCGCCCTGGAGTACGCGGTGTTCGGCGCGGCGCGGCCTGGGACGGTGCTCGTGACCACGCCGAACGTCGAGTACAACGTCCGCTGGGAGACCCTCCCGGCCGGGCACGTCCGGCACGGGGACCACCGTTTCGAGTGGACCCGGGCCGAATTCCGGGACTGGGCCGGGCAGGTCGCCGAGCGGCACGGATACACCGTCCGCTACGTGCCGGTCGGGCCGGACGACCCCGAGGTGGGGCCGCCGACCCAGATGACCGTGTTCACCCGGACCACGGAAACCACCGGCAGCCGCGACCGGAACACCGAGAAGAAGACCGACACGAGGGAGGCGGAAGCCGCATGAACAGCGACCACAGCACCACCGGCGCGGAAACCGCCACGACCGCCGCCGCGCGCGTCCTGCCGGTGACCGACCTCTCCCTCGTCGTCCTCATCGGCGCCAGCGGATCGGGCAAGTCCACCTTCGCCCACAAGCACTTCAAGCCGACCGAGGTTCTCTCCTCGGACTTCTGCCGGGGCCTGGTCGCCGACGACGAGAACGACCAGAGCGCCAGCCGCGACGCCTTCGACGTGCTGCACTACATCGCCGGCAAGCGCCTGGAGGCCGGGCGGCTCACCGTGATCGACGCCACCAGCGTCCAGTCCGAGAGCCGCAAGCAGCTCGTCCAGCTGGCCCGCAGGTACGACGTCCTGCCCATCGCCATCGTCCTCGACCTCCCCGAAGAGGTCTGCGCCGCCCGCAACGCGGCCCGCCCGGACCGCGCCTCCATGCCGCGCCACGTCATCCAGCGGCACCGCCGCGAGCTGCGGCGTTCCCTGCGCGGCCTGGAGCGCGAGGGCTTCCGCAAGGTGCACGTCCTGCGCACCGAGGAGGAGGCCGAGAGCGCCGAAGTGGTCCTGGAGCGCCGTTACAACGACCTGCGGCACCTCACCGGCCCGTTCGACATCATCGGGGACATCCACGGCTGCCGCTCCGAGCTGGACACCCTGCTCGGCAAGCTCGGTTACGTGGACGGCGCCCACCCCGAAGGACGGACGGCCGTGTTCGTCGGCGACCTCGTCGACCGGGGCCCCGACAGCCCCGGCGTGCTGCGCCGCGTCATGTCCATGGTGTCGGCGGGCACCGCCCTGTGCGTCCCCGGCAACCACGAGAACAAGCTCGGCCGCTACCTCGCGGGCCGCAAGGTCCAGCTCACCCACGGGCTCGCCGAGACCGTCGAGCAGCTGGAGCGCGAGGACGCCGAGCACCCCGAGTTCCGGGCACAGGTGCGCAGGTTCATCGACGGGCTGGTCAGCCACTACGTCCTGGACGACGGCAAGCTGGTGGTCTGCCACGCCGGGCTGCCCGAGAAGTACCACGGCCGCACCTCCGGCCGGGTCCGCTCGCACGCGCTGTACGGGGACACGACGGGGGAGACCGACGAGTTCGGCCTGCCCGTGCGCTACCCGTGGGCCGAGGAGTACCGGGGCCGCGCCACCGTGGTCTACGGCCACACCCCGGTGCCCACCACCTCCTGGATCAACAACACCATCTGCCTGGACACCGGGGCCGTGTTCGGCGGGAGGATGACCGCGCTGCGCTGGCCGGAGCGCGAACTCGTCGACGTACCCGCCGAGAAGGTCTGGTACGAGCCCGTCAAACCGCTGACCACCGAGGCTCCCGGGGGCCGGGAGGGCCGGCCGCTGGACATCGCCGACGTCCAGGGCCGCCGGATCGTGGAGACCCGGCACCTGGGCCGCGTCGCCGTGCGCGAGGAGAACGCCGCCGCCGCGCTCGAAGTGATGAGCCGGTTCGCCGTCGACCCGCAGCTCCTCGCCTACCTCCCGCCCACCATGGCGCCCACCGCCACCTCCCGCGAGGACGGTTTCCTGGAGCACCCGGCCGAGGCCTTCGCGCAGTACGCCGGCGACGGTGTCGAGCGGGTGGTGTGCGAGGAGAAGCACATGGGCTCCCGGGCCGTCGCCCTGGTCTGCAAGGACGCCGGGGCCGCGACCGCGCGGTTCGGCACGGCGGGCCCCACCGGTGCGCTGTACACCCGCACCGGACGCCCGTTCCTGGACGACACGGCCATGACCGAGATGGTCCTGGGCAGGCTCCGCACCGCCGTCACCGCCGCCGGGCTCTGGGAGGAGTGGGACACCGACTGGGTGCTCCTGGACGCCGAACTGATGCCGTGGTCGCTCAAGGCCGGCGGGCTGCTGCGCTCGCAGTACGCCGCCGTCGGCGCCGCGTCCGGCGCGGTCTTCCCGCCGGCCGTCGCCGCCCTGGACCAGGCGGTCGCCCGGGGCGTCGAGGTGGCGGGCCTCGCCGGACTCCAGCGGGCCCGCGCCAGGGACGCGGCCGCGTTCACCGAGGCGTACCGGCGCTACTGCTGGCCCACCGAGGGGCTGGACGGGGTGCGGCTCGCGCCGTTCCAGATCCTCGCCGTCCAGGGCCGCTCCCTGGCCTCCGTGCCGCACGACGAGCAGCTCGCCTGGCTGGACCGGCTCGTGGAGCACGACCCGACCGGGCTCCTCCAGATCACCCGGCGGCTCGTCGTCGACACCGGGGACGAGGCCTCCGTGCGCGCGGGCGTGGACTGGTGGCTGGAGATGACCGGGCGGGGCGGCGAGGGCATGGTCGTCAAGCCGCTCGGCGCCGTTGTCCGGGACGCCAAGGGCCGGCTCGTCCAGCCCGGCGTCAAGGTGCGCGGCCGGGAGTATCTCCGCATCATCTACGGCCCCGAGTACACCCGCCCGGAGAACCTGGAGCGCCTGCGCTCCCGGTTCCTCGGCCACAAGCGCTCGCTGGCGCTGCGGGAGTACGCGCTCGGCCTGGAGGCCCTGGACCGGCTGGCGGAGGGCGAGCCGCTCTGGCGGGTCCACGAGGCGGTGTTCGCCGTCCTCGCCCTGGAGTCGGAGCCGGTGGACCCCCGCCTCTGACCGGCGGAACCCCCCGGCGCGGACAACCACGCCGAACCGGTGGGCGGTTCGCCGGGTGAACGGCGCTCCGCGCGGTGAGGATGAAGGCATGGGATTCCAAGTCGACTCCGAAGCCGGGCGGCTGCGCCGCGTCATACTGCACCGCCCCGATCTGGAGCTGAAGCGGCTCACCCCCAGGAACAAGGACGCGCTCCTGTTCGACGACGTCCTGTGGGTGCGCCGCGCCCGGGAGGAGCACGACGGCTTCGCCGATGTGCTGCGCGACCGAGGTGTCGCCGTGCACCTCTTCGGCGATCTCCTGCGCGAGTCGCTCGACATCCCGGTCGCCCGGCGGATCGTGCTCGACCGGGTCTTCGACGAGAAGGAGTACGGTCCGCTCGCCACCGAGCATCTGCGGGCCGCCTTCGAGGAGTTGTCCTCGGACGAGCTGGCGGAGGCGCTGGTCGGCGGTATGACCAAGCGGGAGTTCCTGGAGCGGCACAACGAGCCGACCTCCGTCCGCTTCCACGTGATGGACCTGGACGACTTCCTGCTCGGCCCGCTGCCCAACCACCTCTTCACCCGGGACACCTCGGCATGGATCTACGACGGGGTCTCCATCAACGCGATGCGCTGGCCCGCCCGGCAGCGCGAGACCGTCCACTTCGAGGCGATCTACCGGCACCATCCCCTGTTCACCGGACCGGAGGCGGGGGTCTTCCACCACTGGTCGGAGGGTCAGGACGACTATCCCTCCACCATCGAGGGTGGTGACGTCCTGGTCATCGGGCAGGGAGCGGTCCTCATCGGGATGAGCGAGCGCACCACACCGCAGGCCGTGGAGATGCTGGCCCGGGGCCTCTTCGACACCGGCTCCGCGCGCACCATCGTGGCGCTCGACATGCCCAAGGCCCGGGCGTTCATGCACCTGGACACGGTGATGACGATGATCGACGGCGACACGTTCACCCAGTACGCCGGTCTCGGCATGCTCCGCTCGTACACCATCGAGCCCGGAAGCGGCCCCCGCGAGCTGAAGGTCACCGACCATCCGCCCGAGCACATGCACCGCGCCATCGCCGCCGCTCTCGGCCTCGACTCCATCCGGGTGCTCACCGCCACCCAGGACGTGCACGCGGCCGAGCGCGAGCAGTGGGACGACGGCTGCAACGTGCTCGCGGTCGAGCCCGGGGTCGTCGTCGCGTATGAGCGCAACGCCACGACCAACACCTACTTGCGCAAGCAGGGCATCGAGGTGATCGAGATCCGGGGCAGCGAGCTGGGCCGGGGACGGGGCGGGCCGCGCTGTATGAGCTGCCCGGTGGAGCGGGACCCGGTGGCCTGAGAGGCGTGCGACCGCTACCCCAGTCTCTGTATAGGGATGCGGGTCATCGTATAGACTTCCGGTTCTGCCCGTGGGCAGTGCGCCGATCCCCGTCCGACCCCAGGAGCAGTCATCATGGCCATAGACCTCACCGGCCGCCACTTCCTCAAGGAGCTGGACTTCACCTCCGAGGAGTTTCTCGGCCTGGTCGCCCTGGCCGCCGAGCTCAAGGCGGCCAAGAAGGCCGGGGTCGAGGTCCAGCGGCTGCGCGGGAAGAACATCGCGCTGATCTTCGAGAAGACCTCGACCCGTACGCGCTGCGCGTTCGAGGTCGCCGCCGCCGACCAGGGCGCCTCCACCACCTACCTCGACCCGTCGGGCTCCCAGATGGGTCACAAAGAGTCAGTGAAGGACACCGCCCGGGTGCTCGGCCGGATGTTCGACGGGATCGAGTACCGGGGCGACAGTCAGCAGGCCGTCGAGGAGCTGGCCGCCTATGGCGGGGTGCCGGTCTTCAACGGGCTCACGGACGACTGGCACCCCACCCAGATGCTCGCCGACGTGCTCACCATGACCGAGTTCCGCGAGGGCCCCGTCATGGGGACGGCCCTCGCCTACCTCGGCGACGCCCGCTTCAACATGGGCAACTCCTACCTGGTCACCGGCGCGCTGCTCGGCCTGGACGTCAGGATCGTCGCCCCCGAGGCGTACTGGCCGGACGAGGCCGTCGTGGCGCGGGCCCGGGAGCTCGCCGAGGTCAGCGGCGCGACGATCACCCTCACCGGCGACGTCGCCGAGGGCGTCCGGGGCGCCGAATTCGTCGCCACCGACGTCTGGGTCTCCATGGGGGAGCCCAAGGAGGTGTGGGCTGAGCGCATCGCCGCCCTCGGGCCCTACGCCGTGACGATGGACGTCCTACGGGCCACCGGCAACCCGGACGTGAGGTTCCTGCACTGCCTGCCCGCCTTCCACGACCTCGGCACCCAGGTGGGCCGGGACATCCACGCCCGGTACGGGCTGACCGAGCTGGAGGTCAGCGACGAGGTCTTCGAGTCCGCGCACTCGGTCGTCTTCGACCAGGCGGAGAACCGGATGCACACGATCAAGGCCGTGCTGGTGGCGACGCTGGCCGGGAAGTAGCCCGGGGCCGGGTTCGGGTGCTTCGCATGCTCATGCACCCGATTGGGTGAACATGCGCGATGGTGGCTACGATGTCGCCTCTTGGTGGGGTTCGGGCTCGCGATGCCCGGGCCCCCTTCCCATGTGCCGCTCGCGGTCCCCACGGCCGCCGTACGCACCGGGAAACGTCCCCCCACTGCACCACCAGAGATGAGAACGTCCCGCATGAGTCCCGGTCTGCCGTATTCCGGCGCCCCGCAGCACCCCGCCCCCTCGAAGCCGGGGCTGCGCCGCAAGAGCCCCGATCAGCTCATCGCCGAGTCCGGCGGCGACCTGGAGGGCCACGGACTCAAGCGCACGATGGGCCTCTTCCAGCTCGTCTGCTTCGGGGTCGGCGCGATCGTCGGCACCGGCATCTTCGTCGGGCTGTCCGACAGCGTCGCCGAGGCCGGCCCCGCCGTCGTGATCTCGTTCGTCCTCGCGGCGATCACCTGCATCTTCACCGCCCTGTCCTTCGCGGAGCTGGGCAGCGCCATCCCGGTCTCCGGAAGCTCGTACTCCTTCGCGTACGCGGCCCTCGGTGAGCGCACCGCCTTCCTCGTCGGCTGGTGCCTGCTGCTGGAGTACGGCGTGTCGGTCTCCGCCGTCGCGGTGGGCTGGAGCCAGTACGTCAACGAGCTGCTGAACAGCGTGATCGGCTGGGAACTCCCCGAGGCCCTGTCCGCCGGTCCGGCCGACGGCGGTGTGGTCAATCTGCCGGCGGTCGTCGTGATCGCCATGGCCGCCGCGCTGCTGGTGCGCGGTGTCCGGGAGAGCGCCGCCGCCACCGCCGCCATGGCGATGCTCAAGATCGGCATCCTGGTCGCGTTCTGCGCCGTGGCGTTCAGCGCGTTCCAGGACGACAACCTCATGCCGTTCGCGACCCACGGGCTCGGCGGCATCACCGCGGGCGCCTCGCTGGCGTTCTTCTCCTACATCGGCTTCGACGCCATCACCACCGCCGGCGAAGAGGTCAAGAACCCCCGGCGGAACATCCCCATCGCCATCCTGATCTGCATCGGCGTCGTCACCCTGCTCTACTGCGCGGTGGCGCTCTCGGCGATCGGCGCGATCGGCTCGGACGCCGTCGCGAACAGGAGCGCGGCCCTCTCGATCGCCGTCAACCAGGTCACCGACTCCACGGTCGGCGGCGGCATCATCGCCTTCGGCGCGGTCGTCGCCATCGCCTCGGTGGTACTCGCCGTGATGTACGGACAGACCCGCATCCTGATGTCGATGTCCCGCGACGGGCTCATCCCGCGCGTCTTCGAGCGGGTCTCGCCCAAGACCCACACCCCGGTCGCCAACACCTGGATCGTCGCCTGCGTCTTCGCGGTCCCGGCCGCGTTCGTCCCGCTCGACGTCGTGGTGAACCTGACGACCATCGGCACGCTCGCCACGATGGTCGCCGTCAATGTGGCGGTGGTGGTGCTCCGGCGGCGCAACCCCGAGCTGAAGCGGACCTTCCGGGTGCCGCTCTACCCGGTGAGCCCGCTGCTGGGCGTCGCCTTCTGCCTGTATCTCATGTACGGGACCGGCTGGACGACCTGGGTCCAGTTCGCGGTCTTCCTCGCCGTCGGCTCGCTGCTGTACGCCGGCTACGGGCGCAAGCGCTCCCGGCTGGTCAGCTCCCCGGGGACGGGCCCGGCTGCGCCGGTATCGCCGGAAGCGTGAACCAGACGGCCTTGCCGTGCTCCGTGGTGCGGTGACCGCAGGCGGAGCTGAGGGTCCGGATCAGCAGCAGGCCGCGGCCGTGCTCCTGCCAGGGATCGACCTCACAGCCCGGCTGCGGCCGCGACAGGTCGCCCGGCGGGGCGGGGTCGCGGTCGTGCACCTCGACCTGGCAGCCGGTGGGCAGCAGCTCCACGACCAGCTCGATGGGCTCACCGCCCAGCGTGTGCTCGACGGCGTTGGCCACCAGTTCGGCGGTCAGCAGCTCGGCGGTGTCGCTGTCGGCCGGGGCGTCGATGTCCGACAGCGCCGTACGGATGAGAGCGCGGGCGATCGGCACGGCCGCCGTGGAGTGCGGCAGGGCGATGCGCCAGGAAGCGGGGACGGGGACGTCGGGCGGCACGGCGGGGTTTCCGTTCGGGAGCGGGTCTTCCTCGAAGCGGGAGGTCTCGACTTCTGGGGTTCACGCGGTACTCGTGCCGAGACTTCCTGGTTTCCACCTTACGAACCGCTCCGGGCCGGCCATAGAGGCGGTCGGTCGGAGCAAAGGGGACTTTCGCCACAACGGTCTCATGGAAGCTGTATTGCGATCTCGTGACGGCAGTCACGTAAGAGTGATAACTTCGAAGGCGGAACGCGACCCGCGCACGGCCGACGCCGGCCCGATCGCTGAAGGGGACCCCTCCATGAGCCCGTTTCCCAGCTCGGCCCCGAGTACCGAGGAATGGCGTCATCTGCGGCTGACCCGGGACGACGGTGTGGCCACTGTCACATTCGCCCGCCCCGAGAAACTCAACGCGCTCACCTTCGGCGCCTACGCGGACCTGCGCGACCTCCTCGCCGAGCTCTCCCGGGAACGTTCCGTCCGCGCCCTGGTCCTCGCCGGCGAGGGGCGCGGCTTCTGCTCCGGCGGCGACGTCGACGAGATCATCGGCGCCACCCTGGCCATGGACACCGCGCAGCTCCTCGACTTCAACCGGATGACCGGCCAGGTCGTCCGGGCCCTGCGGGAGTGCCCCTTCCCGGTCGTCGCCGCCGTCCAGGGCGTCGCCGCCGGAGCCGGAGCCGTGCTGGCCCTGGCGGCGGACTTCCGGATCGCCGACCCGTCGGCCCGCTTCTCCTTCCTCTTCACCCGGGTCGGCCTCTCCGGCGGCGACATGGGCGCGGCCTACCTGCTGCCCCGGGTCGTCGGCCTCGGCCACGCCACCCGGCTCCTGATGCTCGGGGACGCCGTCCGCGCCCCCGAGGCGGAGCGGATCGGGCTGATCAGCGAACTGGCCGAGGAGGGCAGGGCCGACGAACGCGCCGCCGAGCTGGCCCGCCGCCTCGCCGACGGCCCCGCCCTCGCCCTCGCCCAGACCAAGGCCCTGCTCACCGCCGAACTGGACATGCCGCTGGCCGCCTCCGTCGAGCTGGACGCCAACACCCAGGCGCTCCTGATGCACGGCGAGGACTACGCCGAGTTCCACGCCGCCTTCACCGAGAAGCGGCCCCCGAAGTGGCAGGGGAGGTAGCCGCCGTGCCGGCCCCCGAAGCCAACCGGCGCCCGGACACGGCGACCGCCCCGCGCCGGGGCCCCTCGTCCGCGCGCCGGATCGCGGTCATCGGCGGCGGCCCCGGCGGTCTCTACGCCGCGGCCCTCCTCAAGCGGCTCGACCCGGACCGCACGGTCACCGTCTTCGAGCGCAACGCCCCCGACGACACCTTCGGCTTCGGCGTCGTCCTCTCCGACGAGACCCTCGGCTCCATCGAACACGCCGACCCCGAGGTGTACCGGGAGCTGAGCCGCGCGTTCGTCCGCTGGGACACGATCGACATCGTCCACCGGGGCCGGACCCACACCTCCGGCGGCCACGGCTTCGCCGCCCTCGGCCGCCGCCGGCTCCTGGAGATCCTGCGCGCGCGCTGCGCGGGCCTCGGCGTCGACCTCCGCTTCCGCTCCCCGGCCCCGCCCGCCGCCGCGCTCGCCGCGCACCACGACCTGGTCATCGCCGCCGACGGGGTGCACAGCGCCACCCGCGGGGCCCACGCCGACGCCTTCGGCCCGAGCATCACCGAACACCGCAACCGCTACATCTGGCTCGCCGCCGACTTCGCGTTCGACGCCTTCCGCTTCGAGATCGCCGAAACCCCCTACGGCGTCATGCAGTTGCACGGATACCCGTACGCCGCGGACGCCTCAACCGTGATCGTCGAGATGCGCGAGGAGGTGTGGCGCGCCGCCGGGCTCGACGCCTGCGACACGGACGAATCCACCGCCCGCTGCGCCAAGTTCTTCTCCGAAGCCCTGGACGGCCGTCCGCTGCGCGGCAACCGGTCCTCCTGGCTCGCCTTCCGTACGGTCACCAACTCCCGCTGGTCCCACGGCAACACCGTGCTCATCGGCGACGCCGCCCACACCGCCCACTTCTCCATCGGCTCCGGCACCAAGCTCGCCGTCGAGGACGCCCTGGCGCTGGCCGCCTGCGTCGAGGAGCAGCCGGACCTGCCCGGCGCCCTGGCCGCGTACGAGGCCGAGCGCCGCCCCGTCGTCGCCTCCACCCAGCGCGCCGCCGCCGCCAGTCTGCGCTGGTTCGAGGAGCTGGCCACCTACCTGGACCAGCCGCCCCGGCGCTTCGCGTTCAACCTGCTCACCCGCAGCCGCCGGGTCACCCACGACAACCTCCGGCTGCGCGACGGCTCGTTCACCGCCGCCGTCGAGGAGGAGTTCGGCTGCCCGCCGGGCACCCCGCCGATGTTCGCTCCGCTGCGCCTGCGCGGCCTCGAACTGCGCAACCGCGTCGTCGTCTCACCCATGGACATGTATTCCGCCGTCGACGGGCTGCCCGCCGACTTCCACCTCGTTCACCTCGGGGCCCGCGCACTCGGCGGCGCCGGACTCACCATGACCGAGATGGTCTGCGTCAGCCCCGAGGGTCGCATCACCCCCGGCTGCACCGGCCTGTGGAACGACGAACAGGCCGACGCCTGGCGGCGGATCACCGACTTCGTCCACGCCTCGGCCCCCGGCGCCGCCATCGGCGTGCAGCTCGGACACTCCGGCCGCAAGGGCTCCACGAAGCTGATGTGGGAAGGCATCGACCAGCCCCTGGAGACCGGCAACTGGCCGCTGACGGCCGCCTCCCCGCTCCCGTACGAGCCCGGCCTCAGCCAGGTCCCGACGGAGCTGGACCGAGCCGGAATGCTCGCCGTGCGCGAGCAGTTCGTGGCGGCCGCCCGGCGCGCCGCCGACAGCGGCTTCGATCTACTCGAACTCCACTGCGCTCACGGCTACTTGCTCTCCGGCTTCCTCTCCCCGCTCACCAACCGCCGCACCGACGCCCACGGCGGATCACCGGAGGCGAGACTCCGCTTCCCCCTCGAGGTCTTCGACGCCGTACGCGAAGTCTGGCCGCGGGAAAGGCCGATGACCGTGCGGGTCTCCGCCACCGACTGGGCCGAGGGCGGCACCGACGCCGAGGACGCCGTCACGATCGCCCGCGCCTTCGCCGACCATGGGGCCGACGCCATCGACGTGTCCACCGGCCAGGTCGTGGCCGAGGAGCGCCCCGAGTACGGCCGCTCCTACCAGACCCCGTACGCCGACCGGATCCGCAACACCGTCGGCGTCCCCGTCATCGCGGTCGGTGCGATCTCCTCCTGGGACGACGTCAACTCCCTGCTCCTGGCGGGCCGAGCCGATCTCTGCGCCCTGGCCCGCCCCCATCTGTACGACCCGCACTGGACCCTGCACGCGGCGGCCGAACAGGGCTACACCGGTCCCGGCGCTCCCTGGCCCCTTCCGTACGGCGCGGGCAGCCGCCCCCCGCCCACCGGCCGCACCGACGGACCGAAGCCCCGGCTCAGGCTGGGCTGAGGCAGTCGTGACAGCGGCACGGAACGGGGTGCGGCGCACCGCGCCAGCGCTCCTCGCGGTACCGCGGGGCCAGGCGCCCGAGCAGCGCGGCCAGTTCCTCGGCGTGCTCCCGCGTGGCCCAGGACCCGTCGACGCCCACCGCTGTCACGCGGCGCAACACCGCCGGGCTGTACACCGCGACGGGCCGGAAGGTGTGGAGATTGCGGGTCGCCATGTCGATGGTGATGTACGCACCGGTGTGCCGGCCGCGCCCGATGGTGGTCAACTGCTCGTGCCCCATGCCCCCATAGGTGCCGACGACGTGCACCTTCGACCCGCCCCGGTACGACTTGGTCCCGGGCCGCAGCTCCTGCCCGCCGTCCCCGTACCGCCGCCACCGCACCACGTTCGCGGCGACGAGCCACAGCGGCTCCGGGGTCTCCGGTTGCTCGCTCCCGGGTTCCATGATCACGGGCTCCGCCGTCACGGGCTCCTCCTCAACAGCAGCCTGTCCGCGTGGAGGTCCAGGCCATGCCTCATCCTGCCCGCGGGCAGGGGTCCGGGGCATCTGGATTTCACCCCCGGCGGGGGTCACGGCCGCACATAGCGCTCCCCGGCGTCGCGCAGCCGCTCGTGCAGCCGGCCGAACACCTCCGCCGACCGGCCGCCCGGCCAGTCCCCGGGCAGCAGTTCCGACGGCAGACCCGGGTCCGCGTACGGGAGTTGACGCCACGAGTCCAGGGCCAGCAGATAGTCCCGGTAGGCGGTCTGCGGGCGGGCTGCGCCATCGGTGTCCCCGGACGTCTCCCAGTCCCGCAGCACCGGCTCGTGCAGTTCCAGGAACTCGTGGTGCAGGCGCGCCACCGCCGCCAGGTCCCACCAGCGGGCCACCGCCTCGCGGGTGGCGGCGAAACCGAGGTGCTCGCCGCGGAACAGGTCCACGTACGGGGTGAGTCCGAGCCGCTCCAAGGTGTGCCGGGTCTCCTCGTACAGGCCGGCCGGCGCGATCCACACCCCGGGCGCGGCCGTGCCGAAGCCCAGCCGGGCCAGCCGGGAGCGCAGCAGATGGCGCTTGCTGCGCTCCGCCTCGGGCACGGAGAACACCGCGAGCACCCAGCCGTCGGAAAGTCGCGGTGCGGGCCGCCCGTAGATCCTCCGGTCCCCGTCGTCCAGCAGTTGCCGGGCGTCCGGCGACAGCGCGTACCCCGCCGAGCCGTCGGCCGCACGGGCGGCCACCAGGAGCCCGCGCCGCTTCAGCCGCGAGACGCAGGAGCGTACGGAGGGGGCGTCGACGCCGACGGCGTGCAGCAGACGGATCAGCTCCGACACCGCGAACGGGGCGCCGTCCGGCGGGCGGCCGTAGGCGCCGTAGAGCGTGACGATCAGGGAACGGGGGGTGCGCAACTCGGCCACGTGATCACTCTAGGGGTGCTGGTCCCGTAGCAGGAACCGCTGGAGTTTGCCGGTGGCCGTACGTGGCAGGGACTCCCGGAAGACGAAGACCCGCGGGCACTTGTGCGGCGCCAGATTGGCCTTCATATGGGCGCGCAGTGAGTCCGCGGTCTGCTCCGAGCCCTCCCGCAGCACCACGTGCGCCACCACGACCTCGCCGCGCAGTTCGTCCGCCCGGCCCACCACGGCGGCCTCCGCGACCTCCGGATGGCGCAGCAGGGCGTCCTCCACCTCGGGGCCCGCGATGTTGTAACCGGAGGAGATGATCATGTCGTCGGCGCGGGCCACGTAGCGGAAGTAGCCGTCCGGTTCGCGGACGAAGGTGTCGCCGGTCATGTTCCAGCCGTTCTGGACGTACTCCGTCTGCCGCGGGTCGGAGAGATAGCGGCAGCCGACCGGGCCGCGCACGGCCAGCAGCCCCGCCTCGCCGTCGGGCAGTTCGTCCCCGCGCTCGTCCACCACGCGGGCCTGCCAGCCCGGCACGGGCACCCCCGTCGTGCCCGGCCGGATCGCGTCGTCGGCGGCGGAGATGAAGATGTGGAGCAGTTCGGTGGCCCCGATGCCGTTGATGACGCGCAAGCCCGTCGCCTCGTACCAGGCCCGCCAGGTCGCCGCCGGGAGGTTCTCCCCGGCCGACACGCAGCGTCGCAGCGCCGAGAGGTCGTGGCCGTCCAGCTGCCCGAGCATCGTGCGGTAGGCCGTCGGCGCGGTGAACAGCACCGAGACCCGGTGCCGGACCAGGGCGGGCAGCAGCTGCCGTGGGCCCGCCTGCTCCAGCAGCAGCGTCGAGGCCCCGGCCCGCAGCGGGAAGACCAGCAGCCCGCCCAGGCCGAACGTGAAGCCCAGCGGTGGACTGCCCGCGAACACGTCGTCGGCCGAGGGGCGCAGCACGTGCCGGGAGAAGGTGTCGGCGATGGCCAGGAGGTCCCGGTGCAGATGCATGCAGCCCTTGGGGCGGCCGGTGGTCCCCGAGGTGAACGCGATGAGCGCGACTTCGTCGGCGGCCGTGTCCACCGCGCGGTACGGCCCGGTCCTGGACGCGGCCAGCCGGGTCAGGTCCCCGGGCGCGTCCTCGCCAAACAGGGTGGTCCGCAGGCCGTCCACGTCCGCCTCGGCCAGATCCCGTACCGAACGGGCGTCGCACAGCGCGTGGCTGATCCGCGCCAGTGAGCAGATGGTGGCCAGCTCCGCCGCGCGCGCCTGCGCCAGTACGGTGACGGCGACCGCGCCCGCCTTCATGACGGCGAGCCAGCAGGCGGCCAGCCAGGGAGTCGTCGGCCCGCGCAGCAGTACCCGGTTGCCCGGCACGACGCCCAGGTCCTCCGTCAGCACATGGGCGATGCGGTCCACCGTCTCCCGCAGCTCGCCGTAGCTCCAGACGCTTCCGTCGCCGGAGCGCAGCGCCGGGCGGTCGGCGCCCCGTACCTCGACGGTGCGGTCCAGCAGTTCGTGCCCGCAGTTCAGCCGGTCGGGGTAGCGCGGCGCGGGGGCCTCCAGGAGGAGCTCCGGCCACTGCTCCGGCGGTGGGAGGTGGTCGCGCGTGAAGGTGTCGGTGTGGGCGCCCGCGGCGGGCCCGGACGGCTCGGGATGCGCGCCGGGGACGCGTACGGACGCGTCGGCGGCGGCTGTGGGCGTGTTCGGCGAGGAATTCGGCTCCATGAAGGATCGCCCCCTTGTCGCCTTTGGAGCGTATCGTTTGGGTGACGGTAGTCAACGGTCCGCGATAAGACATGACGTGCGATGCGATGCGACGAGATGTCACGCGACGCGACAGGGCACGCGACACGACGCGACAAGAGAGGCGCCGCCATGACGGCATTCTCCCTCGAACCGGAACAAACCGCCTGGTGCGAAGAGCTGCGCACCCTCGCCGCACAGGAGCTGCGCCCGCTGGCGGAGAAGGGAGAGCCCGGGCGCGTCAACCGCCCGCTGCTGGCCGCTCTCGGCGAGCTGGGCCTCCTCGGCCGGATGCTGGGCTCCGGGGCGCTGGACCTGTGCCTGCTGCGCGAGTCCCTGGCCCGGGGCTGCACCGAGGCCGAGACCGCCCTCGCCCTCCAGGGGCTCGGCACCACCCCGATCGTCCAGGCGGGCACCCCCGCCCACCGCGAGCGCTGGCTCCCCGAGGTCCGGGCAGGGCGGGCCGTCGCGGCGTTCGCCCTGAGCGAGCCGGGTGCGGGCTCCGACGCGGCGGCCCTGGGCCTGGCCGCCGAGCACACCCCGGCCGGCTGGGCGCTCACCGGCGAGAAGTGCTGGATCTCCAACGCCCCCGAGGCCGATTTCGCCGTGGTCTTCGCCCGCACGACCCCCGGCGCCGGATCCCGCGGCATCACCGCGTTCCTGGTCCCGTCCGACCGCCCCGGGCTCACCGGCTCCCCGCTCGACATGCTCTCCCCGCACCCCATCGGCACCCTGGAGTTCGACGGCGTACCGGTCACCGCCGACGATGTGCTCGGCGAGCCCGACCGGGGCTTCGGCGTCGCCATGAACACCCTCAACCTCTTCCGGCCCAGTGTCGGGGCCTTCGCCGTCGGGATGGCCCGTGCCGCCCTGGACTCGACGCTGGAGCACACGGCCCGGCGCACCGCGTTCGGCGGCCCGCTGAGCCGCCTTCAGGCCGTCGCGCACCAGGTCGCCGAGATGGCCACCCGCACCGAGGCCGCCCGGCTCCTGGTGTACGCGGCGGCCGCCGCGTACGACGCGGGGGAGAGCGGAGTGCCGCGCCGGGCGGCGATCGCCAAGCTGTACGCCACCGAGACCGCGCAGTACGTCGTCGACGCCGCCGTCCAACTGCACGGCGCCCGAGCCCTGCGCCGGGGCCATCTGCTCGAACACCTCTACCGCGAGGTCCGCGCGCCGCGGATCTACGAGGGCGCGAGCGAGGTGCAGCGCACCATCATCGCCAAGGAGCTGTACGCGAACGGCGCCCAGCGGTCCGAGCCCGCCGCCCAGCAGCCCGCCGCCCAGCAGCCCGCCGCCCAGGAGCCCGTGGAGCCCGCGGGCCTCACCCAGGAGCCGCCCGCATGAGTCCGTCCCACCGGATCAACCCGGCCGAACTCTCCCCGCCCACCGGCTTCAGCCACGCGGTCGTCGCCACCGGCGGCCACCTGGTCTTCCTCGCCGGGCAGACCGCACTCGACCCGGACGGCAAGGTCGTGGGGGACACCCTGCCCGACCAGTTCGCCGTGGCGCTGGGCAATCTGCTCACCGCTCTCCACGCGGCCGGCGGCGCCCCCGCCGACCTCGCCCGGGTCACCGTCTACGCCACCGACATCGCCGACTACCGCTCCCACGCCCCCGAACTGGGCCGGATCTGGCGCAGGCTCGCGGGGCGCGACTACCCGGCGATGGCCGTCATCGGGGTGGCCCGGCTCTGGGACGAGCAGGCGATGGTCGAGATCGACGGGGTCGCGGTCCTGCCGTGAGGGCGGCGTCCGAGTAGCGGCGAGGCGACGGCGGGGCGAGGCTGAAGGAGCCAGGATGCCGAGCCGACCAGGAGAGCCAGCGGTGACCAGCCAGCCGCCCCCGCGCCCCGCCGCCCGCTCCTACGACGGCGAGGGCATCGTCGTCGGCTTCGACGCGCACCGCTGCCTGCACGCGGCCGAGTGCGTGCGCGGGCTCCCCGCCGTCTTCGACGTCGGCCGCCGCCCGTGGATCCAGCCGGACAGCGCCCCCGCCGACGAGGTCGCCGACGTCATCCACCGCTGCCCGAGCGGCGCGCTCCAGTACCACCGCACCGACGGGATGCCCGACGAGGTCCCGGATGTTCCCACCCATGTCTCCCTGGGCGCCGACGGGGTGCTGCACGTACGCGGGGATCTCGAAGTCGCCACCCCCTACGGGCCGCGCCACGAGACCCGGGTGATGCTCTGCGGCTGCGGCGCCACCGGCAACGCGCCGTACTGCGACCACAGCGGACCCTGCGCCGGACACGGCTGAGGCGCCCCTCCCGGAGACAGCGGCCGATAGGCGCGCGGCGCGCCGGTCGAGTGAATCAGCCTGAGGGATATATCTGTATCTAGTGCCTTTTATTCCGGATGCTCCGTCGCCTACACCGGACACCCGTCTGTGATCGCGCTCATCGTCGCCCACTTCGCCCTGGCTGCCTGTGCGGGCCCGCTGGTGCACCGGCTCGGCCGACGGGCCTTCGTCGTGCTGGCCCTGCCCCCGGCGGCGGCCACCGTCTGGGCCCTCACCCGCTGGAGCACCGCCGCGTCCGGAGGCGCGGACACCTGGTCCTGGCAGTGGATCCCCGACTACGGCGTCGCCCTCGACCTGCGCCTGGACGCGCTGGCCGAACTGATGGTGCTGCTCGCCGCCGGGGTCGGCGCGCTCGTCCTGCTCTACTGCGCCTCCTACTTCACCGACGACACCCCGCAGCTGGGCCGCTTCGCCGGGAACCTCCTCGCCTTCGCGGGCGCGATGCTCGCCCTCGTCCTCGCCGACGACCTGATCACGCTCTATGTGTTCTGGGAACTGACCACGGTCTTCTCCTACCTGCTGATCGGCCACGGCAGCGAACACCGGCACAGCCGCCGCTCCGCCCTCCAGGCCCTCGTCGTCACCACGTTCGGCGGCCTCGCCATGCTCGTCGGCTTCCTGATCCTCGGTCAGGCCGCCGGCACCTACCGGATCTCCGCGATCGTCGCCGACCCGCCCGAGACGACCCTCGCCGTGTCCGTCGCCGTCGTCCTCGTGCTGTGCGGGGCCCTGTCGAAGTCCGCGATCTGGCCGTTCTCCATGTGGCTGCCGAACGCCATGGCCGCGCCGACCCCCGTCAGCGCCTATCTGCACGCCGCCGCCATGGTCAAGGCCGGCGTCTACCTGGTCGCCCGGCTCGCCCCCGCCTTCGCCGACGTCCCCGTCTGGAAACCCGTCGTGCTCGTCCTCGGCGGCGCGACCATGCTGCTCGGCGGCTGGCGGGCGCTGCGCCTGAACGACCTCAAGCTCGTCCTCGCCTACGGGACCGTCAGCCAGCTCGGCTTCCTCACCCTGCTCGCCGGGACCGGCAACCGCGACGCGGCGCTCGCCGCCGCCGCGATGATCCTCGGACACGCCCTCTTCAAGGCCCCGCTCTTCCTCGTCACCGGCATCGTCGACCACGCCGCCGGCACCCGCGACCTGCGCGAACTGTCCGGGGTCGGCCGCTCCCTGCCGTACGTCGCCGGCGTCGCCGTGCTCGCCGCCGCCTCCATGGCCGCCCTTCCGCCGCTGCTCGGCTTCGCCGCGAAGGAGGCCGCGTTCGAGGCGCTGCTGCACGGCTCCGCCGCCGACCGGTGGGCGCTGGCCGTCGTCGTCGCGGGCTCCGCGCTCACCACCGCGTACACCCTGCGCTTCGTCTGGGGCGCGTTCGCCCGCAAACCCGGCGTCCCCGACACCCCCGTCCACCGCGTCGGGTGGCTCTTCCTCGCCCCGCCCGCCCTGCTCGCCGTCCTCGGCCTGGCCCTCGGCCCCGGCGTCGGCTGGACCGACCGGCTGCTGGGCGCGTACGCCGACACGTTCCCGGCCGAGGCGAAGCCGTACCACCTCGCCCTCTGGCACGGACTCGGCCCCGCCCTGCTCCTGTCGGCCCTCGCCTGGGCCGTGGGCGCCGTGCTCTTCCTCGGCCGCGCACGCGTCACCCGGCTCTCCCGCCGGATCGCCTGGCCCACCGCCGACAGCGTCTTCGGCCATCTGCTGCTCGGGCAGGAACGTCTCGCCCTCCAGGTCACCGGCTTCATCCAGCGCGGCTCCCTCTCCGTGTACCTGGCCACCACCCTGCTCGTCATGCTCGGCGGACAGCTCGCCGTCCTCATGGTCGACACCCCCTGGGACGGGGCGGTGCGACCCCGGCTCTGGGACAACCCGCTCCAGGGCGCGGTCGCCGCCCTCACCTGTGCCGCCGCCCTGCTGTGCCTGACGGTGCGACGGCGTATGAAAGCCGTCGTCCTGGCCGGCCTCACCGGATACGGCACCGCGCTGCTCTTCGTCGTCCAGGGAGCACCCGACCTGGCGCTCACCCAGTTCTGCGTCGAGACCGTCTCGATGATCGTCTTCGTGCTGGTGCTGCGC
This sequence comes from Streptomyces sp. rh34, assembly GCF_002551245.1. Lineage (GTDB taxonomy): Bacteria > Actinomycetota > Actinomycetes > Streptomycetales > Streptomycetaceae > Streptomyces. The sequence goes on from NZ_NTGZ01000029.1 coordinate 26,241, forward strand.
CGGATGCCCGTCCACTTCCACGAGACCGTCAGCACCTGGCGGCGGGCCACCCGTGTCCCGATGGCTCTCGCGGCGGCCGCCACCGTCGGCGTCGGGATGTGGGTCGCCGCCGCCGCGCGCACCGCCGAACCGGCGGGCGCCGCCATGGTCAGGGAGGTCGCCGACCACGGGCTCAAGGACGTCGTGGCCACCATCCTCGTCGACCTGCGTGCCTGGGACACGATGGGGGAGTCCGCCGTGCTCGCCGCCGCCGCGATCGGCGTCACCAGCCTCATCTACCTGCACCGCCGCAGCGAGGGCACCATGGTCCAGGAGGAGTTGCGGGGCCGTACCGCCTGGTCCCTCTCGGCGCACCACGCCTCCAGACTGCCGCAGGGCGACGACGCGGCCCCCGAACGCGGCTGGCTGGCCGCCGGAGCCACCCTCGCCCCCGAGCACCGCTCGATCGTCTTCGAAGTGGTGGCCCGGCTGCTGTTCCACCCGATCCTCGTGCTCTCGGTCTATCTGCTGTTCTGCGCCGAGTCCCTGCCCGGCGGCGGGTTCGTCGCCGGACTCGTCGCCGGACTCGCCCTGATCACCCGCTACCTGGCGGGCGGCCGCTTCGAACTCGCCGAGGCCGCCCCCCTGCAACCAGGACTCTTCACCGGACTCGGCCTCTTCATCTCCACCGGCGTGGGCCTCCTCGGACTCGCCGACGGCACCGTCCTGCACGCCTTCACGTACTACGGAGAGCTGCCGGTCTTCGGCGAATACCACCTGAGCACCTCGGTCCTCTTCGACTTCGGCGTCTACCTGCTGGTCCTCGGCGTCGTCCTGGACATCGTGCGGGCCCTCGGCGCCAAGATCGACCGGCAGATCGAACGGGCGGCGGGCGTCCTCACCCCCGAAGGCGGCCCCGAGGCGGGAGGGTCCCCCCGATGATCGTCAGCGCCTCGCTCCTCGCCACCGCCGTCGTGCTCTGCGCCGTCGGCGGCATCCTCATGCTCACCCGCCCGCTGACCCGCATCCTGCTCGGCGCCGTCATCCTCGGCAACGGCATCAACCTGCTGGTCCTCTCCTCCACCGGCCGGGCCGGAGCGGCGCCCCTGCTCTACGGGGTGTCCCTGAGCCGGATCACCGACCCGCTGCCCCAGGCCATCGCGCTGACCGCCATCGTCATCACCCTGGCCACCACCGCCTTCCTGCTGGCCATGGCCTACCGCAGCCACCAGATCACCGGCACCGACGAGGTCCACGACGACCTGGAGGACCGCCGCGTCGTGTTGCGCGCCGAAGTCCTCGGCGAGCGCGCCCAGTTGCGCGAGGAGTTCCGGTCGGGGGCCGAGCCCACCGCCGAGGAGCGCGAACGCTACCGGGAGGAGCGCCGCCGGCTCCGCGACCGGCTCCGCGCCGACCGCGCCCGCCAGGCCCGGGGCCGCGACGCCTCCGGCAACCTGTGGAACGACGTGCTGGGCGCGGACCCGGAGGACTACGCACGCGACGGCGACGCCAAGGCGGACGACCGCTACCCCCGCGACCGAGGAGCCGACGGATGAACGCGCTCGTCCCGCTGCCGGTGCTGCTGCCCCTGTGCGCCACCGGCCTCAGCCTCGCCTTCGGCACCCGCCTGGGGCGCTTCCAGCGCTTCATCAGCGTCGCCGTGCTGACCGCCGTACTCGCGCTCTCGGTGATCCTCATGATCGCCGCGGACCGGCAGGGCCCGCTCTCCGTCCACCTCGGCGACTTCGCCCCGCCGCTCGGCATCACCCTGGTCGCCGACCGGCTGTCCGGGCTGATGCTCACCGTCTCCTCGGCCGTCACGCTCTGCGTGCTCGTCTACTCCCTCGGCCAGGGCATGACCGACCGGGACAAGGAGACCCCGCTCGCCGTCTTCCACCCCGCCTATCTGATCCTCGTCGCCGGGGTGTCCTGCACCTTCCTCGCCGGCGACCTCGTCAACCTCTACGTCGGCTTCGAGATCATGCTGGTCGCCAGCTTCGTCCTGCTCACCCTCGGCGGCACCGGACCCCGGATGCGGGCGGGCTCCACCTACGTGATCATCTCGCTGTTCTCCTCGATGCTCTTCCTCACCGCCATCGCCATGACGTACGCGGCGACCGGCACCGCGAACTTCGCCCAGCTCGCGGGGCGCCTGGCCGACCTCCCCATCGGCGTACAGACCCTGATCCAGGCGCTGCTGCTGACCGTCTTCGCGATCAAGGCGGCCGTCTTCCCGCTCGCCGCCTGGCTCCCCGACTCCTACCCGACCGCCCCGGCCCCCGTGACCGCCGTCTTCGCCGGACTGCTCACCAAGGTCGGCGTCTACTGCATGCTGCGCACCGAGACCCTGCTCTTCCCCGGCAACCGTCTCGGCGACCTCCTGATGGCCATCGCACTGGCCTCGATGGTCATCGGCATCCTCGGCGCGGTCGCCCAGACCGACCTGAAGCGGCTGCTCTCCTTCACCCTGATCAGCCACATCGGCTACATGGTCTTCGGGATCGGCCTCGCCACCCGCGAGGCGTACGGCGGGGCCATCGTGTACGTCGCCCACCACATCACCGTCCAGACGACCCTGTTCCTCGTGGCCGGGCTCATCGAACGCCGGGGCGGCACCACGGAGTTGACCCGGCTCGGCGGTCTGGCCAGGGCCGCGCCGATGCTCGCCGTGCTGTTCTTCGTCCCCGCGATGAACCTTGCCGGGATCCCCCCGCTGTCCGGCTTCATCGGCAAGCTCGGCCTGATGCGCGCCGGCGTCGCCGACGGCGGCGGCTGGGCCTGGCTGCTGGTCGCGGGCTCGGCCGCCACCAGCCTGCTGACGCTGTACGTGGTCGCCAAGGTCTGGAACCTGGCCTTCTGGCGCGCCGCCCCACCCGGCCAGGCCGCCGCCGGAACGGTCCTGGAGTCCGGCGACGACAGCGACGACGACCCGGACGCGGGCCCCGACCGGATCCGCGGCACCGGTGACGAGGGCATCGCACCGGCCCACCGCCCGGCAGGACAGGCCGTAGCCGCGACCCTGCACGGACGGGCCGTCATCACCACCAGCCGACTGCCCCACCCGATGACCGCGGCCACCGCGGCGACCATCGCGATCGGTCTCGCCTTCACGGTGTTCGCCGGCCCGCTCACCGCCTTCACCGACCGCACGGCCGCCGAGATCCTCCGGCGGACCCCTTACGTCCAGGAGGTGCTGGGCCGGTGAAACGCATCCTGCGGCTCTCGTTCCGCAACGCCGATCTGCCGCCGCTGAGCTGCGAGTTCGGCACCCGCCGCCGCGTGCTGGACCTGCCGCTGATCGCCTGGCTCACCGTCATCTGGGTCCTGCTCTGGTCCACCCTCACCTGGGCCAACGTCCTCACCGGCCTGGTCGTCTCGGTCGCCGTCTGCCTCGCCTTCCCGCTGCCCCGGGTCGACCTCGGACTGCGGCTCCACCTCTGGGGCATCCTGCGGCTGGTCGGCTACCTCTTCTGCGACATGTACACCTCCGGGGTGAAGGTCACCCGGCAGACCTTCTTGGGCCTGCCGCACCGGGCCGCCGTGATCGGGGTGCCCCTGCGCTGCCGCAGCGACCTGATGCTCGCGGCCACCGCCGTCGCCGTCTCCAACGTCCCGGGCGGCTCCATCATCGAGGTGCGCCGGGCCACCGCCACCGTCTTCCTGCACGTCCTGGACGCCGACCGGCCCGAGGAGCTCGAAGCCGCCCGGCGCCAGGTGTGGCGGATCGAGGAACTGACCGTACGGGCCTTCGGCACCCCCGACGAGATCGCCCGGGTCGCCGAACCCCCGCCACCGCCCCAGCTCGCCGCAGGGAGGCCCGCACCATGACCGCGCCCGAACAGGTCGACCGCATCCTGCTGACCGCCGCCGTCGTCCTGATCCTCCTCGCCGGGGCCCTGCTGCTGGCCCGGATCTGGCGGGGCCCCTCCATGCTGGACCGGGCGATCTCGCTGGACGTCTGCGCCGCCCTGATCATCGCCGGGCTCGCCGCCAAATCGGCGTTCGCCCGGGATCCGTTCTACTTCCCGATCATGCTGGTCCTGGCGTTCCTCGGGTTCACCGGCTCGGTGGGCATCGCCCGCTTCATCGCCGTACGCGACCGGCCCCGCCCCCCGCGCTCCGACGACACCGAGGAGGGCCCGCGATGAGCGTCTGGCACCAGATCGCCGACACGGCCGGCGCCGCACTGCTCCTCGTCGGCGCCGCGATCTGTCTGCTCGGGGTGATCGGCATGATCCGCCTCCCGGACGTCCTCTCCCGCAGCCACGCGGCGACCAAGCCGCAGACCCTCGGCATGATCCTGGTCCTGGCCGGGGTCGCGCTACGGCTGCGCGGCGGCATGGAACTCGCCACCCTCGGCCTCATCGCCTTCTTCCAGATGCTCACCGGCCCGGTGGCCTCGCACCTGGTGGCCCGTTCCGCGTACCGCACCGGCCAGGTCGAACACGGCGATCTGCTCTTCGACGAACTCGACGAGCAGCTCACCGACGGCAGGTGACCGCCGGACCCGGACCGGGGCGTGGTACCCGCCGGGCGTAGGGTCGCAAGAGATCGCGCATCGCGCATGTCGAGCGGGGGCAGGGAGCCATGACGTACGGAACGGTCACGACGGTCAGCAGCAGCGGCGGGCACACGTTCGGCAAGGTGAGCCGGGACAGCGTGACGCTGCTCGCCGGACTCGGGGTCGAGGGGGACGCCCACGCGGGCGAGCGGGTCAAGCACCGCTCCCGGGTCGCGCAGGACCCCACCCAGCCCAATCTGCGGCAGGTCCACCTGATCCACGAGGAGCTGTTCACGGAGCTGGCCGACGCCGGTTTCACCGTGGCTCCCGGAGAGCTGGGCGAGAACCTCACCACCCGGGGCATCGACCTGCTGGGCCTCCCCACCGGCACGCTGCTGAGGATCGGCGACGACGCGGTCGTCGAGGTCACCGGCCTGCGCAACCCCTGCCTCCAGATCGAGGCCTTTCAGGAAGGGCTGCTGAAGCAGGTCGTCGGCCGGGACGCTACGGGCGCGGTCGTGCGCAAGGCCGGTGTCATGAGCGTGGTCCGCTGGGGCGGTGTGATCCGCCCCGGCGACACGATCGCCGCCGAACTCCCCGCGGGCCCGCACCGCCCGCTGGAACGCGTCTGAATCTCCTCACCGCCCTGTCCCCGTCAAAGCGCCCGCGGGCCGGTGTCCGCATGCCATGATGCGGGCAATGCCGGACGCTGGGGGGCGTATGGGAAGCACGGGCACAGTGCTGCGCGAATTGCGCGGCGCACAGAAGAGCGCCAAGGGTGTCTCGCTCTACTCGCGGTACGTGAACCGGCCCGCCGGGCGGATGCTCGCGGCCGGAGCGTACCGGGCGGACATGACACCCAACCAGGTCACCCTGACCAGTGCGCTGTTCACCTACGGCGCGCTCGCGGCGGTCGCGCTCGTCGAGCCGTCCTGGACGCTCGGCGTCCTGGTCTGGGCGGCCCTCGCGGTCGGCTTCGCCTTCGACTCCGCCGACGGGCAGCTCGCCCGGCTCACCGGCCGGGGAGGCCCCGACGGGGAGTGGCTGGACCATGTCGTGGACTGCGGCAAGCTGCTGCTCGTCCACACCGCCGTCCTGATCTCCTTCTACCGCTTCGGCGAACTGCCTTCGCAGGCATGGCTGTTGCTTCCCCTGGGGTTCCAGCTGGCGGCGGTGGTGACCTTCTGCGCGGGGCTGCTGCGCGAACAGCTCGGCAAGGCGGCGGCGAGTGCCCGGGGCCCGTCCTGGGCGGTGCCGGCTTCGGCGTCGAACGTCTCGCGGGTGCGGGCCGTGGCGCTGCTGCCCGCCGACTACGGGGTGTTCTGCCTGGTGTTCCTGCTGCTCGGCGCACCCGGGGCCTTCCGCGCCGGGTACGCCGTGCTCGCGGTGGTGCACACGCTGTTCCTGGTGGCTTTCCTCGCCAAGTGGTTCAGGGAGCTGAAAGTGCTCCGGACCGGCTGACGAGCACGTCCAGCACCCGGCGCAGCTGGGTGCTGGACGTATGCACGGTGTAGGGGAAGTAGACGACCTCCACGCCCACTTCGGCGAAGTCGCGTTCCAGCTTCTCCCCCTTCTCCGTGCCCCGCCAGTCGTCTCCCTTGAAGATCACGTCGAACCGGACCTGCTGCCAGGTCTCGACCTTGTCCGGCACGGTCTCCACGAACGCGGCGTCCACGAATCGGACACTGCGGACGATCTCCAGTCGTTCGCGGAGTGGGATCATCGGTGTGTGGCCCTTGGCGAGGGCGGCCATCTCGTCCGACACGACCCCCGCGACCAGGTAGTCGCACTGACTGCGGGCGTGCCGCAGGATGTTGAGGTGCCCGACGTGGAACAGGTCGTACACCCCGGGTGCGTAACCCACCCTGTGCTGCACCATCCGTATCTCTCCCCCCACGGTGAACGTGATCCGGTGATGTTCCAACGACCTTACTGTGAAGAACACTTGTGCAAGCCGTGAACGGATAAGCTCGACAGGGGCTGTCCCCCGGTGGGGACAGCGGTTGTCGTGGGGGAAGGCGATCGTCCGATGTTCGAAGCGTCAAGGCCCGGCCCGCCGCGAGGCCGCAGACTTCTGGTGGTTTCGACCAACTACGCGCCGGAGCTCACGGGCATAGGCCCGTACGCCACCCAACTGGCGGAGCACTGGGCCGCGTCCGGAGCCCGGGTCCGGGCGCTCACCGGCATGCCGCACTACCCCTCCTGGCGACTGGAGGAGGGGTACCGGGGCGTCTGGCGGACCGTGGAGATACGCGGCGGCGTCGGCGTGCACCGGCGCCGCCACTACGTGCCGCACCGTCAGACAGCGCTCAAACGTGCCGCGTTCGAGGCGAGCGTGCTCGCGACCGGACTGTTCGCCCCGCCGCCCGGACGCCCCGACGCCGTGATCTCCCAGATGCCCAGCCTCGCCGGCGGCGTCATCGGAGCCCGGCTCGCCCGGCGCCACGGCGTCCCCCACCTCCCCGTCGTCCAGGACCTGATGGGCGCCGCCGCCGCGCAGAGCGGTATCCGGGGCGGAGGCAGGGCCGCCACCGTCGCCGCCGCCGCCGAGCGGTACGCGCTGCGCGGGGCCGCCCTTGTCGGCGTCATCCACGAGAGCTTCGTCCCCGGCGTCACCGCGCTCGGCGTCGACCCCGGCCGCATCCGCCTCGTCCCCAACTGGACCCATGTGCGGGGGCCCTCCGCCGACCGGGGCGCGACCCGCGCCCGGCTCGGCTGGCCCGAGGACACCCCGGTCGTCCTGCACTCCGGCAACATGGGCCTCAAGCAGGGACTGGACGTCCTGGTGGACACCGCCCGCCTCGCCCCCGACATCCGGATCGTCCTGATGGGCGACGGCAACCAGCGCGACGCCCTGCGCGCCCGCGCCGACGGGCTGCCCAACGTCGAGTTCCTGGAGCCCGCGCGGGCCGAGGAGTTCACGGACGTGCTCGCCGCCGCCGACGTCCTCGCGGTCACCCAGCGCGCCTCGGTCCTCGACATGAGCGTCCCCTCCAAGCTCACCTCCTACTTCACCTCCGGACGCCCCGTGATCGCCTCCGTCGCCGACGAGGGCGGCACCGCAGACGAGGTCCGCCGCTCGGGGGCCGGGGTCCTCGTCGCTCCCGAGGACCCGGCCGCCCTGCTCGCAGCGTTGCGGAAGCTGGCCGCCGATCCGGCCGCCGCCGAGACCCTCGGGGCCGAGGGCCCGCGCTACGTCGCCCGCCACCTGAGCCGGGAGGCGGGCCTCGCCCGGTTCGACGCCCTGCTCGCCGAGGTCCTGCCGGACGCACAAGGGAGCCTTCGCCGATGACGCCACATCACCGCGCCCCGGACGACCAGGACGACCAGGACGAGCCGGCGCTCCTGCGCGACCAGTTCCGCCAACTCCTGCGCTACCGTTCCCTGCTGGCCTGCGGAGTCGTCGTCGGTCTGCTCGGCGGCGGCTATCTCGCCCTCGGCGGCGAGGACGCCTACACCGCCACCGGCGAGGTACTCGTCCGCTCCGCGATCTCCGACCCCTTCGCCGCCGGGTCCACCGCGGACAAGGGCATCAACATCGGCTCCGAGCGCCAGACCGCCGTCAGCGACACGGTGGGCACCCTGGCCGCCGGGACCCTGGTCAAGGCGGGCGACGACGTCCCCGCCCGCAAGCTGCTCACCGGCCTCCAGGTCACCAATCCGCCCAACACCCTCACCCTCCGCTTCTCCTACACGGCCGCCACCCCCGAGCAGGCCCGCGCCCGCGCCGAAGCCCTCGCCGGGGCCTATCTGGCCCACCGCAAGGCGCGCACCGAGGAGAGCATCCAGAACATGTCCGACGGCTACCGGGCCCAGCTCCGTCCGCTGGAGGAGAAGCGCGACCTGCTGGAGGACCAGGCGGGGGCGGGCGCGGAGGACGACGTCAGCAGCGCCCGCGCCAACATCATCGTCGCCATCTCCGAGCTGAGCCGGAAGATCTCCGAGCTGAAGGCCCTGGACACCACCCCCGGCTACCTCAACAAGAAGCCGGTCGCCCCCACGTCGCCCACCGGCCCCGGACTGCCCCTGCTCCTCGGGCTCGGCGGCGTCGTCGGTCTCGCGCTGGGGCTGCTGCTCTCCTGGGTGCGCCTCGTCTTCGACCCCGCCGTACGCTCCACCCGCGAGCTGGTCCACTCGCTCGGCGCACCCCTGCTCGGCACCCTGCCCCGGGAACGCGCCGCCGCGGGCAGCCTGCTCGCCATCGGGCGCGGCACCTCCCGGCTGGCCGAGGAGTACCGCGCCGTCGCCTTCCGGCTCGCCTACGACCCGTCGTTCGCCGAGAGCCGCCGCCTGCTGGTCACCGCCCCGCGCGGCGACAGCACGGCGGCCGCCGCCGCTGCCGCCAACCTGGCCGCCGCCTTCGCCGAGATGGGCCGTGACGTCCTGCTCGTCGAGGCCGACCTGCGCACCCCCTCGCTCGCCCGCGTCCTGGGCTCCGCCGCCCACGAGGTGCGCCCGCCGCGCTGGGTCGCCGAGGAGGGCGGCGGTGGCTGGCCCACCGGCCGCCGCACCCATGTGGACGTGCCCGGGTCCGGGGCCTTCGCCCTGGTGCCCGGGGCCACCGTCGACAACGTCCCGCGCGCCCTGACCTCCCCGCCCGTCGGCCGCATCGTCGCCGAGGCCGAGAGGACCGGCAACGTCGTCATCGTCCTCGCCCCGCCCGTCCTGTCCTACGCGGACGCGGTCGCCCTGGTCGACCGGGTGGAGGGCGTGATGATCGTCTGCGACCCGCGCGAGGTGCACCGCAGCGACCTGGAGCGCATCCGCGAGATCATCGGAGCCTCCGGAGGCTCCGTGCTCGGCGCGTTGCTCCACCCGGGCCGGGGCCGGCTGCGCCGCGCGCGGCGAGGGCCGAAGCCGCCCCGACGACGGGGCGGTGGCGGTGGGCTCGCCCCCACCGCCGAGCCGGACACTCCCGGGATCACCGGCGATCCCGCCGACACTCTCGGTCTGCGAACCTTCACCCTGCCGGCCTCCCGCCGGTGAGAGCCCGCACCGCCGTCCTCTGCTCGGTCGCGGACCAAGGAGTGGCGGCGCTCACCAACATCCTGGTGCTTCTCGCCGCCGCCCGGCTCTCCACCCTCACCGACTTCGCCCGCTTCTCCGCGGTGTATCTGGTCTTCACGGTGCTCCTCGGCGTCTCGGGCGCGTACACCGGGCAGCCCCTCGTCCTCAGGCGCGGCACGGGGGAGGAGACCCGGTCCGCCTGCCGGTCCGCCGTCGCCTTCACCGTCCTCGCCTCGGCCGCCCTCGGCGCGCCGCTCGCGGCCGTCTGCGTCCTCGTCCCCGGCGACACCGCCCGCGCGCTGCTGATGCTCGGCCTCGTGCTCCCCGTGGTGCTGGGGCAGGACGCCGGACGGTACGCCTTCTCCACTCTCCAGCGGCCCCAGCTGGCCCTCACGGCAGACCTGGTGCGGCTGGCCTGCGTGCTGGGGGCGCTCGCGGTACAGGACTACGGCGCGTCCCCCGCGCGCCTGATCGCCGTCTGGGGCCTCTCCGCCCTGCCCGCCCTGCTCGTGTCCGCCGCCCTCCTCCACCGGGTCACGGCGCGGGCCCCGCTGCGGCTGCGCCCGATGCTGCGGCGCGGCCATCTCGGGCAGCGCTTCACCGTCGAGTTCGGCGTGGGCAACGCGACCGGTCAGCTGTCCGTGCTCGGCCTCGGCGCGGTCGGCAACCCGCTCCTCGTCGGCGCGCTGCGCGGGGCGACCACCCTCTTCGGACCGCTCAACGTGCTCTACACCTCGGCCACTTCCTTCGGGCCCCCGCTGCTCGGCCGCATCGGCGAGGAGCGCCGCCGGGTCCGGGCCACCGCCGCCCTCGCCGCCGTCCTCGCGGCGACCGCCGGGCTCTGGGCCACCGTGCTCGTCCTGCTGCCCGAGCGCGCCGGACGCGAACTGCTCGGCGACACCTGGCCCACGGCCGCCGCCCTGCTCCCCGCCACGGGAAGCCAGTACGCGGCGATGGCCGTCGGCACCTGCGGGCTGCTCGCCCTGCGCATGCTCGACCCGCGCACCACGCTCGGCATCCAGGTCGTCTTCTCGCTCACCGCCGTGGCGTTCCTCGCGGGCGGCTACGGCATCGGGGGCGTCCCGGGAGCCGCCTGGGGGCTGGCCCTGGGGTCGCTCTGCAAGGCGGCCGCGACCTGGACCGCAGTGGCCCGGCTGCGCCGCCGGGGACCGACGCCCGTGGAGCCGGTCAGCGCCGACGCCCTGCCCTCCGCTCCCTGAACGTGGTGATCAGCACCAGGCACAGGGCCGCTATGGCGAGCTTTCCCGCAGCCTGGAGCAGCGGGCCGCGCAGCAGGATGAAGGTGTACCCGGCGATCAGCGGCGCGGCGATGGCCAGCACGCTCCCGGCGCCGGGCCCCGCCCGGGTGACGGCGAGCGCGTACCGGCGGTCGGTGCGGGCCGCCGCGTAGCCGATCAGCGCCAGACCGCCCGCCATCCCGGCCGGGCCGAAATCGACCCAGAACTCCGTCCACAGCGGGGCCGAGAGGTTGGTCATCCGCAGCCCCATCCACTGCCCGACCCGGACCCCGGTGTCCTCCGGCTTCCCCTTCCACACCGCGCGCGGCACGAAGAACAGCGCGGTGCCCGCCAGTTGACGGCCATAGGTGTGACCCCGGGTGTCGACCCACGAGATGGTGTTGGCGAACATCACCATCTGGTCGTAGTCCTTGGTCACGAGCGGGTCGAAGACCGAGGCCGACTGCACGGCCCGCTGCCCCCCTTCCTCGTACCGGAACCTGTCCGCGTACGGGAACACCACCAGTGCCCCGACCACCCCCGCCGTCAGCACCGTGCGGTAGAACGCCGCACTGCTCGGGAACGCGGTGAACACGAAGGCCATCAGCACCGTCAGGAACCAGTAACGGGCATTGGAGATCGGGTTGTTCACCACGAGGTTCAGCGCCGCCAGCGCCACCCACACCAGCACCGTCGAGGGGGTGCGCCGGGCGCGGTGGGAGGTCGCCAGGCGGCGGGTGTAGAACAGCAGCGCCAGCAGCGCCGGGACCTGGCCGAACCCCTTGACGAACGCCGAGCCCACCTGGGACCCCTCCGCCGCCACCCCGCTCGCTGCGACGGTCTCGTTGATCTCCTGCCGGCTGGAGAAGAAGACCGCGGGCCCGCCCAGCTTCAGTACGTAGAACGCGCTCGCCGCGAACGCCAGCAGCACCAGCAGCCGCAGCCGCAGCGGATGCGCCAGGGCCGGCTTCCTCCCGCCCGGGCCCCGTGCGGAGGGCGCCCGGCGCCGCAGTGGCCGCCGCGATGCCAGCAGCGCACCCAGGTCGTAGGCGGCACACCCCACCAGGATCATCGCGATCGCGGTCACCAGGTCCTGGCGCGGACCCACCATCGGCGTCGGCGTCTGCCCGATCACCACCTGGGCGAACGGCGCCACGCCCATCGCGATGTACACGAACATCCAGAAGACGCCCTGGAGCAGCCGCCGCCGGGTCGAGAGGATCATCGTCGCCAGCCGGGCCCCCGCATAGCAGGTCAGCACCAGCTGGAGCCAGTACGCCGTGTCCCGGACCCCGCTGCCGGGCTGGGCGGCGATCACCGCCGGCAGAAAGCACACCAGTCCCAGGACCAGCGGCACGGACAGGGCCCGCGACAGCATGGCCCACGCGATCGGCCGCGCGGGCGCGTCGGCGGGCTTCCCCCGGGTCGGCGTGGCCGCCGACGTGTGCACCGACGTCATGCGCCCCCCGATCAGTGAACCGCTGAACACTCTAACGAATCAGCCCACTTGAGGGGGTGTGATGACTAGGCTGTGAACGGTCGGCCGAGGTTGAGGGGAACTCTCGTGAAAATCCTGCATGTTGTCACGCTCCACACTCCGGACCACGCCTTCGGCGGTCCGACCCGGGTGGCTTTCAACCTGTCCAGGGTCCAGCGGGCCGCCGGGGACGACGCCCGCGTCATGGCCCTCGGCGACGGTTTCCCCGACGGTGAACTGCCCCGAAGTGTCGAGGGAGTTCCGGTCCATCTCTTCCAGGCGCGGCACCTGCTCCCGATGTTCGAGGTCAGCGGCATCACCTCCGCCGCGCTGCTGCGCACCGCACGCCGCATGATGCGCGGCGCCGACCTCGTACACGTCCATCTGATGCGGGACCTGGTGACCCTGCCCGCCGCGCTCCTCGCGCTCGCGTCCCGGACGCCCCTGGTCGTCCAGACCCACGGCATGATCGACCCCACCGAGAAGAAGGTCGCCCAGCTCACCGACCTGCTCGGGGTCCGCAAGGTGCTCCGTGAGGCCGATGCCGTCCTGCACCTCACCGAGATGGAGCGGATCGACGTGAACGCCGTCGCCGCCCCCGTCCCGCTCACTCGCACCGTACGGCTGGTCAACGGGGTCCGCCCGCAGGAGCGCAAGCCTGCCCGCGACCCCGGCCGCCCGCCCACCGTGCTCTTCCTCGCCCGGATCCAGGAGCGCAAGCGGCCCGAGGACTTCGTCGCCGCGATGCCGTACGTCCTCGCCCGCCACCCGGACGCCCGCTTCGTGCTGGCCGGGCCGGACACCGGCGCGCTGTCCGGCACCCTCGCCCTCGCGCGGAAGCTGGGCGTGGCCGATTCCCTCGACCATGTGGGTCCGTTGGAACACGATGACGTCCTGGCCGCCGACCGCGAGGCCGATGTGTACGTGCTGCCCGCGATCGAGGAGCCGTTCCCGGTCTCGGTGCTGGAGGCGATGTCGGTCGGCACCCCTGTCATCATCACCCGCACCTGCGGACAGGCCCCCGATGTGGCGGGGGCGGGCTCGGGCCGGGTCATCGACAGCCGCGTCGGCGAGGACGCGGCCAACGCCCGCAAGGTCGCCGACGCGATCCTGGAGCTGCTGGAGCCGGAGGCCGCCGAACAGGCGGGCAAGGCCGCCTGGGAGCTGGTGAACGGGCAGTTCACCATCGAGGCCGTCACCGCCACCCTCCGGCGGACCTACGAGGACGTGGTCCGCCGGAGGCGCGGGTGAAGCCGTACCCGTCAACGTAGGGGCTGCTCCCTGGATTTGAGGGCGATCTGCCAGCGGTAGAAGCTCATCGCCAGCGCGAAGTCGAAGCCCGCGCGGCCGTCCAGGAATCCCCGCTTGTAGAGATACATGTAGGCGAAGGACACCACCGGCTTGAACGGCGCCTTGTGGAACAACTGCCCCTGGCGCGACTTGACCTGGCGCACCTGCTCCTTGACCTCGGGGTGGTGCTCCAGCCAGGCCTCCCAGTCCGAGTAGCGGTTGTGCCGCTCGAACCAGGCGGTCACCGGGTCGAGGTCCTGGTGCTCGATGGGCTGGGTGAGTGTGCCCACGCTCGCAGCGACCGGTTGGTAGTGGCCCTCCACCTCACCGATGCCCGGCGCGTCCAGGTCCCCGACCTCCGGGTAGTGGGAGCGGGTCCGGTCGGTCAACGACCGCTTGCGGATGGTGTATCCGTGGCGCAGCCGCTTCCCGGAGAACCAGTAGCCGAGCGGTATGTCGTACGCGGCCGGCTTCGGGGCCGCCGGGTCCCGGAAGGTCTCCCGCAGTTCGGCCAGCAGCCCGGGGCTGAGCCGTTCGTCGCCGTCGAGCAGCAGGATCCAGTCCAGATCGGTGCGGACGTTCTCCAGGCACCACTGCTTCTTGCGCGGGTGGCCCCCGTCCCAGGTGTACGTGACCACCTCGGCCCCGCACTCCTCGGCGATCTTGACGGTGTCGTCGGTGCTGTGGGAGTCCACCACCACGACCGCCTCGAAGTGGCCGAGCACCGATTTCACCGCCTCCGCGATGTTCAGGCCCTCGTTCTTCGTGGGGATCGCCACGGCTATCGGCAGCTTCGGCGTTCCTGCGGTCATCCCTCGGCTCCTTCGGGCAGCCAGGCGTAGCAGCCTGTGGAGGTGAACGTGCGCGCGGACTTCGGGATCGTGATCTTCCGGGAGACGCCGGTGTCGGAGGAGCCCGAGGACAGTTCCCTGCCGTCGGCCCCGGTGATCTGCCAGGAGCAGGCCGCGGTGGGGGAGGCGGACCGGTAGGCGCCCGGCCGCAGCTTCTTCCCGGTGTGTCTGCCGTCCGGATAGGCGTACGCCGCCTCGTCCACCAGGTCCTGGTGCCGGGGGCAGAGCCCGGCGACCGCGTCCGCCGCGTCCGGGATCTCGTCCGTCGCGATGGCGCCGACGGCGGTGTCCCGGTCGGCCTTGACCAGATAGCGGAGCTTGTCGCAGGTCTCCTGGCCGGTCTGGAGCACGGCGGCCGGGTCCATGCCCTTCGGCACCCGGTCCTCCAGGTACTCCTTCTGCTTCTTCGTGAACGTCCCGGTGGCCGGGGTGATCGCGTCGGACGGCGTGTTCGGGCCCGTGGCGGGAGCGGAAGGGCCGGCTGTCGGCTCCTCGGGCTCCGGGGCGGAGGGCGTGGCGGGCGGGGTGGGCGTGGGGGCGGACGGGCCGGGGACGGTGGGCCCGGAGGCCGCGGGACGCTGGGCGCCCGCGGCCTCCGGACCGTTCCCGTCGGCGGACGAGCCGCAGGCGGCCAGCGCCGCCGTCATGACGACGACGGCGCCGGCCAGGAACGGGTTCCTCATCGGATCAGCCGTTCCTCAGGGCGTAGTGCGCGCTGACCTGCGAAGCGCTCAGCGCGGTCGGGTAGACGGCGGTCTCGTCGATCTGCCCGGCGAAGTAGTTGCTGGTCGGACGGTTCGGCCAGCCGGACAGGTTGTCACCGCCGACCCGCCAGTAGCCGGGGCGGTCGTCGTTGTTGGAGACCAGGATGTTCGACGCGCGCAGCTGCCCGTCGACGTACAGCGCCATGCCCTGCCCCAGGGGGCCCTGGGTGGCGACGACGTGGTGCCACTGGCCGTCGTTGTAGGAGGCCGGGGTGGCGACGGTCCGTGCCCCACCGCTCTGGACGCCGAACACGAGCCGTCCGTCGTTGCGCATGTAGACGTTCTTGTCCTGACGGGTGCTGTTCTGCTGCGTCTTGTTCCCGAAGCCGATGATCTTCCCGCCCCGGGTGGTGGTGGTCCTGATCCAGGTCTCCACCGTGAAGCGGGCCGGTGCGGCGTGCTGCCGGTTGCTGTACGCGTACTCATCGGTGCCGTTGAAGCCGATCGCCGTCGAGGGCCCGGCGACCGCCGCCGGGGTCTGCCGGTAGGCGGGGCCGTTGCGCAGGAAGCCGTTGTTGAGGTTGTCGCTGCTGTCGTGGGCGAACGTGGAGGCGCCCTCGTCGTAGCGCCAGTAGAGGCCCGCACCGTCGGCTCTGATCCGGGCCGGATACGCCTCCGTCGCGCTTGCCGCGGTCGCGGACTGGGCCGGGGACTTGGTGCTGGTGTTGACGCCGTCGCTCGCGGTGATCCGGTACGAGTGGGTCTCGCCCGGCTCGACGTCGGTGTCCGTCCAGGTCAGCTGCGGTCGGTCCCAGAAGACCGAGTAGCCGGTCGTCGTGTGGACCGGGGTGTTCGAGCCGTCCTTGTAGATCCGGTAGGTCAGCTCCCCGTCGTCGGTGTCGAAGCTGGTCTGCCAGTTCACGTCGATCCGCCCCGGGGTCAGCGTGGACAGGCTGACGTTGGGCACCCAGGGCGTGCCCGTGTCCGGGCCGTCCGCGAACCGGGTCAGCCCCTGCTGCGGCCTGCTGTTGACGGTGGTGAACTCGCCGCCCACCCACAGGTAGTGGCCCCCGCCGCTGCTCGCTTGGGCCATCACGCGCGGTCCGACCGGCTCGCCGATGCCGTCGTTGGTGTCCGGGAACCAGGGGAGCAGCTTCGGGTCGTCGACCGACTGGGCCAGCAGATGCTTGCGCGACTGGTCGGGGAAGGCGCCCATGCTGGAACAGTCATGGGCGTGGCTGCCGCTGTACAGCACGCCCGAGTGCACCAGCACCGCCTGGGTCGCGCCCAGGCAGGTGTCCCGCCAGCGCTGCTGGAAGTCGCCCAGGTTCAGAGCGATCCGGCCGTCGAACACCCCGCCGCCGGTGCCCTCGTTGCCGGTGTAGAAGCCGGTCGCGTCGGTGGTGATGTCCTGCACGGTGGAGTTGTTGTGAATGAACCCCGGGTAGGAATTCGTGAGTTGTCCGGTGGTCGCGTCGACCACGGCCAGGGCGTGGGTGGTCGTGCCGTTGATGCGGAAGAAGTCTCCGCCGAGCAGCACGTGCTGCCCGTCCGGGGTCACCTCGACGGCCCTGGCCACCTCGTCGGCGTTGGCCGTGAAGGGCAGCAGTGAGGCTCCGGTCGTGACGGCTGCGAAGTGGTTCCTGGTCTGCCCGCCGACCGTGGTGAAGTCGCCCGCCAGATAGACCGTGTCGTCGGTGACGGCGAGCCCCCGCACGGTTGCCGAGACCCCGATCTTGAAGGTGTTGCGGACGGTGCAGGACTCGGTGTCGATCGCTGCGATGTTGCTCACGCCGACACCGTTCACCGCCCCGAACCGGCCACCCGCGTAGAGGGTTTCGCCGTCCGGGGAGAGAGCGAGGGACCGGACCGTGGCGGTCCCCGAGGAGATGGTGAAGGACAGCGAGCAGTCGGTGGGCGCCCCGGTCGCCGCGTCGAACGCGGCGAAGTTCACCGCGGGCTGTTCGCCCGTTCCGGGAGCGGCGGTGGGGGGCCGCAGGGTGGAGAAGGTGCCGCCCGCGTAGACGACGCCGTCGCCGGCGGCCATCGACCAGACGATGCCGTTGGTCTGCCAGGTGGTGAGGTCGTCCGCGGTGATGGCGACCGGTGGTGTCAGTGCCGCCGCCGGAGAGGTCCCGGCCGCGGTCGCGGTCAGGGCTCCGGCCAGCAGGCCGAGAGCGGCGGAAGCGGCCCGCACACGGCCGCGTCCTCCGGTTCTCTGCCCCGTACTTCCGTTCATCATTCAGCTCCGAAGGTGAGATTCGAGCTGCGGCCGGGAGGCCGCGGATCCTGCCTCGCCCGACCGGGCGCGCGGACTGACTGTCCGTCCGGCTGCCGGCCGGGGCGAGTGAGTAGGCGGAGCCGAGGGCCCCGCCCGGTGTCGGCGCGGAGAGCTCCACCGGATGATCGGCGGAGACGGCGGTCGCGCCGGTGACCGTCCCGAGCGCGGGCGCGACCGGCGCCGGCCGGGAGTTGTGGGTGACCGACCTGTCCGTCCGGCTCCGGTGGCCGGCGCCCGGTGGTGGCCGTCGGTCGAGTCGGCCCCGGGCCGGACG
>NZ_NTGZ01000290.1 GCF_002551245.1 Streptomyces sp. rh34
GCCTCGTGCTGCTGGTCCGGCCGCGCGGGGCGGGCCGGCGCGTCTCGGCGCGGGTTCCCGGTCCGACGGCCGAGGGCGGCAACGTCGCCCAGGACGACCGGGAGCTCGTCCGATGACGGGGCAGCGGGCGGGCGGCCTCGTCGTGACCCTGTGCCGGGACTTCGCGGAGTTCGGCGCGCTCGCCGGGGAGTGGGACGCGCTGCACCGTCGCTGCGCCACCGCGACCCCGTTCCAGAGCCACGCCTGGCTGCACTCGTGGTGGATCTCCTACGGCCAGGAGGGCCGGCTGCGGGTGCTGCTGGTCCGTCGGGCGGGGCGGCTGGTCGGGGCGGCGCCGCTGATGCTGGTACACCGTCCGATGCCGCTGCTGGTCCCGATGGGCGGGGCGGTCTCCGACTTCTTCGACATCCTGCTGGACGAGGAGGAGGCCGGGTGCGCGGTGGGGGCGCTGGGGCGCGGTCTGGACCGGGCGGCCCGGCACACCGTGGTGGACCTGCGGGAGGTCAGGCCGGACGCGTCGGCGCAGTTGCTGTTCGGACGGTGGGCCGGGGCCCGGAGCCGGCTCACGGACTCGACGTGCATGGAACTGCCGGCCGAGCCGCTGGGCGACGCCGTGGCGCGGCTGACGGGCTCGCGGGGTCAGCGGCTGCGCTCCAAGCTGCGCAAGGTCGACGCCCTGGGCGTCGAGGCACTCCGGATCCCGAGGGACGGGGTGCCCGCCGCGATCGCCACGTTGCTGCGGCTGCACGAGCGGCAGTGGGAGGGCCGGGCGGTCAACCCCGAGCATCTCCGGGCGCGGTTCTCGGACCATCTGATCCGGTCGGTGGGACGGATGGTGGGGGACGGTACGGCGGCCATGACCGAGTTCCGGCTGAACGGCGAGGTGGTGGCGTCCAACCTGTCGTTGCAGTCCGGGCGGCTGACGGGCGGCTATCTGTACGGTGCGGATCCGGCGCTGCGCAGACGGAAGGTCGATGTGTCGACGCTGCTGCTGCGCGAGGTCGCCCAGCAGGCTGCGGACAGCGGGCACGAGGTGCTGAGTCTGCTGCGCGGTGCGGAGAGTTACAAGAACCACTGGCAGCCGGTGCCGGTGGTCAACCAGCGGCTGCTGCTGGCCCGGCCGGGCCTGGAGCCGCTGCTGCGGTTGCGCGAGTCGCAGGTGGCCGTACGGGAGCGGGCGGTGGAGACCGTGAAGGCACGGTTCCCGGCGGCGCGGGACTGGCACGAGCGGCTCACGGGGTTGCCGGTGATCGGGCGCTGACGCGCGCCTGGCGTACGCCGGACAGCGGCATCGGAGATATCACCTGTGAGCAGATCCGTTACCGTCCGGCGTCTCCCGCGTTGTCAGGGGGTGCGGGCCTCGCGTCCGCAGCACACCCCCTTCTTTACAAGGAGTTCTGAATGTCTCGTATGACGAAGGTTGCCGCTGTCATGGCCGGCACCGGCGCCCTGATCGCCGGCGGCGCCGGCATGGCGTCCGCGGACGCCGGCGCGCAGGGCCTCGCCGCCGCCTCCCCCGGCGTCGGTTCGGGCAACGTGGTCCAGGTCCCCGTGCACGTGCCGGTGAACCTCTGCGGCAACACGATCGACGTGATCGGCCTGCTGAACCCTGCCTTCGGTAACACCTGCGTCAACGCCGACGGTGGTCACCACGACAACGGCGGCTACGGCTACGGCCGCTGATCCCCCGTAGTACCGGAACGGCCGGTCCCCTCCTCCCGGAGGGGGCCGGCCGTTCCCCGTTCCGGGCTCAGGCGTAGCGGTAGATCTTGCTGTGGTCGAGGAGTTTCCTCGGGGTCACGCCCCAGGGAGGCATCGCCTCGTCGAGGCCGAAGACGTAGTCGCGGTCCGGGCCGGGCGAGGCGGGCTTGCGGCCCGGCAGGTAGGCGGACTTCGGGTGGGCCTTGCGCCACCGGTCCCACAGCAGGTCGATGAAGGAGTGGTGGAGCCAGAAGACCGGGTCCTCGGGGGAGGCCGCGCCCGCCATCGGACCGCCGACCCACTGGTGGACCCGGTTGTGGAGGCCCACCGTGCGCACGCCCCTGATCCCCCATCCCTCGATGCGGTTGCGGAAGCCCTCGGTGCAGACGCTGTTCCAGGGCTCCGTGTCGTAGACGGGGTCCTTGAGCGCCCGCGCCACATCGTTCCGGGTGGGGAGGGAGACCGGGTTGCGGCCGGGCCTGCCGAAGTTGCGGGTGAGGTAGCGCTCGTCGGTGACGCCCCTGCCGACGCTCCAGTTGCCTGTGTCGTAGGCGAACGCTCCGGTGGTGACCCGGCGGTCGCCGGGCCTGCCGTTGCCGCCGAGGAAGTCCTCCGCCCAGAGCGAGGAGGTCGGGCTGTCGTCCTGGGTCCAGTCCCAGTACGGGACGCTGACGCCCGCGTCGACGCCTTGGAGCGCCTTCTCGAACTCCAGCAGGTACTGGCGGTGCCAGGGGAAGAACGAGGACGTCATGTGCGCCGGGCGCGGTCGCCTCTCGGTGTCCATGACGTAGTACTCCCGGTGCATGACGACGAAGTCGTCGTAGCGGCCCGAGCGCTTCAGTTTCAGGATCGCGTCGACGAGCCGGCGCTTCTCGGTGCGCGTGAGGTCGCGCTGGTTCTTGCGGGTGTACACCGGTGCTGGTCCTCCTGGTTCACATGCGGTGCGCGGCGGGGTGCGCGAGTTGGGCGGCACCGAGCTCGTCGACGGCGGCACGGGCCGTCTCCAGCAGCGTCGGGTACGACTCGTAGTGCCGGACGTCGCTCAGATAGGTGCCGTCCGCCCGCCTCATGACGTGCAGGGGCCTGCCGTCGATGCGGATCTCGGTGCCCGGTTCGGCGGCGACCATCACGCGGTCGTCGTCCGAGGCGGCGGGGACGGCTTTCGTCGCCCCCCGGATCTCCCGGCCCCGGTACATCTCGGCGAACTCTTCCGTCGTGGACACGGGGCCGGGCACGGGGCGGGATCCGGGCGCCTGGGGCGCCGGTGCGGGACGGGCCGCGGCGGCCTGCTCACGGTCGAGCAGCGGGAGCAGGGCGCCCGCTGTGCCCGTGACCACCGCGGCGGTGAAGGCTCCGCGCAGGACGATCCGGCGGGAGGGGATGCGGGTGCCGCTCGGTTTCGCGGGGGTGGGGCTCATGAGATGACTACCTGCCTCTCGTTGACTCGCCTCATAGATTCGTTAACTCGTCCGAGGTGCTTCTGATGGCGATGTTGACAACGAGGCGGGGGCGAAACAGTTCTCGTGCGTGCGGCGTACGGCGCACAGGCGGTGGTTCCGTTCCGTCAAACGCGTGAGGGTGCGGGGTCATCGGGGGCGGCGGGCCGCGTCGATGAGGCTCCTCGCGGCCGGTGGGCCGGACCATGGCCTGGCGAACCGTGGAGGTGATGGGCATGACCGTTCCGTACCAGCTGTCCGGGGACCGTGTACTGCGCGCGGCGGACGTCGACCTGGCCGACCCGGCCTTCTGGCGGCTGCCGCGCCCCGAGAGACACAGGGCCTTCGCCCTGCTGCGGGAGCTGGACGCGCCGGTCCTGTTCACTCCCCGGGCCGGTGCCGCACGCACCGCCGGCAAGCCGTTCCACGCCCTGGTGCGCCATGCCGACGTGCGGACCGCGAGCCGCACGCCCCAGGTGTTCGCGAGCGCTCCGGGGGTCACCACCCCGGAGCCGGCCGGCTGGGCGAAGGCGCTGTTCGGGAACTCGATGGTCAACATGGACGGGCCCGAGCACGCGGCGCTGCGCCGGATCATCTCGCGGCGGTTCACTCCCCGGCTGCTGGCGGACGTCGAGGAGAACATCGGCAGGCTCGCCGGGCGGCTGGTGGGCGAGCTGATCGCCGAGCGCCCCCGGGACTTCATGCCGTCGGCGGCCTCGCGGCTGCCGCTGGAGGTGATCTGCGACCTGATGGGCGTTCCGAAGGCGTACCGGGCGCGGATCGCGGAGCAGATCGACCACGCCTCGGAGCACGTCGGCGTCGAGCGCCGGGGCCGGGCCCGGCTGCGGATTCCCGGTCGCGGGCTGGCATCGCTGGCCCGGATGCGGATCGTCATGGGGCGGCTCGCCCGGGATCGGCGCCGTCACCCCGAGGACGACCTCGTCTCGGCTCTCGTCAGCGCGGACATCGACGGCGAGGCACTGTCCGGGCAGCAGCTCGGGGCCTTCTTCTCGCTGCTGCTGGTGGCCGGGGTGGAGACGACCCGCAACGCCATCGCGCACGGGCTGTTCCTGCTCGACCGGCATCCGGAGCAGCGGGAGCTGCTGCGGTCCGACTTCGACCGCCACATCGGCGGCGCCGTCGACGAGATCGTGCGGCATTCGACGCCGATCATCCAGTTCCGCAGGACGGTCACCGCAGAATGCGCGCTGGGCGGCCGTACGTTCCTCCCGGGGGAGAAAGTCGCGCTCGTTTACGCGTCCGCCAATCGTGACGAGACGGTTTTCACCCATCCGGATCGCTTCGACATCACCCGGTCGCCGAATCCCCATCTGGGATACGGCGGCGGAGGCCCGCACCACTGTTTGGGGGCCCATCTGGCCCGCCTCGAAATGACGGCCCTGTTCCGGGAACTGATCAGCCTTCGCCCTGTCATGCGGAATCTGGGAGAACCGGAACTGGTCGACTCGAATTTCGACAACCGCGTCGGCTCGCTGCCCTTCACGTTCGGCCCCGCATTCACCTGAACGGCGCGCCCGCACCACCGAACAGGATAAATGGGCTCCTGCGCATGCCCCCGGTGCACGATGATGCGACTCTCTCCCTATCAGGCCGAACAGGCCGGAATTCACCGCAGCCAGGAGGAGCAATGCCGGCTAAGCGCCGTCTCTTCGTTTCGTGCATCGCGGCGGCTGCTCTCAGCCTCCTGGCGGGTGGCGGCATCGCGGGTCAGTCGCCGCCGGGCACCGACTCCGTCGACGGCGCCGCCCCCGGCCCACCGGGGGCGGGGAGCAGCACGGCGCACGGTGCGTATCTGGACTACGGGCCCGCCGGGGTCCGCAGGATGGCCGGACTGTCGCGGTGGCTCGGAGGGGCGGAGCTGCGGGTGGGACACACGTACCTGCCGGGTGATCTGTGGGTGAACATCGAGGGGGCGCCCGATTTCCTCGAAGCCTGGGCGGACTGGAGACAGGCGGACCCGGATCGGATGTTCGTCCTGAACGTACCGATGCTGGAGCGCAACGAGGAGCGGGTTCCGGACGACGAGGTCCGCGGCCTGCTCCGGGCGGGCGCGGCGGGGGAATACGACCAGCACTTCACGCGGCTCGCGGAGCGCCTGGTGGGGCTGGGCGTTCCCGATACCGTGATCGTGCTCGGCTGGGAGATGAACGGCACCACGTACACACATCGGTGCGGTCCCGATCCCGCGTCCTGGAAGGCGTACTGGGAACGGATCGTCACGGCGATGCGCGCGGTGCCCGGTCAGGACTTCCGCTTCGACTTCACGCCGAGCCGGGGGCGCGACGCGGTGCCGTGGACCGAGTGCTACCCGGGCGACGACGTCGTCGACATCATCGGGATGGACTCCTACGACCAGCCTCCCGGCGAGACCTTCGACGACCAGATCACCGACCCGTACGGGCTCCAGAAGCACGTCGACTTCGCCGCGGAACACGGCAAGCCCATCTCGTTCCCGGAGTGGGGTCTCTTCCGCAACGGCGACAACCCCGAGTACATGCGGCGGATGCTGGAGTGGATCGACCGGCACGAGCCGCTCTACCAGACGGTCACGGACTACTGCCCGCACGGCGTCTGGCAGTGCGGGAGCAATCCGCGGTCCTCGGAGGTGTACCGGACGATGCTGACCGAGATGGCCGCGCCGGCCTCGCCCGGCGCGACCCCGACGCCGGCTCCCGCTCCGTCGGACCCGACGGCGCCCCCGACGGTCCCGCCGTCCGTGGTGCCGTCCCCGGTGGCTCCCTCGCCCGCACCGCCGGGGGCCGGGGCGCCGCCCACCCGCGGGTGGTGCGTCCCCGTCCCGTTCGGCGCCTGGCTGGGACCGTGGGTGCGTATGCGCGAGATGTGCTTCCACCACTGACCCGGACATGGAAACGGCTCCGGCCCTCCTGTCGGAGCCGGAGCCGTCCACCCACACGGGTCCAGCGCGGGGGCAGGTGGACAAGCGGCCGCTTGTCACCCCCTCCAACGCGGACGCGGCCCGCTCCGTCACGCCGCCGAACGAGGGACAGCCCGCCCCGGCCTCGCGCCGGGCGGGCTCCGGGACGACGCGCGACCATGGAAACCTACAGAGGGTGGTGAGGTGCGATGGCGTCCGCCGATGAGGGCTCCCCGGCGGAGCCCGGCCCGCCGCCCTCCGGGGACGGGTGGGAAGCCGCGCGCATGACCGACGACGCGGCGGCCGTGATCGCCGGGGACGGCACGGTCATCGGCTGGACCCGCGGGGCCGAGGCGCTGCTCGGGTATCCGGCGGCCGAGGTGATCGGCCGGTCCGCCGCGCTGTTGCTGGCGGACCCCCGAGGAGCCCGGCGGACGGCCGAGGTGGTCGCCCGCTGCCGGGCCGGTTCGGGGTGGAGAGGGCTGGTTCCCCTGTGGAGCCGGGACGGCAGGTCGCTGGACATCGACGTACGGGCCACCGCCTCGTTCCTGATCGCCGGGCGGGAGGGCTTCCTGGTCTCCGGGCGGCGCCTCACCCCGCGCTGGTCGATGAGCGGACCCGTGGTCGACCGCTTCCTGGCCCGGTCGCCGGTCGGCATGGCGGTGCTCGACCCCGACCTGCGCTACCTCTGGCTGAACGACACCCTGGAACGGTTCGGCGGCGTGCCCCGGGAGCAGCGCCTGGGACGCCGGCCGAGCGAGGTGCTGCCCGGAGCGCTGGCGACGTCCATCGAACGGCTGATGCGGCAGGTCCTGTCGACCGGCGAGGCGATCACGGACTACGAGTACCTGGGCTGGAGCTGGGCCGATCCGCACCGTCGGCGGGCGTTCGCGAGCTCCTTCTTCCCGCTGGCCGACGCCGGGGACCGGCGGATCGGCATCGGCTGCATGGTCCTCGACGTCACCGACCGGTGGAACGCACGCCGGCTGCTGGCGCTGGTGAACGAGGCCGGAGCGAGTATCGGCAGCACCCTGGACGTACAGCGCACGGCGCAGGAGCTCGCCGACTTCGCGGTGCCCCGGTTCGCGGACTTCGTCTTCGTCGACCTGTTGGAGACCCCGTTCGGCGGCGACCGGCCGGGGGCGACAGCGCCGGCCGAGGGCGAGCGGCCGGCCATGCGCAGGGCGGGTTTGAGCTCGGTGCGGGAGGGCTGCCCGGAGGCGGTCGTACGGCTCGGGGAGACGGTCGGCTTCGTACCTCCGCCGCACGACGCGCACTTCCTCCTGGACGGCGACCCGGTCCTGCTCCCGGTGCTCGACCCGGACAGCCACGGGTGGGCGGTGGAGCAGCCCGCGCGGGCCGCCCGGCTCCGGGAGTTCGGGCTGCACTCGCTGATCTCCGTGCCGATGCGGGCGCGCGACACCGTGCTGGGGCTGACCACCTTCATGCGGTCGCGGAATCCGGTGCCGTTCGACGAGGACGACGTGGCGCCCGCCCGGGAGCTGGTGGCGCGTGCCGCCGTGTGCGTGGACAACGCCCGCCGTTACACCCGGGAGCACACCGCGGCGCTGGTGCTCCAGCGGAGCCTGCTGCCGCACACGCTGCGCGGCGGCACGGCGCTGGACCTGGCGTCGTCCTACCTTCCGGCGGACGCGAAGGACGGGGTCGGCGGTGACTGGTTCGACGTGATCCCGCTGTCCGGAGCCCGGGTCGGCCTGGTCATCGGCGATGTCGTCGGGCACGGCATCGGGGCCGCCGCGACCATGGGCCGGCTGCGCACAGCCGTACAGACGCTGGCCGACATGGACCTTCCCCCGGACGAACTGCTGGCACGCCTGGACGATCTCGTCCTGCGGCTCAGCGAGGAGGAGCGCGCGGGGGGACCGGCGGAGCGGGGCGGCACGACGGTGGTGGGAGCCACCTGCCTGTACGCCGTCTACGATCCGGCGAACGGCTCCTGCACCATGGCGCGGGCCGGTCACCCGCCGCCGGTGGTCGTCACTCCGGACAACACGGTCAGCTTCCCGGACCTGCCCGCCGGGCCGCCCCTGGGACTCGGCGGGCTGCCCTTCGAGTCCCTGGAGATCGAGCTGCCCGAAGGAAGCCTCCTCGGCCTCTACACCGACGGGCTCATCGAAGGGCCCGACAAGGACCTCGAACGCGGCATGGACCGGCTCGGCCGGGCGGTGTCCCGGGGCGGGATGCCGCTGGAGGACCTGTGTCCGGCGGTGGTCAAGGAACTGCTGCCCGTACCGCAGCCGGACGACATCGCGCTGATCCTCGCCCGGACACATCGCCTGAGCCCCGAGCACCTGGCCTCGTGGGACGTGCCCGTGGACCCCGCGGCGGTCGGCGAGACGCGGGCCAAGGTCTCCCGCCAGCTGGAGGCATGGGGGCTCGCGGACCTGTCGATGACGACGGAGCTGATCGTCAGCGAGCTGGTGACCAACGCGATCCGGTACGCGGTGGGGCCGGTACGGCTGCGGCTGCTGTTCCAGGCGTCGCTGACCTGCGAGGTGTCCGACGCCAGCAACACCTCGCCGCGGCTGCGGCACGCCAGGACGACGGACGAGGGCGGGCGCGGGCTGTTCCTCGTCGCACAGCTCGCCCATCGGTGGGGCACGCGCTACACCTCCCGGGGGAAGATCATCTGGGCGGAGCAGCCCCTTCCCTGATCCGGACCTGACCGACAGGGCATCCCTAAGGCCTCTCCTCGCGGGCGAAGAGGCGGGTCAACGGCCCGCCCGCCCGGATCAGCTCGTCCCAGGTGCCCTCCTCGACGATGCGCCCGCCGTCCAGGACCGCGATCCGGTCGGCCCTGCGGACCGTGGCCGGGCGGTGGGCGATCACCAGGGTCGTCCGGGTGGCGGAGTCGGCCGCGAGCGCCCGGGACAGTTCTTCGTCGCCCCGGTGGTCCAGATGCGCCGTCGTCTCGTCCAGGACGAGTACGCGCGGGCCGCTCAGCAGCCCCCGGGCCAGGGC
>NZ_NTGZ01000291.1 GCF_002551245.1 Streptomyces sp. rh34
CGCCTGGACCCGGTCCATGACCGCCGGACACCGCGCGACCGGCGCGACGGGCCTCGGCGCCCAACGGCCGGACCCGGCGGCCGGGCTGACGGGCCAGTGGACCACCGGCGCCGCAACCGCCCCGCAGTTCACAAACGCCCCGCACTCCACAACCGTCCCGCACTCCGGCTCCGCCGTCTCCTCGCCGGCCGGGCCCCCCGCCCCGGGCCTCCTGGCAACGCTCGACGGCCGCCACGGCGCGGGCATCGACCTCGCCCGCCTGGGCCGCTGGGAGGAGGCGGGCGAGGTGCACCGGGAGGTCGCCGCCCAGCGGGGCCGCGTCCTCGGCCCCGACCACCCCGACACCCTCGCCAGCCGTTACGAACTCGGCCTCACCCTCAGCCGTACGGGCCGGGCCGAGGAAGGACTGCGCGAGTTCGCCCGGGTCGCCGAGGGCCGCGAACGGGCCCTGGGCGCCGACCACCCGCAGACGCTCGCCGCCCGCCAGGCGACCGCCCACGCGCTGGGCCGACTCGGCCGGCACGCCGAGGCCCACCAGGTGTACGAGGCGGTCCTCGCCGTTCGCGAACGCGTCATGGGCCCCGACCACCCCGACACCCTGCGCTGCCGTCACAACCTGGCGTTCAACCTCAGCAGGCTGGGGCGGCCCGAGGAGTCCTGGCAGCTGGCCCGCGAGGTCGCCGACGCCCGCGCCCGGCTGCTCGGCCCGATGCACCCCGACACCCTCACCACCCGCTACGAAGTGGCGTACACCCTGGGCAGGCTGGGCCGCTGGGCCGAGGCGCTGGAAACCTTCCAGGACGTCGCCCGGGCCCGCGCGAGCACCCTCGGGGCCGATCACCCCGACACCTTCGCCGCCCGCTACGAGGCCGGCATCAGCCTCGGCCGGCTCGGCCGCGACGCGGAGGCCCTGGAGCTGTACCGGTCCCTGGTCGCCGACCGCACCCGGACCGCGGGCGCGTCCGACCCCGAGACGCTGCGCGCCCGCCACGGACTCGGCGTCAGCCTGGGGCGGACGGGCCGCTGGGAGGAGGCGCTCGCGGAGGCGCGCGAGGTCTGCGCGCTCCGGGAACGCACCCTGGGACCCGATCACCCGGACACCGTGATCAGCCGCCGGGAGGTCGCCGCGGGGCTCGGCTGGCTCGGCCGGTGGAGCGAGGCGCTCGTGGCGTACCGGGAGGTCGCCGAGGCGCGCGGCAGGGTGCTCGGCCCCGACCACCCCCAGACGCTGGCGGCCCGTGACGACGAGGCGCACTGCCTGGAGCGGCTCGGACGGCCGGCGGAGGCGGCCGGGGGCGTCCCGTCGATCGCGGCCGGGTCCGATCCGCCGGACGTCCCTTAGCGCCGGCTTGCGATCGCCGGTTTTGAGCAGCTCCGGGATCCAGGCCGGCCGGGTGCCCCGAGTGAGGGGGCACCCGGGCGGGGGGTGGATCGGCGTTCGAACGCCGTCTACCGCTCGCGCCGGTGTGTCACAAGGGCCCGGAGGGGCAGGACGGAAACGTCCGGCGAACGGTCACCGTGACCGCATCACGAACGCATCCGGATCGCGTCTTCGATCGCGCGGGCACGCGGGCGGCCTCGGCCGCCATCGCGGCGGAGCGAACGTCCGGGCCGCATGTCGCCGGGTTTCGCGGCGGGCCGGTCGGGAGGACGATGAGGTCATGGACGCTTCGCTGAGCGGCGTCAGCGCACCTGCCCGTCTGGCGGCGGACGGGGAGGCCATCAGCCACGAGGAACTGGCGCTCGCGACCCGCAACCACGGCCTGCCCCTGGAGGCCCTGCGCTACGACGTCACGCCCCCGGGGCTGCACTACGTACTCGTCCACTACGACATCCCCGCCGCCGACCCCGACGCCTGGCGGCTTGGGGTCGGCGGGCTGGTCCGCGACGCGCTCTCCCTCGATCTGGCCTCGGTCCGCGCCCTCCCCGCGATGACCGCGCGCGTCACCATGGAGTGTGCCGGCAATGGTCGCGCCAGGCTGGAGCCGAGACCGGTGAGCCAGCCCTGGCTGGTGGAAGCCGTCGGCACCGCCGAGTGGACGGGAGCACCGCTGAGCGCCCTGCTCGCAGAGGCAGGCGTCGCGGCGGGCGCGTCCGACGTGGTGTTCACCGGAGCCGACCACGGAGTGGAACGTGGAGTCGAGCAGGACTACCAGCGTGGCCTGCCGCTGGCCGTGGCCACCGGCGAGGACCCGCCGGTGTTCGTCGCGTACGAGATGAACGGTCAGCCGCTGCCGCCGCAGCACGGATGTCCACTGCGCCTTGTCGTCCCCGGCCGGTACGGCATGGCGCACGTGAAGTGGTTGCGGGAGATCACGCTCGTGGACCGGCCGTTCACCGGCTTCCAACAGAGCGTCGCCTACCGCTATCGGCAGACCGCCGGAGACCCGGGCGAACCCGTCGACCGGATCAACCCCCGTGCGCTGCTGGCCCCGCCCGGCTTCCCGGACTTCATGTCCCGGACCCGGGTCGTGGACGCCGGACCGGTCGCCCTGACCGGCCGTGCCTGGTCCGGCTTCGCGCCCGTCACCCGGGTGGTGGTGAGCGACGACGACGGGCGGTTCTGGACGGATGCCGAAGTCGATCCGCCGGACGGCAATCGATGGGCGTGGCAGGCGTGGCGCGCCACCTGGCGGGCCACCCCCGGAGACCACATGCTCACCGCCCGCGCGCACGACGCCGAGGGGCACGTACAGCCCATCGCCCAGTCGTGGAACCGCGGCGGCTTCGGCAACAACCGTGTCCAGCAGGTCCCCGTCCACTGTCGCTGAGCGAGGGTCCACGTCGGGTGGCCAGGGAGCCGTCGCCCCGCCGGTACTCGTCACGTCAGGCCCCAGCACGGTCTCCTGGAGCGACTCTGTTTCCGCTGGTCGAACGGCTGCGGGCACACGTGGCGCACGCCTCCGGCGCCGACCGCCGATGGCCCTCGGCGCCCGGACCCGACACCGCAGTCGGCCCCGACCTCCCCGGCCGCCGCACGCTGCGACCGGATCAACATCAACCGAACAGGACACGGCTCCGGAGCCGTCCTAGTATGAAGTGGGTCCAGGGGCATGACTGGTGAGAGGTGGCGTCATGACGTTCATCCAGGTCATCGACTGCAAGACGGACCAGACCGACGCATTGAACCAGGTGATGGACAGGTGGATCGAAGCCACCCAGGGCAAGCGGACGGCCACACACGCGATCGTGGGGAGAGACCGAGCGGACTCCACGCACCTCGTGGAGATCGTGGAATTCCCTTCCTACGAGGAGGCGATGCGGAACTCGCACCTTCCCGAGACCGACCGGATCTTCCGTGAGATGGTGGCCCTGTGCGAGGGCGAACCGTCGTTCACCGACCTCGACGTCATGCGCGACGATCAGCTGAACAAGCTCATGGTCCGCCGTTTCTTCGAAGAGGTCATCAACAGCAGGAACCTCGACGCCGCGGACGAGCTGTGCACTGCCGACTACCGGGAGCACGACCCGGCCCTGTCCTCGTACGACCTGACTCTCGCGCAGGCCAAATCGGAGAACCGGGAAATCATCGAGGCGTTCGGACCCGTGGCCACCATCGAAAGTCTGACCGCCGAGGGCGACATGGTCTGCGCAAGAGTGTCGTTCAAGGGCCGTCACGTGGGCACATACCAGGGGATGGAGGCCACCGGACGAGACGTTTCGGGCACTGGCCACGCCACTTTCCGCTGCCAAGGCGGCAAGCTGGCCGAGAGCTGGTGGAACACGGACGACCTGGGCATGCTCCAGCAGATCGGCGCAATTGACATGCCGTGACCTGGCGGGAGCAAGGGTCAAGACGTGTGGGGCAGTCGCAGGGAACCTCGCGAAGGGTCGCCGGGTAGCCCTTGGTGTGAGCGCGTCCCGTGGGCCCGGTGGGCCGGGAGCGGGTGGAGCCGGTGTCAATCCGGGACGCGGTACGGCGCCGACCGCCGCACCTGCCACAGCACGCTCATCGACACCGGGGCTCGTGCTGCGGGGCGGGGTACAGGACCAGGCACACGGAGAGCCTCGCCGCCTCTGGCCGGGACGTACGGCGGCGTGTTACGAAGGTGCATGCCCGCACCCCAGACGTCCGTGCCCCGGCCGCCCGCAGGTCAGCCCGCCGCCCGGAGGGCCTCCGGCCCCGGCGCGCCCGCCCGCGACCGCTACGACGCCGTGATCGTCGGCGGCGGCCACAACGGCCTGGTCGCCGCCGCCTACCTCGCCCGTGCCGGGCAGTCGGTCCTCGTCCTGGAACGTCTCGGCACCACCGGGGGCGCGGCGATCTCGACCCGCCCCTTCGCCGGGGTCGACGCCCGGCTCTCGCGCTACTCGTACCTGGTGTCCCTGCTGCCCGACAAGATCGTGCGGGACCTCGGCCTCGACTTCGCCGTACGCAAGCGGACCGTCTCCTCCTACACCCCCGCCGTGCGCGACGGGCGCCCCACCGGGCTGCTCGTCGCGGGCGACGGGACCCGCGAGTCCTTCGCCGCGCTGACCGGCGGCGAGCGCGAGTACGCGGCCTGGCAGCGGTTCTACGCCATGACGCAGCGGCTCGCGACACGGGTCTTCCCGACGCTCACCGAGCCGCTGCCGAGCCGGGACGCGCTGCGCGAGCGGATCGACGACGCCGACGCCTGGCGGATGCTGTTCGAGGAGCCGCTCGGCGTGGCCGTCGAGGAGACCTTCACCGACGACCTGGTGCGCGGGGTCGTCCTCACCGATGCCCTGATCGGCACCTTCGCCGACGCCCACGACGCCTCGCTGCTCCAGAACCGGTGCTTCCTCTACCACGTGATCGGCGGCGGCACCGGTGACTGGGACGTCCCCGTGGGCGGCATGGGCGCGCTCACCGACGCGTTGGCCGGGGCCGCCCGTGCGGCGGGCGCCGAGATCCGCGTACGGCACGAGGCGACCCGGATCGCCACCGACGGTACCCACGCCGAGGTCACCGTCCGCACCTCGGAGGGGGAACACGCCGTCGCCGCCCGCCGGGTGCTCGTCAACGCCTCCCCGCAGGCCCTCGCCACCCTGCTCGGCGACACCCCGCCGCCGCCCGCCGAGGGCGCGCAGCTCAAGGTGAACATGCTGCTCACCCGGCTGCCGAAGCTCCGCGACCGGTCCGTCGACCCCCGGCAGGCCTTCGCCGGCACGTTCCACATCGCCGAGGGGTACGGGCAGCTCGCCGACGCCTACCGGGACGCGGCGGCGGGACGGCTGCCCGCCGCCCCGCCCTCCGAGATCTACTGCCACTCGCTGACCGACCCGTCGATCCTCGGCCCCGACCTCGCCGCGCGCGGCTACCAGACCCTCACCCTCTTCGGCCTGCACGCTCCGGCCCGGCTCTTCGCCGCCGACAACGACGCCGCCCGCGCGGCCCTGCTGAAGGCGACCCTCGCCGAACTGGACGCGCACCTGGAGGAGCCGGTCACCGACTGCCTGGCCCTCGACGAGCGGGGGGAGCCCTGCATCGAGGCCAAGACCCCGCTCGATCTGGAGCGGGACCTGAGGCTGCCCGGCGGCCACATCTTCCACCGCGACCTCTCCTTCCCGTACGCGGACGAGGGCGCCGGGCGCTGGGGCGTGGAGACCGCGCACGCCAATGTGCTGCTCTGCGGAGCGGGCGCGGTGCGCGGCGGTGGCGTCAGCGGGGTCCCCGGCCACAACGCGGCGATGGCCGCGCTGGGCCGGTGACACCGCCCCTCAGGCCCCGAACACCCCCCGCAGCGCACCCAGCTTGCGCGGCAGGTCGTACTCGGCGCCGCCCTCGTGCCCGTTGTACGGGAACACCTCGATCTCGGCCGGCCCCGCATAGCGGTGGTAGGCCGCGAACACCGTGGAGGACGGGCAGATCCGGTCCATCAGCCCCACCGAGAACCAGGCGGGAGCGCTCGCGCGTGCGGCGAAGTTGACCCCGTCGAAGTAGGACAGGGTTTCCATCGCCTCCTCGATCCGGAAGCGGTGCCCCGACAGCCAGCGGGCTATCTCCGCGTACGGTCCGGCGTCCGTGATCTGCGAGGCGCGCCGGTAGTGGCAGAGGAACGGCACGTCGGCGACGACCGCCGACACGTCCCCGCGCAGTCCGGCGACGGCCAGCGCGAGTCCGCCGCCCTGACTGCCGCCCAGGACGGCGATCCGTTCGGCGTCCACCGCATCGTGGGCCTTCGCAGCGTCGACGGCCCGGACCGCGTCGGTGATGAGCCGCCGGTAGTAGTGCCGGTGGGGGTCCTCGATGCCCCGCGTCAGGAAGCCGGGCGAGGACGAACCGTGGCCCTCGGGCCCGATGTCCGGGGTGTCGGCGGTGTTCTTGCCGCCGCCGCCCTGCCCCCGGTTGTCCATCACCAGGTGCGCGTAACCGAGCGCGCTCCAGGTCAGCCACGCGTACGGGATGCCCCGGCCGCCGTTGTACCCGATGTACTGCACCACGGCGGGCAGCGGCCCGGAGCGCTGCTTCGGCAGCATCAGCCACGCCTTCACCGGCTGCCCGGCCCAGCCCCTGAACGTCACATCGAGTACGTCGACGGTCGCCAGCCCCGTCTCGTACGGCACGAACCGGGCATCGACGTCGTGCCGGGCGCTCTCCGCGAGGGTCTTCTCCCAGAAGGCGTCGAAGTCGGCCGGTTCCTGCGGCTCGGGGCGGTACTCCCGCAGCCGCTCCGGATCCATGTCGAACAGCAAGGCTCTAGCTCCTCTTCAGGGTGAGGTCGAGGGTCGCGCCGCGCAGCCCCGACGTGTCGGCGGTGATCCGGATGCCGCCCGGTGTGCGCGCCGCGCTCACCCGGGGGCCGCCCGAGGCGAGCGTCAGCCCGCGCCCGGCCAGCTCGACCACCACGGTGGACCGCAGGTGAGTGGGATCGGACAGGGCGACGCCCACGTTCCGCCCCTTCGGGCGCACCAGGACGGACGCCGGACCGTCGCAGCTCAGCTCCCGCGCCGAGCCCGCCCGCCAGAAGTTGGCGGCCAGCAGCCCGTCCGCGCCGCGTCGCACCGCGTGCACGGCGGTCGAATCGGCGACCAGTTCCACCGGCGGCGCGGCCGACAGCAGCCGGGTGCGCCCGGCGGAGACGGCGGGGAGCTGGAGGTAGAAGTAGCCGGCCCCGCTCGGAGCCGGGCCGTGGTCGTGCCAGAGCGTCAGATACGGGCGGGTGACCGGGGTGTCGGTGCCGTACTTGAGGTTGATCTCCCGCCAGGTCGCGGTCCGCTCCTCGCGCAGGGCGCGCACGGAGGCGGGCCGGGGGAAGACGTACCCGCCGGTTCCGGCCAGGTGCAGCCACCGGACGTCCGCCAGCTCGGCGGACCAGCCGGGGCCGTCCGGGGTGGCTGTGCCGTTCACGAGGAGCGCGGCCCGCGGGTCGCGCAGCTTGCGGTTCTCCACCACGGTCTCGGCGGTCCCCGCCTCCGCGGTGATGCCCGAACCGACACAGGCGATGACGTCGTCCAGGCAGAACCAGCTCTTGAGCCCGCGCAGCGTGCTGCCGAAGGCCCGCAGCTCCATCCCGTACGCGCCCAGCGTGGTGTCCGGGAGCGCGGTGCCGCCGGCCCAGTCGGCGGTGCTGGTGGTGCGCTGCCCCGCCGCGTCGGCCGGACGCCCGGCGATGACGGTGGTGCCGGGCAGCCTGGCCGGGTCGACGGTGGGCCAGTAGTCCTCGCTGTAGTGGCCGAGATCGTCGGTGTACAGCAGCACCATCCCGTCCGAGAGGTGCCAGCCGCGCAGGTTCTCGTTCTGGATCGACTCGTAGTTGTAGATCCGGGTCGAGTACGCGGAGATGCCGAGGCCGAACGCGGGACGGTGGTGGGCCGCCTTGTCCATCAGAGGATGCTGCTTGTGGGCGACCAGGGGGCCCCGGGCCGGGACGGCGGAGGCGATCGCACGCTGCGCGGCGACCAGGGATGCGAGGTCGGTCACCGCGAGGAAATCCCGGTAGCCGTCCTCGGCGATCCACTGCTTCACCAGCGCCGTGAACCGGTCGGCGGGCTCGCCCGGGAAGCAGGGGATCAGCCGCAGCACCGCCTCGATGACGGTCTGCGCCGACGCGTGCCCCTGCTTGCTCGGCCGGGCGATCTCCCGCCCGCACACCGACGCCATCACATCGCCCCGGAACATCAGCGGGTCGAAGCCGTCGTCCACCCAGCCCCGCACGTTGCCGAGATCGGGATCGGTCACCGTCCACGCCGTTCCGGCCAGCAGATTGAGCAGCCGGGACAGGTTCCCCAGCAGCTCCTTGCCGTAACCGCCGTTGTACGGGTGCCTGTAGTGCTGGAGGAACGAGCCGTCGGAGGAGAAGCCCTCGCCCGTGCCGTCCGCCGCGCCGCCGGTGTCGTTGAAGGCCAGGACACTGTTGGCGCCCGAACCCTCGACATCCGAAAGAGCGTCGCGTACCCGGCCGAGCGCGTCGCCGTCGCCGCGCAGCACCGCGTTGACGGCGACCACGGTGGAGACCCACACCCGGTTGGCGCCGGTCGCGATCTGCCGGTTCGCCCGCCACAGGTTCGGGTCCGGGGTGTAGTGGAGCACGGCGGCGGTGACCCGCTCCAGGCGTTCCGCGCCGAGCTTGTCGTGGAGCAGCACCGCCGTGTCGTTGAGCGCGAGCGCCGCGCCTATCTCCCAGTCCCAGTCGTTGTCGAACCGGGCGTGCTCAGGACCGTAACGGTGGGTCAGCATCCAGTCGACGCCGCCCAGCAGCTTCGCCAGCAGCACCGCGTCGCCGTGCTGCGGGGTACCGGGGACCGACCAGGCGGTGGCCGCCGTCGCCAGCCGCTTGAACGAGGTGGTGACGTGGTTGGAGCGCGTCGTGCTGGTCAGATCGGGGAACAGCCCGTCCGTCCGGGACGGGTCGAGGCCGGTGGCGGCGGTGGTCCCGGCCCGCCCCACCCGGGCGGTCGCGGCGGCGATCCGCTCGTCGTTCCGGTCGAGGCCGGGGCCGCCGGTCAGCAGCGTGTGCCAACGGG
>NZ_NTGZ01000292.1 GCF_002551245.1 Streptomyces sp. rh34
ACCGGTGCGGGTGCGGCTGCCTGGGCGGGTACGGAGGCGGGCGCCGGATCGTTGGCCCCCGCCTTCGACGCCGGCTGCCAGCCGGGCCCGCGGAAGACCCGTCCGGCCCGCTCGCTCCAGGTGTCGGCGGCCCGGACGTCCCGGGCGATGGCGGCGTACTCGTGGGTCGCGACGCGCAGCGGGTTGTGGGTGGAGATGTTCTTGGTGAGCCCGTAGACGGGCCGCTCGGTCTCGGCCGCGAACGACCCGAACATCCGGTCCCAGACGATCAGGATCCCGCCGTAGTTGCGGTCCAGGTAGCTGCCTTGGGAGGCGTGGTGGACGCGGTGGTGGGAGGGCGTGTTGAGGACGTACTCGAAGGGGCGCGGGAGCTTGCCGACGCGCTCGGTGTGCACCCAGAACTGGTAGACCAGGTTGGCCGACTGGCAGAACGCGAGCGCCGCCGGGTGCACCCCGCAGGCGATCAGCGGGAGATAGAAGGGCCAGACCGTCGCGGAGGTCCAGGGCTGGCGCAGCGCGGTGGTGAGGTTGAACTTCTGGCTGGAGTGGTGGACCACGTGGCAGGCCCAGAGGATCCGGATCACGTGGTGGCCGCGGTGGGACCAGTAATAGAAGAAGTCCTGGGCGAGGAGCATCAGCAGGACGGTCCACCACAGCACGGGCACCCGCAGGGGCGTCAGTTCGTGGACCCCCATGTAGATCGCCAGGACGGGGATCTTCCACAGCAGGTCGAAGCCCAGGCTTCCGATGCCCATGGTGAGGCTGGTGGCGGCGTCCTTGGGCTCGTACCCGGCGGCGTCCTCGTCCGGGTGGAGGCGGTAGCTGACCATCTCGATCACGGTGAGCAGCACGAAGGCCGGTATCGACCACAGCACGACATCGGGCAGGTTCGGCTCCATGCGAGCACCGTAGGGCCGCCGGACGGCGAGGGCTAGACGTTGTTACCCACAAGTATGCGAGACCTGGTGTCAGCAGTCTTTGGCACCTTCTGCCAATCAGAGGAGCCGCGGGCCCGGCGAGTTGCGGAGTTCCGGTCAGGCGTCGCACCCGCCCCCGTCCGGCCGAAGTAGGGGACTGTCAGTCGCGGCCCGTATTCTCTGTGACCATGCTCGACGACCGCCAGACAGCCGCACCATGGCCGACCGCCTACCCCCAGGGGTACGCGGTCGTCGACGTGGAGACCACCGGACTCGCCCGCGACGACCGGATCGTGTCCGCCGCCGTCTACCGGCTGGACGCCCTGGGCGATGTCGAGGACCACTGGTACACGCTGGTCAACCCGGAGCGGGACCCCGGCCCGGTGTGGATCCACGGTCTGACGAGCGATGTCCTGGACGGCGCGCCGCTCTTCCCGGAGGTCGCCGCCGAGCTGTCCAAGCGGCTCAAGGACCGGGTGCTCGTCGCACACAACGCGGCGTTCGACTGGTCGATGATCGCCCGGGAGTACGCGCGAGCGTCGGTGATCGCCCCGGTCGAGCACCGGCTGTGCACGATCGCGCTGGCCAAGGAGCTGCGGCTGCCGCTGCCCAACCACAAGCTGGCCTCCCTCGCCGCACACTTCGGAGTCGTACAGCAGCGGGCCCACCACGCCCTGGACGACGCCCGGGTGCTGGCCGAGGCGTTCCGGCCGAGCCTGCACGCGGCGGCCAGGGGCGGGGTGCGGCTGCCTTTGCTGGAGTGCCGTCCGCTCACCGAGTGGTCCGACTCCCCCGTCGCCCCGCGCGTCGGCTATCAGCCCTCCCGGCAGCAGAACAGCTGGCGGCCCTCGCGCAAGCGGCCGGCCTGCCCGTATCCCAACCCGGGGCGGTACGAGAAGGAGAAGCCGCTCCAGCAGGGGATGCGGGTGGCCTTCTCCGGCGACACCTCGATCGACCGGGAGTTGCTGGAGGACCGGGCGGTGGAGGCCGGCCTGCACGTGGCGACCAGTGTGTCGCGGCTGACGAGTCTGCTGGTGACCAACGACCCGGACGCGGCCACCTCCAAGACGCAGAAGGCCAAGTCCTTCGGCACGCCGATCCTGGAGGAGAGCGCCTTCACCCATCTGCTGCGCGACGTGGCCCCGGCCGACGGTGCCGTGCTGCCGCACCAGGCGCCCCCGCCGCCTCCGGAGGCGATCCCGTCGCCGGAGGGCATCCCGTCATCGGAGTGAACCGGGCGCGACTCGCCCGGCAGCCGCTCGCCCCGTAGCCGCCGGGCGTCCCACCCTGTGGCGCATGGCACGTTGTGAGGTTTGCGGAAACGACTACGGCATGTCCTTCGAGGTGCACGCGCAGGGCGCGGTGCACGTCTTCGACTGCTTCTCCTGCGCCATCCACCGCATGGCGCCGATCTGCGAGCACTGCCGGGTCCAGGTGATCGGGCAGGGCGTCGAGGTGGACGGGCACTGGTACTGCGGCGCCCACTGCGCCCGCGCCGAAGGGAAGGCGGGCATCGTGGACAAAGTGTGACGGAACACCTCGCTGCCGGTTCGCTCCGGCGACACCCCTGAGTGCCGCACCCCATGGCCCCGGTTGTACGGTCATGGGGTGTACCGCTTCCTGTTGACCCGGCAGTGGGTGATCCTCACCCTGCTCGGCCTCGTGCTGATTCCGACGATGATCGAGCTGGGTTTCTGGCAGTTCCACCGGCACGAGCACCGGGTCGAGCAGAACGGGCTGATCTCGCGGAACCTCGACGCGGATCCGGTCCCGGTCTCCGAACTGACCTCTCCCGGGCACACCGTCCCCCGCTCGGACTACTGGCGGGCGGTCACCGCGACGGGGACGTTCGACACCGAGCACGAGGTGGTCGTCCGCCGCCGGACCTCGGACGACGACCGCATCGGCGTACATGTCCTGACCCCGCTGGATCTCAAGGGCGGCGGCACCGTCCTGGTCAACCGCGGCTGGGTCCCGGCCGCGCCGAACCAGACCGCCTTCCCCGACGTGCCGCCCGCTCCCCGGGGCGAAGTGACCGTCGCCGGCCGCCTCAAGGCGGACGAGACGACCGGCAGCAGCGGCATCAAGGACCTGGCGGGGCTGCCGGACCGGCAGGTGATGCTGATCAACAGCGACCAGCAGTCCCAGCTGCTCTCCCGGACGGTCCTCGGCGGATACATCGAGCAGACCGCTCCCCGGCCGACGGGTGATCTGCCCGAGCAGATCGCCTCCCCCGACGACAGCTCGATCGGCCCGCACATGGCCTACGCCGTCCAGTGGTGGCTGTTCGTCGCCGCCGTCCCGGTCGGCTGGATCATTCTCGTACGCCGGGAGAAGCGCGACCGTGAGCAGGCCGCGAACGCGACGGCCGACGCCCCCGAGCAGCCCGAACCGGCGAGCGCCTGAGGTATCCGGCACACCCCCGGGTCCGATGGCTGGTTGACAAGGGCCCGGTTCGGGAAAGCGCCAGGCGTGACCCCACGCATCGAGGACTACGCCCTGATCGGCGATCTCCAGACCGCCGCGCTCGTCGGCAGGAACGGTTCCGTCGACTGGCTCTGCCTGCCCCGCTTCGATTCCGGCGCCTGCTTCGCCGCCCTGCTCGGCACCGAGGAGAACGGCCACTGGCGCATCGCACCCAAGGGAGCGGGCGCCTCGGACACCTGCACCCGGCGCGGGTACGTGGACGACTCCCTGGTCCTGGAGACGTACTGGGAGACGTGGACCGGCACGGTGAAGGTCATCGACTTCATGCCGCAGCGCGACAACTCGCCGGACCTGATGCGGATCGTCGAGGGCGTCAGCGGCACCGTCGACATGAGTTCGGTGCTGCGGCTGCGCTTCGACTTCGGTTCGGTGGTGCCCTGGGTGCGGCGTTCGCACGGCCACCGGGTGGCGGTCGCCGGCCCCGACTCCGTATGGCTGCGCAGCGAGCCGCCGGTCAAGACGTGGGGCCAGCAGTTCAGCACCTGCTCCTCGTTCACCGTCTCCGAGGGCGAGAGCGTGGCGTTCGTGCTGACCTGGCACCCCTCGCACGCGCAGCGCCCGAAGCTGGTCGACCCGCGCAAGGCGCTGAAGCACACCCTGCACGACTGGGCGAAGTGGACCGGCGTCTGCACCTACGAAGGCCCCTACCGCGACGCCGTGCTGCGCTCCCTGATCACGCTGAAGGCGCTGACGTACGCCCCGACGGGCGGCATCGTGGCGGCCCCGACCACCTCCCTGCCGGAGGAGATCGGCGGCGTACGGAACTGGGACTACCGCTACTGCTGGCTGCGGGACGCCACGCTGACCCTCGGGGCGCTGGTCTCGGCCGGCTATCTGGAGGAGGCGGAGGCCTGGCGGGACTGGCTGCTGCGGGCCGTCGCCGGGGACCCGGCCGACCTCCAGATCATGTACGGGCTGGCGGGCGAGCGGCGTCTGCCCGAGACGGAGCTGCCCTGGCTCGCCGGGTACGAACACTCCCGGCCGGTGCGCACCGGCAACGCGGCCGTCCGCCAGCGTCAGCTCGATGTGTACGGCGAGGTCATCGACGCGCTGCGGCTGGCCCGCGTCG
This sequence comes from Streptomyces sp. rh34, assembly GCF_002551245.1. Lineage (GTDB taxonomy): Bacteria > Actinomycetota > Actinomycetes > Streptomycetales > Streptomycetaceae > Streptomyces. The sequence goes on from NZ_NTGZ01000292.1 coordinate 4,474, forward strand.
CCGGTCTCGGCGACAAGCCGCACGCCTGGAACCTCCAGCTCAGCCTGCTCGGCTTCCTGGAGTCGACCTGGCGCGAGCCGGACGAGGGGCTGTGGGAGATCCGCGGCCCCCGGCGGCACTTCGTGCACTCCAAGGTGATGGCCTGGGTCGCCGCCGACCGGGCGGTGCGCTCGCTGGAGGAGAATCCCGAACTGCCCGGCGACGCCGACCGCTGGCGGGCGATGCGGGACGCCGTGCACGCCGAGGTCTGCGAGAAGGGGTACGACCCCGAGCGGAACACCTTCACCCAGTCCTACGGGTCCCGGGAGCTGGACGCCTCGACGCTGCTCATCGTGCGGACCGGCTTCCTGCCGCCGGACGACCCCCGGGTGATCGGCACGGTCGACGCGGTCCGCGCCGAGCTGGGCAGCGACGGTCTGGTCCGCCGCTACAGCACCCGGGGCTCCTCCGTGGACGGGCTGCCGGGCGACGAGGGCGCTTTTCTCGCCTGCTCGTTCTGGCTGGTCGACGCGTTGCAGCGGATCGGCAGGCCGGACGAGGCACGGGAGCTGTTCGAGCATCTGCTGGAGCTGCGCAACGACGTGGGCCTGCTGGCCGAGGAGTACGACGTGGCGGCCGGGCGGCAGCTGGGCAACTTCCCGCAGGCCTTCAGCCATATCGGACTGGTGAACTCCGCTGTCGACCTCGCCGGTGAGGACCCGGCAGGATAGGGCCATGGATCTTGGACTGAAGGACCGCGTCTACATCGTCACCGGAGCGACCCGGGGCCTCGGCAACGCCACGGCCCGCTCCCTGGCCGCCGACGGCGCGAAACTGATCATCACCGGCCGGGACGAGAAGTCCGTCGCGGAGGCCGCCGCCGAGCTGGGTCCGGAAGCGGTCGGACTCGCCGCCGACAACGCCGACCCGAGCGCCGCGCAGCGCCTGGTGGACACGGCCCGGGAACGCTTCGGACGGCTCGACGGCATCCTCATCAGCGTCGGCGGACCCGCCCCCGGCTTCCTCGCGGACAACACGGACGACCAGTGGCAGACGGCGTTCGAGACGGTGTTCCTGGGAGCCGTACGGCTCGCCCGGACGGCTGCGGCCGCGCTCGGCGAGGGCGGTGTGATCGGCTTCGTGCTCTCCGGATCGGTCCATGAGCCGATCGCGGGGCTGACCATCTCCAACGGGCTGCGCCCCGGTCTCGCCGGTTTCGCCAAGTCGCTGGCCGATGAGCTGGGCCCGCGCGGCATCCGGGTGGTGGGCGTGCTGCCGTCCCGGATCGACACCGACCGGGTCCGCGAACTGGACGCCCTGTCCGGTGACGCGGAGGCCGCCCGCACCGCGAACGAGGCGCGGATCCCGCTGCGGCGCTACGGGACGCCCGAGGAGTTCGGGAGGACCACGGCCTTCCTGCTCTCCCCCGCCGCCTCGTACCTGACGGGCCTCATGGTCCCGGTCGACGGCGGAGCACGGCGCGGCTTCTGACCCGCCCTGCCGCTTGTCCGGTGCCGTACGGGACGTCAGGACACCCGCTCCGCGCGGTGCTTGACGGCCTTGAGGCGTACCTCGGCGGGGAGCCCGTCCAGACCGGCCGAGTCCCTGGCGTTCGCCAGCGCCCCGTCGGCGACCGCGTTCAGCGTCCCGAGGGGCGCGGCGTGCGGTTCCATCAGCAGGCGGACCCGGGCCCGGGGCGCGGTGCGGCGGCCGGTCAGCATCGCGTGGGCGCGGGCCACTCCGTCCAGTTCGCCCGCCTCCCCGGCGAGCACGCCCTCCAGGGCGCGGCCCCGCAGCTGTGCCCCTTCGCCGTCACCGCTGTCCACCAGGACGTCGGTGAGGCGGCCGCGGCGGAGCTGGGCGAGGAACCACCACAGGGCGAGGACCACGAGGACGGCGAGGACGGCGATCACGGTCGGCCACCACCAGCCCTCGTCCCGCCAGCGGTGCCGGTCGGCCTCGCTGAGCAGCACATCGTGGCTGCCGTCCCAGGGCCACCAGGACGGCACGGACGCGCCGAGGCCGGCGGCGAGCACGGCTCCGCCGACGACGGCCAGCACCAGCCCGGCCAGGGCCAGCAGGACCCGGTTGACGGTGGAGCGCATACGGCTCATCCCTTCTTCGCCGGTCGGTGCACCTGGACGGAGAGGGCCGGCGGCTTCGCCAGGCCCAGTTCCCGGACGGTCTTCTCCAGCACGGCGTCCAGGTCGGTCCGTACGTCGTCGAGTTCCCGGAAGTGCGAGAGCGCGCGCACCTTCGCCTTCCGCCGTCCCATCCTGACCCGCACGGACTGCACGCCGGACACCTCAACGGCCCGGTCCCGCAGGACCAGTGCGGCCGCGGTGCAGTCGAGTCCGGCCCGTACGTCGGCACGGTCGCGGCGCATCGGCAGCAGGTCGCGCAGTCCGGGGGTGAGGGCCAGCAGGATCAGCCAGAGGCCGATCAGCGCCGCGACGCCCGCCCCGATGAGCACCGCGACGTCGTCCAGACGCCGTTCGGCCAGTCCGTCGGCGAGGGAGCGACGCCACTGCATGGCCGAATGGCCGGCCCGTACGGCGGCGATGTCGTAGAGCAGCAGCCCTGCCCCGCCCAGGACCACGAGGGCCAGCAGGGCGGCCGGGACCCGGCGCGCGGACCAGAAGCGGCCGGCGCGGCCGTCACCCTGTTCCAGGGTGGGGACCGGCGCGCGGGCGCCGGCCGAAGCGTCCGGGGCCGGCGTGCGCGCGCCGCCGTCGCTCTGTTCGACGGTGGGCATCCGCCGGGTGGATCCGGTCGGTTCACCGGGTTCGGTCATCGGATCCTCCCCTGTGCCGCGGCGCCCGCTCCTGCGGGGTGCAGCCGTTCGACCTGCACGGCCACCTCGGGCACCTCCATGCCTGCCAGCGCCTTGACCCGCTGGGCGACCCGGCGGCGTACGGCGCCGCACTGGCGGCCGATGTCGCTGGGGTAGCCCAGCTCCAGGCTGACCCGGACCCGGGCGGCGTCGCGGTGCACGGTGACCGTGGCACGCGGCGACGCCCCGTCCGCCGGCGGTTCGTCGACCGCCTCCTTCGCCGCCTGGGCGGCGATCTTGGCGACGACGCGGTCGGCGATCCGGGTCTCGCCCCGTTCGGCGGCGGCGACCCGGCCGGTCACCGCCGTCACCGTCGCCGGTCGCCGCGCTCGCGACTCCGGAAGAAGTCGCCGGGCTCCAGGTCACCGTCCAGGAAGCGGCCGGCGATGAAGCCGATCGCGCCCAGCGCGGCCACCAGTACGAAGGCTCCGAACCCGCCGAAATACCCGGCGAATCCGAGCGCCATGCCGGCCAACAGGCCGGCGACAGCCATGCTCATCGTGGTCTCTCCTCAACTGCGGTGCGACGGAGATGCGGAACGGTCACTGAAGGCGCTGATCGTCGTTGTCGTCGTCATCGTCGTCCTCGTCGGGCAGCTTGACGTCGCTGACCGCGATATTGACCTCGACGACCTCGAGGCCGGTCATGCGCTCGACCGCCGCGATGACGTTCTCGCGTACGTCGCGGGCCACGTCGGAGATCGACACGCCGTAGTCGACGACGATCTCCAGGTCGAGGGCCGTCTGCGATTCGCCGACCTCGGCCTTGACCCCGCGGGTGACGGATCTGCCGCCGCCGGGGACCCGGTCACGGACGGCGCCGAACGTCCGCGACAGGCCGCTGCCCATCGCGTGGACGCCGGCCACGTCGCGTGCCGCCATCCCCGCGATCTTCTCGACGACGCCGTCGGCGATGGTGGTGCGGCCCCGGGTGCCCGGGGCGCCGCCGCCGCGTTTGCTCAGCGGCGTCTTGTCACCGGACCCGCTGTCGGGGTTGTTGCGCTGGGAGGTGTCAGTCATCGCTGCTCTTCCCTTCGGGGCAGGTTTGGACTTCCTTGCCCACGTTAAGTGCGCTTTCCCCATCTCGCGCCGTGGATGCGGCAGTCTGGGGGGATGACGACGGCACGGGGCCCGCAGAGGGCCGACGGATGGACCGCTGCGGTACGGGAACGGCTGGGCCTGGGCAGGCTGCTGCCGCTGGGCGGTCCGGCGGACGGCGCGTGGATCGCGGAGACGGCCGCCGCGTCGGTGCTGCGCGGGGCCTCCGCCCTCCCCGGGACGGTGCTCGGGAAGCTGCGGATCGGCCCGACGGAGGAAGCGGTGGAGAGCGCGGTCACCGGGGGCGGCCCCGACGCTTCGCGGGACCCGGCGGGCCCGGTGCCGCCCCCGGCTCCGCCGAGCGCGCTGCCGCCGGGGCCGTTGCGGATCGAGGCGGAGTTCTCGGCCGCCCCGGACCGGCCACTGCCGGACGCCGCCGCGGCACTGCGCGCGGCGCTCCTCACGGCCGCCGCCGCCCGGCTGGGTCTGGAGATCGCCGAGGTGGACCTGAGGGTGACGGCATTGCTGGAGGACGATGCGACCGATCAGGTGACGGCGGCGCCCCCGTCGACGGCCCGGGTCGCGCGGCCGGAGGGCCCGGTGC
>NZ_NTGZ01000293.1 GCF_002551245.1 Streptomyces sp. rh34
ACAGACCTGGAGCAGGGCCTGGTGCACGAGGAGGTCGAGCCCGCCGACGACCGCCCCGCCCCGCGCCGACCAGGCGGCGGCGAGCGCGGTGGGCCACGGCTCGTACAGCACGTCGAAAAGGATGCCCGGGGTGGCCGGCACGGATCCGGCCAAGGCGTCGGTGGCGCCCGCCGGGGTGGTGGCGATGACGAGCGGCGCGCTCAGCGCCGCCGCCGCGTCCGCCCAGTCGGCGATCACGATGTCGACGCCGAGCCGCTCCCCCCAGGCCCGCATCTCGGCCGCGCGCTCGGGGCCGCGCACATACGCCGTCACGGGTCCGGCGCAGACCGCGGCGAGCGCGGCGAGCGCGGAGGAGGCGGTGGCTCCGGCACCGAGGACGGCGGCGGAGTCGACCTTGTCGATCCCGCGCTCCCGCAGGGCGGCGATCATGCCGGGGATGTCGGTGTTGTCACCGACCCGCCGCCCGTCCTCGGTGAACACGACCGTGTTGACGGCCTCCACGGAGGCGGCCGTCGCGCTGATCTCGTCGAGCAGCGGGATGACCGCCCGCTTGAGCGGCATGGTCAGCGACAGCCCCGCCCAGGAGGGGTCCAGCCCCGCGACGAACCCGGGCAGCGCCGCCTCGTCGACCTCGAACCGGTCGTAGGACCAGTCGTCGAGGCCGAGCTCGGCGTACGCGGCACGGTGGAGGACCGGGGAGAGGGAGTGGGCGATGGGCGAGCCGAGGACGGCGGCCCGGCGGCGGATATCAGCCAAGTCCCTGCTGCTCCTTCCACTTCGTGTTCAGCTTCTCGTGCTCCTCCATGGTCTTCGTGAAGTCGGTCTTCTTGCCGTCGAGCGAGATGAAGAACATGTAGCCGTTCGTGGTCGGGTTGAGCGACGCCTTGATGGCGTCCATGCCCGGGTTGCCGATCGGCCCCGGCGGGAGGCCCTCGTGGTAATACGTGTTGTACGGGTCCGGGTTGTTCCGGATCTCCTTGGTACTGATCTTGATCTTGCTCTGGTTGTTGAGGTAGTTGAACGCCGAGTCGAATTCGATCTTGCGGTTCGTGACGTTGTTGTCGGGTTCGAGCCGGTTGTAGACGACTTCCGCCATCTTGCGGAAGTCTTGGTGCGTGAGGCCCTCCGCCTGCACCAGGCTCGCCACCGTCAGCACCTCCCACGGCCCGTCGAGGTTGTACTTCTTGGCCGTGGCCTCGAAGTCGATGTCCGCGTACTCCTTGTTGGCCCGCGTGACCATGCGCTTCAGCGCGTCCTCGGGCTTCGACCCCTTGGCGACCGGATAGGCGGCCGGGAACAGGAAGCCCTCCAGCGGGTCCTTCACGTCCGGGTCGTCGTCCGCCCAGTCGGGCAGCCCCAGGGACTCCGCCTTGGTCTTGGCGATCTTCGCCGTGGTGCCCTTCTCCAGTTCCAGCCGCTCGTCGATCTTCGCGTAGACCTGGACGTTGCGGGTGCCCTCGGGGATCACGAAGGCGTTCTGGCTCTTCGGGTCGAGCATCAGCTCGATCGCGCTGGCGGCGGACATCTCCTTCTTCATGAGGTAGACGCCGGCCTGGAGCAACTTGCCCTTGGGGTTGTCGTTCTGCGCCGCGACGAAGGCGTCGGAGGACTTGATGACGCCCTTCTTGCGCAGGATGTTGGCGATGTCGTAGCCGAGCGACCCTTCGGGGATCTCGACCTCGACCTGGCCGGTGCCCACCCCCGCGTAGTCGGCCGGAGCGCCGAACTGCTTCTTCCAGAACGTGTAGCCGACGTAGGAGACTCCACCGAGGCCGCCGAGCAGGACGACGGAGACCACCAGGCAGGCAACGCCGCTGCGGCTCTTCTTCTTGCCCTTGCCGCCCCGGCGGTCGCTGCCGCCGCGGTCGCGGCGCGAGGCGCGCGATCCGTCGTCGTCCGGGTCATCGTCGTCATCGCGCGGCTCGCGGCCGACCGGTTCGTCCGCACCGGTGAAGAAGGGGTGCGTCTCCTCCTGCGGCTCGTCCGGGTCCCATTCCGTCGACTGCTGCTGTTGCTGCTGCTCAGCCGCGGCGTCGCGGCGGCCCGGGGGCTGCGGCGGAGGGTAGGCCTCAGGGGTGCCGTAGTAGTCCTGCGACGCGTCGTAGCCGCCGGGCTGCTGGGCGTACGGGCCCTGCGGCTCGGCCCCGTACGGCATGGCGGCCTGCTGCCCGGTGTCCCAGCCGCCGTCGTACTGCGGCTGGGCACCCGGCTGCTGGGCGTACGGGTCCTGCTGTGGCGTGCCGTACTGCTGCTGATTCTGCTGGTCGTACTGCTGCTGGTTCTGCTGACTCTGCTGGTCGTACTGCTGCTGCGGGTACTGCTGGTGGTTCTGGGCGTACGGGTCCTGCGCATAGGGCTGCTGGGCGTACGGGTCCTGCGGATAGGACTGCTGCTGGTCGCCGTACTGGCTCTGGCCGTGGGCGGCCTGCTGGCCTCCCCATCCCTGGTCCCCGTACAAGGGGTCCTCGGGATGCCACGGTTCGGAGCCGGGGCCCCGGCCATACTCAGTCATCGATCCCCTAGAGCCGCGAGACGACGTTCCGTCTCTTCGCTTCGCTGTGCGGTGTTTGTTCGAACACCGCCGCATCGCGCGGAACGTTACCGTATCGCGATCAGACCACCACTTCGACGCCCTCGCCCGGGGGATTGCCTGACGCCCGTTCGGACTCCAGAGCGTTCTGAAGGATCACCACAGCGGCAGCCTGGTCGATGACAGACCGGCCCTTCTTGGACTTCACGCCCGAGGCGCGCATCCCCTGAGCGGCCGTCACTGTGGTCATCCTCTCGTCCACCAGCCGCACCGGAACGGGTGCGATCGAGCGGGCGAACACCTGGGCGAACTCCCGGACCTTGACGGCCGCCGGGCCCTCGCCCCCGCCGAGGGAGCGCGGCAGGCCGAGGATGACCTCGATCGGCTCGTACTCCTCGACGAGTTGACGGAGCCGCCGGTGGGCGGCCGGGACGTCACGTCCCGGCACGGTCTCCACCGGCGTGGCCAGGATCCCGTCGGGGTCGCACGAGGCGACCCCGATCCGGGCGTCCCCGACGTCGACGGCGAGCCGCCGGCCCCGGCGCATCGGCGTCATCCCGCTCGTCACGCCGTCTCGGTGACGAGGCGTTCGACGGCGGCCACGGCGTCGCCGATGGCGGCCGGGTTCGTGCCGCCCCCCTGGGCGACGTCCGGCTTGCCGCCGCCACCGCCGCCGAGGGTCTTGGCGGCGGTGCGCACGAGGTCACCGGCCTTGAGACCGCGCTCGCGGGCGGCCTCGTTGGTGGCGATGACGGTGAGCGGGCGGCCGTTGGCCGTGGTGAACAGGGCCACGACGGCCGGCCGGCCGCCCTGGATGCGCCCGCGGACGTCCAGGACCAGCTTGCGCAGGTCGTCGGCGGAGGTGCCGTCGGGGACCTGGCCGGTGACCAGGGCGGTGCCGCGGACGTCCTTGGCGGACTCGACGAGTCCGGCGGCGGCCGCGAGGACCTTCTCCGCGCGGAACTTCTCGATCTCCTTCTCGGCGTCCTTGAGCTTGCCGAGCATGCCCGCGATCTTCTCGGGGAGCTCCTCGGGGCGGCCCTTGACCAGCTCCTGGAGCTGGGCGACGACCGTGTGCTCCCGGGCGAGGAAGTTGTACGCGTCGACGCCGACGAGGGCCTCGATACGGCGCACCCCGGAGCCGATGGAGGACTCGCCGAGCAGCTTCACCAGACCCAGCTGGGCGGTGTTGTGGACGTGCGTGCCGCCGCACAGCTCCTTGGAGAAGTCGCCGATGGTGACGACGCGGACCCGCTCGCCGTACTTCTCGCCGAACTCGGCGATGGCGCCCTGCTTCTTGGCGTCGTCGATGGACATGACCTCGGCCTGGACGTCGAGTTCCCGCGAGAGGACCTCGTTGATCCGCTGCTCGACGTCGGTGAGGACCGTACCGGGGACGGCGGCGGGCGAACCGAAGTCGAAGCGGAAGCGGCCCGGCGAGTTCTCCGAGCCGGCCTGGGCGGCCGTCGGGCCCAGCGCGTCGCGCAGCGCCTGGTGCGTGAGGTGCGTGGCACTGTGGGCGCGGGCGATGGCGCGGCGGCGGGTGTTGTCGATGGAGGCGAAGACGGGGGCCCCGACCGTCACCTCGCCGACCTGGACGACGCCCTTGTGCACGTGGACGCCGGGGACCGGCTTCTGGACGTCGCGGATCTCGATCACGGCGCCGGTGTCGAGCCTGATGCGGCCGGTGTCGGCGAGCTGGCCGCCGCCCTCGGCGTAGAAGGGGGTGCGGTCGAGGACGACCTCGACCTCGTCGCCCTCGGTGGCGGCGGGCGAGGGCACGCCGTCGACCAGCAGACCGACGATGGTGGACTCGCCGGCGGTGGAGGTGTAGCCGGTGAACTCGGTGGCGCCGGAGGTGTCGGCGACCTCGCGGTAGGCGGACAGGTCGGCGTGACCGGTCTTCTTGGCGCGGGCGTCGGCCTTGGCCTTGTCGCGCTGCTCCTGCATGAGGCGGCGGAAGCCGTCCTCGTCCACGGACAGGCCCTGCTCGGCGGCCATCTCCAGGGTGAGGTCGATCGGGAAGCCCCAGGTGTCGTGGAGCAGGAACGCCTTGTCGCCGGCGAGTACCTGGCCGCCTGCGGCCTTGGTCTCGGTGACGGCGGTCTCCAGGATGTTGGTGCCGCCCTTGAGGGCCTTGAGGAAGGCGGCTTCCTCGGCGAGCGCGACCGTCTCGATGCGCTTGCGGTCGGTGATCAGCTCCGGGTACTGCAGGCCCATCGTGTCGATCACGACGTCAACCAGGTCCTTCACCACGGAGCCGGTGGCGCCCATGAGACGCATGTTGCGGATGGCGCGGCGCATGATGCGGCGCAGCACGTAGCCGCGGCCCTCGTTGCCGGGGGTGACGCCGTCGCCGATGAGCATCACCGACGTACGGATGTGGTCGGCGACGACGCGGAGCGAGACGTCCGTTCCCTGCTCGGCGCCGTAGCGGACGCCGGTCAGCTCGGTGGCCTTGTCCATGACCACGCGCAGGGTGTCGGTCTCGTACATGTTCTGTACGCCCTGGAGGATCATGGCGAGGCGTTCGAGGCCGAGACCGGTGTCGATGTTCTTCGACGGCAGGTCCCCGAGGATCGGGAAGTCCTCCTTGCCGTCGCCGGCGCCGCGCTCGTACTGCATGAAGACCAGGTTCCAGATCTCCACGTACCGCTCGTCGTTGACGGCCGGGCCGCCCTCGACGCCGAACTCGGGGCCCCGGTCGTAGTTGATCTCCGAGCACGGGCCGCAGGGGCCGGGGACGCCCATGGACCAGAAGTTGTCCTTCTTGCCCAGGCGCTGGATGCGCTCGGCGGGAACGCCGATCTTGTCGCGCCAGATCTGCTCGGCCTCGTCGTCGTCGAGGTAGACCGTGATCCAGAGCTTCTCGGGGTCCAGGCCGTAGCCGCCGTCCTCGACGGAGTTGGTCAGCGCCTCCCAGGCGAGCTGGATGGCGCCTTCCTTGAAGTAGTCCCCGAAGGAGAAGTTGCCGCACATCTGGAAGAAGGTGCCGTGGCGGGTGGTCTTGCCGACCTCTTCGATGTCCGGCGTACGGACGCACTTCTGCACGCTGGTGACGCGTGGGGCGGGCGGCTTGACCTCGCCGAGGAAGTACGGCTTGAAGGGGACCATGCCCGCGGGGACCAGCAGCAGAGTCGGGTCGTCCGCGATGAGCGACGCCGAAGGCACGGCGGTGTGACCGCGATCCTCGAAGAAGCTCAGCCAGCGGCGGCGAATTTCAGCCGACTCCATCAGTGGTCCTCATTCCGGTTGTTCGGGTTGTAGGGGAGTTTGCGGTACGTGTTCGCGTTCGCGGGCGGCTCGGCCGCCTCGACGGCGAAGTGCCGCTGCACGGGAAGGTCCGGGTCGACCGGCGCTTCCAGGCCCAGGGCGCCGCCCAGTTCGGCTTCGCGCCGGACCATGCCCTCACGTACGTCGAGGGCGAAGTCCTTGAGCTTGTGACCGGTCTCGATCGCCTTGTCCGCGGCCTGCGCCGCGAGGCTTTCGGGGGTCAGCCGCTTGAGCTTGCGGTTGACCTTGGTGGTGGCCCACACACCGGCTGCTGCGCCGGCGGTGAACCAGAACGTACGGCGGAACATCGCTCGATCAGTCCTTCTGTCCGCGGGCGTTTCGGCGTTCGCGCCTGCGTCCGCGCGCCGAGGGTACGGTTCGGCCGACGATCACCGTGCGGCGGACGGAGCCGCGTCCCCGCGCCGGTTCCGGTTCGGGCTCGGGTGCGGTGCGGCGGCCGAGGGCCTGCCGTACGCCGTAGCCGAACGCGGCGACCTTGACGAGAGGGCCGCCGAAGGTGGAGGCGACGGTCGTGGAGAGCGCGGAGGCGTTGGAGGTGACCTCCTGGACGTCGCTCGCGATGGCGTCGACCTTGTCCAGCTGGGTCTGCGCGGAGCGCACCGTCGCCGATGCGTCGGCCAGCAGCGGGACGGCCTGGTCGGTCACGTCCGCCACGAGCTTGGTAGTCGCCCTGAGCGTCTGGGCGAGCCTCACCAGCACCACGGCGAGGAACGAGACCAGGATCGCCCAGAAGACGGCCACGAGGATCCCGGCCACCTCTCCACCGGACACTGTGCACCGCTCTCTGCTCGTCGCTCCGGCCCTGCCGGGCCTTGTCTCCGTCGGTCGCGTCCGGGCCTCAACCCGCGCGCCCGATCGTCGTCACACGAGCCTATCGCGCCGCGCATCTCCTCCCCTACCGCATTCTCCGCGGGCGGGGCGGGAGTTGCCCCAGCGAGATTGTACGGAGAGCTTTCAAGCCAGTACGCTCCGTGTTTTATGCGACGCCTGCAGGACCCCTGCCCGAATGCCGACGATCCGGACGCCCGCCCCGCGGCGGCGACCGGCAGCCTCCCGGCCGAACTGAACCCCTTCGTGGGGCGCGAGGACGAACTGTCCGAGCTGAGCGGGCTGCTGGAGGAGTACCGGCTCGTCACCGTCGCCGGAGTGGCGGGCGTGGGAAAGACCCGGTGCGTCATCCGGGTCGCCGCACTCCGGGAGAAACGGTACTGCGACGGGGTTCTGCTGGCGGAGCTGTCCGCCGTCCGCGATCCCGACCTGCTGGAACACGCCCTGATCGACGCGTTGGGCCTGACCGATCACACCAGCAGGCCGCCGCGCGCCGTCCTCGTCGAACACCTCTCCGAGCGCCGGACACTGCTGGTGATCGACGGCTTCGAGCACCTCGTCGACGCCTGCGCCGACCTCGTCACCGAACTCCTGCGCCGGGCCCCACGCCTCCAGGTGCTCGCGGCCGGACGCCGCCCCCTCCGGGTGGACGGGGAACGGACCTTCCCGCTCGCCCCGATGTCCGACGGGGACGCCGTGGAGCTCTTCACCGAGCGGGCGCGCGGGGTGCGGCCGGGCTGGGATCCGACGGCGGCCGAGCGGGCGTCCGTGCTGGAGCTCTGCCGCCGCCTCGACGGGATTCCGCTGGCCCTCGAACTGGCGGCCGGGCGGCTGCGCGCGCTCTCGGTCGAACAGGTGCTCCTGCGCCTGGACGACCGGTTCCGGCTGCTGACCGGCGGCCGTCGCGGCGCGCCGCCCCGCCACCAGACGCTGCGTACGGCGATCGGCTGGAGCCATGAGCTGTGCACGCCCGAGCAACGGCTGCTGTGGGCGCGGCTCTCGGTGTTCGCGGGACAGTTCGACCTGGAGGCCGCCGAGTACATCTGCGGCGGGGCGGATCTGCCGGCCGACTCGGTGCTCGATGTACTGGACGAGCTGCTCGCCCAGTCGGTGGTGGAGCGCGAGGACGGCCCGACCGGTGCGCGCTACCGGCTGCTGGACACGGTCAGTGAGTACGGGGCGCAGTGGCTGGCGGCCGCCGGGGACGCCCCGCGGCTGCGGCGGCGGCACCGGGACTGGTTCCTGGGGCTCGCGACCTGGTGCGAGCTGGACTGGTTCAGTCCGCGCCAGGCGGAGGTGGCGGCCCGCGTCGACAGCGAGCTGCCCAATCTCCGCCGGGCGATGGAGTGTTCGATGGAGAGCCCCGACGAGGTGCATCTGGCGCAGTACCTGGCGGGCACGCTGTGGTTCTACTGGGCCGGCTGCGGGCGGCTGTCCGAGGGGCGGTACTGGCTGGACCACGTCCTGGAGGAGCCGACGCCGCACGATGCCGCACGGCTGAAGGTGCTGTGGGTGCTGGGCTATGTGGCCGTGCTGCAGGGCGACGCGGTCGGTGCGATCTCGGCGCTCCAGGAGTGCAGGGAGGAGGCCGAACGCTCCGGGGACGCGACAGCACTGGCGTACGCGGTGCACCGCACGGGGTGCCTGGCGATCGTGACGGACGACCTGCCGCGTGCCGAGGAGCTGCTCCGCGAGGCACTCGGCCGGTACCGCGAGGTCGGCGAGCTGAACAGCAATGTGCTGATGGCGCAGGTGGAACTGGCCATGGCGGTGGCGTTCCTCGGCGATCTGGACGCGGCTGCGGCGATCTGCGACGAGGTCCGGGAGATCTGCGAGGACCACGGGGAGCGGTGGGCGCTGGCGTACGCGCTGTACGTCCTGGCGTACGCGGCGCTGCGGCGGGGGCGGCCGGCCCGGGCGCGGCAGATGCTCGGGGAGTGCCTGACGATCGGCCGGACGTTCAACGATCTCCTGGGCACGGTGCTGTCGCTGGAACTGCTGGCCCTGGTGACGGTGGTGGAGGGGGACGCCGGGGAGGCCGCCGTGCTCCAGGGTGCGGCGGAGGGCATCTGGCCGTCGGTGGGTCTGCGGTTGTTCGGCTCGGCGTTCTACGGGCGGCCGCGGGCGGAGTGCGAGGAGCGGGCGCGCCGGGAGGTGGGGAACGCGGCGTACGAGGAGGGGCTGCGGGTGGGCCGGCGGCTGGATCCGAGCACCGCGGTCGACCGGGCC
>NZ_NTGZ01000294.1 GCF_002551245.1 Streptomyces sp. rh34
AGATGTGTATAAGAGACAGCCGTCAGCTACGGCTGAGGCCGCCCGTGCCCGCGCCGGGTGTGTCGGCTCGGTCGGCCGTGCCCGGTGCGTCGGCTCGGTCGGCCGCGGGCCCCGGAGCGGCGGAGGGACGGGCCCGACTCTGGGTGAGGGCCGCCCCGACGAGGACGATCAGAGCCCCGACCGGGGTGTTCCAGCTCAGCTGTTCGCCGAGCAGCGTGACGCCCGCAGCCGTCGCGATCACCGGGATGAAGTACGTGACCATCTGGGCCGTCGTCGGACCGACCTCCTGGACCAGGCCGTACTGGAGCAGCACCGCGAGGCCCGTGCCCAGCGCGCCCAAGGCGAGCACCGAGAGGGTCGGGAGCAGCGGGAAGGACGTGGGGGCCGAGGTGAACAGCGGTGTGACCACGGCAAGTTGCAACGTACCGAGGAAGAGCTGGCTGCCCGTCAGCGTCAGCGTCGACGACCCCGTTCCGGCCAGGGTGCGGCGGACGTAGATCCAGCCGACCGGATAGCAGAACGAGGCGAGCAGCGCCATGCCCGTACCCGGCAGATCCAGGCCGGAGAAGCCCTGCCAGGCGCCCAGCACGGTGAGGACGCCGAGGAAGCCGACGCCGAGACCGGCCACCCGGCGGCGGGTCGGGCGGTCCTCCGACAGGGCGACCACCGAGAGCGCCATGCCCCACAGCGGTGAGGTCGCGTTGCAGATCCCGGCCAGCGTCGAGGGGATCGTCAGCTCCGCGTAGGAGAAGAGCGAGAACGGCAGCGCGTTGAGAAGGAGTGCCGCGACCGTGAGGTGCCCCCAGGTCCGGGCGGAGCGCGGCAGCCGCTCCCGACGCATCGCCATGGCGGCGACCAGCACCGTCGTACCGGCCAGCAGCCGGCCGAAGGTGACCTGGAACGGGGCGTAGCCCTCGGTCCCGACCTTGATCAGCAGAAAGCTGAACCCCCAGATGAGCGAGAGCCCCGCGAACCGGATCCGCCAGTCGAGGGCCGGGCGCCGCGCGGCGGGCGCGGTCGGGGCGGTCGGGGCGGTCGGCGGGGGAGGTGCTGACGCCGGGGCCGTGACCCTCGGCTCGCAGGGAGCGCTCATGAGGTCCACCCTGGCGAAGATGACGTCGTAGGACAAGCGAATCTTTCTGTGCTCGTTCGCGTAGCATTGCTTATATGTTGAACCTGGAGCGGCTGCGCACGCTGGACGCCCTCGCCCGGCACGGCTCGGTGAGCGGGGCGGCCGACGGGCTGCACGTCACGACGTCGGCGGTCTCGCAGCAAATGGCGAAGCTGGAGCGAGAGGTGGGGCAGCGGCTGCTCGCGAAGAACGGCCGCGGCGTCCGCCTCACCGATGCCGGCCGGCTGCTCGCGGACCACGCCGCCCGGATCCTGTCGCAGGTGGAGCTGGCCCAGTCGGACATCGAGGCGCAGCGCGGCGAGGTCGTCGGCGAGGTGCGGATCAGCGCCTTCCCGACCGCGGCCCGCGGGCTGTTCCCCGCGATGCTCACCTCTCTGCGCGCGGACCACCCCGACCTCACCGTCCGCACCCGGGAGCTGGAGCCCGAGCAGGGGCTGCGCGCGGTGCTCCGCGGCGACGTCGACCTGGCCGTCGTGCTCGACTGGAGCAACAAGCGGCTGCCCGTGCCCGGCGGGCTGGCGAAGGCCGAACTCCTCGACGACGCACCGGACATCGCCATGCCGGCCGGACATCCGCTGGCGGAGCGTGACGAGGTGGAGCTGGAGGACTTCGCGGACGACCCGTGGGTGTCCTGGCCGGAGGGCGAATTCTGTTACGAGTGGCTGATGTTCACCCTGCGTTCCCGGGGCATCGAACCGCGCATCGCCCACCTGGCCGGTGAACACCACACGCAACTCGCCCTGATCGCAGCCGGGTTCGGCGTCTGCGTGGCCCCCCGGCTGGGGCGCGGCCCGGTCCCCGAAGGGGTGCGACTGGTACCGGTGCGGCAGACCATGCGGCGGCACGTCCACGCGGTCTGGCGCACGGACGCGGACCGCCGCCCGTCGGTCCGCGCCGCGGTGAAGGCGCTGCGGGCGGCGGGCGCGGGCGTGTCGGCGGGCAGCGGATAGGGGATAGCGGATAGCGCGTAGGCCAGGGCCAGGGCCAGGCGCAGAGGCAGGGAGGCAGAGGCAGAGGCAGAGGCAGAGGTAGGGCTAGGGGCTCAGGCGAGATCGGCGAGCTTGCGGAAGTCCCAGGAAGTGATCGTCTCCGGGGTGAGTCGCAGCCAGGCGTGCCGTCCGTCGTGCGGCATCTCCGTCATGCCGAAGTACTTCACGGGAAACAGCCGCTCCGGCTCGGCCAGTTCGGGGCAGGGCTCACCCGTGCGGGGTGCCTCGCCGACGAACTCCGCCCGGCCGGTCAGCTCCACGCCGCGCAGTTCCCCGTACCCCTCGCCGTCGTCCACGACCACGGCGATCCTGGCGTCCCCGCGCAGCTGGGACCAGCGCAGGCTGCGCGTGATGGAGTACAGCCAGAGGGAGCCACCGTCCCAGACGAACCAGAGAGCCCCGATGTGCGGGGCCCCGTCGGAGCCGAGCGTCGCCACCCGGCAGGTGCGCTGTTCGCCGAGATAGGCGTCCCGCTCCCCGGGCGTCATCATGATCCGGCGGCCTCGTCGCTGGGTATCGGTCATGACCGCCCTCTCCTGAGATCTGACTGGTTGTCAGGAATGATGGACGCCCTTCCCTCGTGACGCAATGGCCGCTACTCTCGCGCGCCCGGTCCGCGCGCGGAAGTCAGCCCAGCACCGGACGGCGGACACCGGGAAGGAGAGCCGGACGTCAGGAACGGGAGCCGGACACGAGGAAAGGGAGGCACGCCCGTGCCGTCGAGACCATCACAGGAGCGGCTCGCCGAGCTGCTCGACCCCGCCACCACCGTCCTGTTGACCGTCGAGTGCCAGCGGGGAGTCGTGGGGCCGGACAGCGCCCTGCCCGAACTCGCCGCCGTCGCCCGCTCGTCGGGCGCGCTCGCCCACATCGCCCGCCTCGTCGCCGCCGCCCACCGGAGCGGCGTCCAGGTGATGCACGCCATCGCCGAGAGCCGGCCCGACGGTCGCGGCGGCAACCACAACGCCCGGCTCTTCCACGCCGCCGCCCGGCTCCCCGTCCAGCAGCACACAGGCAGCACCGCCGTCCACGTCGCGCCCCCCATCGAGGTGGCCGACGAGGACCTCGTCGTCCGGCGGCTGCACGGCCTCTCGCCCCTGGCCGGGACCGACGTCGGCCCGCTGCTGCGCAATCTCGGCTGCCGGACGCTCGTCGTCACCGGCGTATCGGCCAACATCGCCATCCCCAACGCCGTCTTCGACGCGGTCAACCTCGGCTACACGGCCGTCGTACCGGTCGACGCCATCGCGGGGGTGCCCGCCGACTACACCCCCGCGATGATCCGCAACACGCTCGCCCTCGTTGCCACCGTCACCACCACCGACGCCGTTCTCGGCAGCTGGGAGCGACCGCGCGAGCAGGGGGCGGGGCAGGGGGCGGCTACGCCAGCCTGATCGAGTCGCCCTCGACGGTGATCTCACGGGCGGGCAGCGGTCGGGTAGCGGGTCCGCCGGTCGGGCTGCCCGTGGCGGCGTCGAACGTGGAGTTGTGACAGGGACACGTGATCGTGCCGCCCGAGACGTCCTTGACCGCGCAGCCCTGATGGGTGCACGTGGACGAGAACGCCTTGAACTCGCCCGGCTGCGGCTGGGTCACCACGACCTTCTGCGCGGCGAAGACCACCCCGCCGCCCTCCGGGATGTCCGCGGTCGCGGCGAGCACCTCTCCGACCTTCCCGCCGCCGCTCCCGGGCTGCTCGACCGTGTCCGACCCTTCCGGCCCTTCCGAGCCGTCCGATCCCCCGCACGCGGTGAGGGCGGCGGCCGCTCCGGCCGCTCCCACCGCGGCGACGACCGTGCGGCGTCCGAGGAGGCTCCGGCGCTCCTGCGTTGCGCTCATCGCGGCATTCCCTTCGTCGGTGTCCCTGTCCTGATGGCCTCGGTCAGGGGTACGTGCCCCGGGGCCGCGATGTTCACGCCGGGATGCGGGCGCGCTGCTGGACGGTCCGTCGGCCGGGGGTAGTTTCGCCGACATCTGCCGCCGCCATCAGGGGAGTCCACGTTGGTGCTGGTCGGACGCACCGGAGAACTGCACGCCCTGCTCGACGCGATGGCCCACCCGCCGTCGGTCGCCCTGATCGAGGGGGAGACGGGCGTCGGCAAGACCCGGCTGATCCGGGAGGCCGTCGGACGCCCCGCGCCCGGACCCGTGGGCCCGCCCAGCGCACGGGTCCTCGCCGGCGCCTGCCCACCGCTGCGTGAGCCCTTCCCGTACGGTCCCGTTCTTCGACGTCCTGCGCACCCTGGAGGGTGCGATCCCCGAACGGCTCAACCCGGTCTGCGGGGCCCTGCGCCCCTACCTTCCCGAACTCGCCGGCCAACTGCCGCCCGATCCGGACCCGTCGCTCGACCCGCAGGCGGCGGCCCACCGCCTCTTCCGGGCCGTGCGGGCACTGCTCGCGGCGGTGTCCCCGGTGGCCGTCGTCGTGGAGGACCTCCACCGGGCCGACGACGGCACCCGGGACCTGCTCCGCTTCCTGACCGACGACCCGCCGCCGGGCCTCGCCACCGTCCTCAGCTACCGCCGCGAGGACCTCAGGAGCGGGCCGCTGCCGTTGGGCCGCGCCTACCGGCACCCGCCCGGCGTCACCTCGGTGGTCCTCCCGCTGAGACCGCTCGACGTCGCCGGCGTCAGGACCCTCACGGCGGCGCCGACCGGCCGTGACGTCCCCGCCGCCGTGGCGGACCGGCTGCACGAACGGACGGCCGGCATCCCCTTCGTCCTCGGATTCGTCCTGGAGGAACCGGGCGAACTCGACGGATTCCAGGGGGCGGTGCCCCTCCTCATGCGCGATGCCATGGCCGAACGGGTGGCGGGCCTCTCGGAGAAGGCGGCGGCCGCCGTGCGCGCCGCCGCCGTACTGCAGGTGCCCGCCGCCGAGGAGCTGATCGGCGCGGTGGCGGGCCGGCGCGGAGACGAGGCGGCCGACGCCCTGCGGGAGGCCCTGCGCGCGGGCGTGCTCCACGACTGCGGCGACGACCGCTACGGCTTCCGGCACGGCCTGGCCCACCGGCGCTCCAGCCGGCTGCTGCGCCGCGTCGTCTCCTCCGAGACCTCCGCCGAACTGCCGGACGCGGTACGGGGGGAGATCCGGCTCAACCTGGGACTGCTGCTCAACAACCGGGCGGGCCGCCACGAACAGGGCCGAGGTCTCCTGCTCCGCCTTCTCCGGCGGCCGGCCGCTCCGCTTCGCCGGCTGACAGCCGTACGCACGGAACACCGCGAGCCGCCGCGGGCCCGGAAGTCCCCCGGACCCGCGGCGGCTCGCCGTGGTGACCGACATGCCCCGGGAAGGTCTTCCGGCGGCGGCTTCCATGACGCCTCGGCGAGTGGGCCGGCGCGTGCGCTCGCTGTGACCTCCTGGTCACGGGGGAACGGACCGGTGATCCGATCCTCCGTCGAGATCGCGACAGCCGCGCAACCGCCACCGAGCCGCGCTCCCGATCCTTCCCTGGAGCACAGGGATGGGCTGACGTGGTGAACCGCCTTCGAAAGAACGCCGTCGTGTAGGTGCGGGGGTATGGTTCTATCCGGCCAGGCAGACGCGGGACGGGAGGCTCGTTCGTGCGAGAAGGCGATCGCAGACGGAGCCCGCTGCGTGCGCGGAGCGGGGCCGCGGCAACGCTCTCCCGGCGCCGTCGAAGCGCGACATCGGCCGTCCGTTCCGTGATCCGCGACCACCTGGAGTGGCTCAACGAGGCGAGCACGAGCATCGGGACCACACTCGATCTGGAGCGCACCGCACAGGAGTTGGTCGAGTTCGCTGTGCCCCGGCTGGCGGACGGCGGCGCCGTCGACCTGCTGGAGTCGGTGCTCCGCGGCGAGGAGGGGGTGCGGGCGGACGCCCAGCCGACCGTCACCCGGGCCATCGCCGTGGCCGTCATCGACGCGCTGGCGAATCTGGAGCCGGACGCGGTCGGTGAGATCTCCCTCTACAAGGAGAGAGCGGTGGACCGCTGCCTGACCGAGCGGGAGCCCGTGCTGATCGCCCGGCTGAGCGCCGACGACTACGGATGGGTGGCCCCTACAGCCGAAGCGGCGGCCCTGCTGCGCGACGGGGGAGTGCACAGCTACATGGCGGTGCCGCTGGTCTCCCGGGGCGTACTGCTGGGGGTGGCCGATTTCATTCGCGCGGGCAACAGGCCTTCCTTCACCGACACCGATCTCGCGCTCGCGACACAGCTCGCCTCGCGGGCCGCTGTCTTCCTGGACAACGCACGCCTGTACGGGCAGGAGCGGGAACGCCTCGTCGCCCTCCAGCGCAGCCTGCTCCCGCGTGCCATGCCGAGCACACCGGGCCTCGACGTCGACGCCTGCTACGCCCCGCCGACGGACACGAGCGGCGTCGGCGGGGACTGGTACGACGTGGTGGCTCTGCCGGGCGGCCGGAGCGCCCTGATCGTCGGCGACGTCATGAACCACGGCCTGTCGGCAGCGGCGACCATGGGGCGGCTGCGTACGGTGGCGCGCACGCTCATGGCCCTGGACATCGCCCCCGAGCACACCCTGGCCCGCATGGACCTGGCCGCCCGCGACCTGGACGACGACCAGGTCGCCACCTGCCTCTGCGCGGTCTACGATCCTGCGACCAGGGACTACACCCTGGCGAGTGCGGGACATCCGCCACCGCTGCTGGTCGACGCCGCGGGGTACGCCACGCACGTCGACGTGCCGCAGGGCGCACCGCTCGGCGCCGGCGTCATCCCGTACACCTCCGTCCGTCTGCCCGCGCCCGCGGGAAGCCGGCTCGTGCTCTACACCGACGGGTTGTTCAAGACCCGCACGGATGATGTGGACACCCAGCTGGAGAGGCTGCGCGACACCGTGTCGCGGACGGATCCCGCTCTCCTGGGCACTCTGGTCACGTCCGGGGTGGGACCCGGCACCCGCTTCGACGAGGCCGTCATGCTGATGGCCACCTGTCACTCGGTCCCCAGCGGGGGCGACGTCGTCGTCTGGAAGCTGCCGTCCGACGCCACCGCTGCCTCCGCCGCGCGCCGGCTGGTCAGGGAGCAGCTCGACCGGTGGAAGCTGGCCGGGCTGGCCGACACCACCGAGCTCGTCGTGAGCGAGCTGGTCGGCAACGCCCTGCGTTACGGAGGCGGCCCCGGTCAGCTGCGACTGCTGCGACACGACCGGTTGACGGTCGAAGTCACCGACTCGGGAGCGGACCTTCCGCATATCCAGCCCCCGACTCTCAGCGATGAAGGCGGCCGGGGCCTGCAGCTCATCAACATGCTGTGCCGACGCTGGGGCTCCTGCCGGACGCCCACCGGCAAACTGGTCTGGGCCGAACAGGACGTCACCCCCTCTGCCTCCGACGCCGGCTGACGTCCGTCGTGACCTTGGCGCGGTGACGCGGACGCTCCTCGTCCGCAATCACCCTCGGTTACTATGCTCACTTCATGCCGGAGGCAGAGATGGGCGGCCTGGAGAATGCTGGAAGAAGTCACCGCGACCCGCTATGTCACGCCCCTGCGTGAGGGTGGTTCGCTCCCCGGGATCGTCGAGGCAGACGACCTGGGCACGTACGTCATGAAGTTCACCGGGGCGGGCCAGGGCCGCAAGACGCTCGTCGCGGAGATCATCTGCGGGGAACTCGGCCGTCGGCTGGGACTGCGGGTGCCCGAGCTGGTGACCATCGAGCTCGACCCCGTCATCGGACTCGCCGAGCCCGACGAGGAGGTGCAGGAGCTGCTCCGCGCGAGCGGCGGACTGAACCTCGGGATGGACTACCTGCCGGGCTCGTTCGGGTTCGATCCGCTCGCCTACGAGGTCGGGGCGGCCGAGGCCGGGCGGGTCGTCTGGTTCGACGCGCTGATCAACAACGTCGACCGTTCCTGGCGCAACCCCAACCTGCTCGTCTGGCACGGCGACCTCTGGCTCATCGACCATGGCGCGACCATGATCTGGCACCACAACTGGCCCGGCGCCCAGGCCTCCGCCGCCAAGCCGTACAACGCCTCGGACCATGTCCTGGCGCCCTTCGGGCCGGACGTCGCGGCCGCGGCCGCCGAGCTCGCCCCGCTGGTCACCGAAGAACTGCTCGCCGAGGTGGCCGCCGACGTGCCGGACGTCTGGCTGGCCGACGAGCCCGGCTTCGCCTCCGCCGACGAGGTGCGCCGGGCCTACATCGCGCCGCTGCTCGCGCGGGCCGCCGACATCCACGAGCGGATCACCCTGGACGCGCCGGCCGCGACCCGGCCCTCCCAGGCCCCGGGCTGGCTCACCGAGCGTCTGCCTCCCCGGCAGAAGCCCGGCGGCGACCGGGCCGCGGCAGTCGCCGGTACCGCCGAGGAGGACGGCCGATGACGCGGCGCGACGTCTTCGAGTACGCGCTGCTGCGCGTCGTGCCCCGGGTGGAGCGGGGGGAGTGCTTCAACGCCGGGGTGCTCGTCTACTGCCGGGCCCACTCGTTCGTCGCCGCCCGTACGCACCTCGACGAGGCGAAGCTGAAGGCGCTGGACCCGGGGGCCGACGTCGTCGGGGTGCGGGCCGCCCTGCGCGCCGTCGAGGGGGTCTGCGGCGGGGGCGTGGGCGCCGGTCAGGCGGCGGGCGACGACGCGGGGCGGCGGTTCCGCTGGCTGATCGCCCCGCGCTCCACGGTCGTCCAGCCCGGCGCCGTGCACAGCCTGTCTCTTATACACATCT
>NZ_NTGZ01000295.1 GCF_002551245.1 Streptomyces sp. rh34
GGCACCACCTGGCCGCGACCCGTACCGGCCGCCGGGGTCCGTACCGGGCGGCGGTCGCCGGCACGACGTATTCGCTCTTCCCGATCCGGAACACCGGCCGCGGAGCGGTGCCGGCCGCCCGCGACGTGCGGGAGTCGGTGCTCTCCGACTGGTTGCTGGCGGTCGCGGCCGACGCCTCGGACTGGGCCGCCGCCCGGCTCGATCTGCTCCAGGGCGTCACCCAGCTGATCGCGGTCGAACGCGACCGCCGCGACGCGGCCCGTACGGTACGCCGCAGGCTCGCCCAGGAGGTGCTGGAGCTGGTCCAGGCGGGCGCGGCCCCGGCCGAGATCGCGGCCAGGCTGCGGGTCGCCGCGCCGGTCCTGCTCCCCGGCCTCGGCATGTCCCCGCAGTGGCAGGTCGTGGTGGCCCGGGTCGACTGGAGCGCCGCGGGCCAGGCGGCCGCCGCGGGCGACATCGCGAGCGGTCCGGTGGCCCAGGCGCTGCTGGAGGAGATCCTCGTCGACCCGGCGGTCAGCGGCCCCGACTCGGCCGACCGGATCGCCGTCGCCCACACGGGTGAGGAGGCCATCGCCCTGGTTCCGCTGCCCGCGCCCACCACCGTGGCCACGGACTCCGGGGAGGGCGCTCCGGGCGCTGCCGCCCCCGCCGACACCCTCGACGCGGGTCCCGGGCTGCACGCCGACGCGCTGCTGGCCTCCGTGCGCGAACCGCTCTCCGCGGGGCTCGCCGACGACGGCCGGCTGACACTGGGTGTCAGCGCGGCCGTGCATTCCGCCGAAGGACTGCGCGGCGCGCTGGAGGAGGCCCGGCACGCCCGCCGGGTGGCCGCGGCCCGCCCGGGGCGGGTCTGCGCGGCCGGTCACCACGAGCTGGCCTCGCACGTGCTGCTGCTGCCGTTCGTCCCCGACGACGTCCGGCGCGCCTTCACCGCCCGGCTGCTCGATCCGCTGCGCGACTACGACCGGCGCCACCGGGCGGAGCTGATAGAGACGCTGGAGGCCTTCCTGGACTGCGACGGGTCCTGGACCCGCTGCGCGGCCCGGCTGCACCTGCACGTCAACACGTTGCGCTATCGCGTCGGACGTATCGAGCAGTTGACGGGGCGTGACCTTTCGCGCCTGGAGGACAAGCTCGACTTCTTCCTCGCCCTGCGCATGAGCTGATCTTCCGGCCGCGCACGGGGCCCGGCGGGGCACCGTCGACTCCGGCCGATTGTGAAATCTTTCACCTGACATTGTCCGGACCCCTTGGCCCGGCGTGCCAATCCGTGCTGAGATGCGCCGTACCCAACAGCACAATGGCGCGCTCGGGGAGGGCAATGTGGCGCATACCGCCATGTCTGGTTCCGGAACGACAGCAGATGACGATCCGCCGCTCCAGACCGCGGTATGGCGGTTGCGGTCACGCGCCTGTTGGACGGACGCGGCCGCACTGCTGGAGCACCACGCGAGCACCGATCCGGCCTCCGCTCTCCAGCGCACCGCGCTGCTGACCGAGCGGTGCCTCTACACCGGGGAGGGCTGGACCGACGCGGAGGATGCCCTGCGCACGGCGGAGGCCATCGCCCGCAGCGACGACGAACGCGGATCGGCCGCTTCCGAGCGGGGCCATCTGGCGTACGCCTCGACCCTCCTGGCCGTACGGGACCGGGCCGACGAGGCGAGCGTGGCGCTGAGCAGGTCGGCGGCGCTGCTGGCTCCCGGGTCCCCGGCCCGGCCGCTGCTGGACTTCCGGCGCGGGCTGATCGCCCAGAACATCGCGGAGTCACCGCAGTCGGCGCGCGCCGCGTTCCGCCGGGCGCACGCCGGTGCGTCGACCCGGGGCGACGAACTGCTGCTTTCGTCCACCTGGCGGCATCTGGCGGCACTCGCCCTGCGCGAGGGGGAGCTGGCCGAGGCCCGGCACGGCTTCGCGGAGTCACTGCGGATCCGGGAGGAGCTGGGGTTCCTGGTCGGTACGGCCCCGGCGCTGATCTCCCTCGCGGAGGCGGAGGAGGAGCCGCAGGCGGCCCGGCTGCGCGCCGAGGCCGGCCGGCTGTTCCGGCTGCTGGGCGGCGTGCCCACCTGGCTGGCCCCGTACCTGGGTCCCCCGGCCCCGCGCACCGCCGAGGCGAGCTGAGGCGGTGGCGTCCGGAGCCCCTCGGGGCCGCGGGCGTCAGCCGTCGGCGCCGGCGAAGTGCTCGCGGACCAGGGCCTGGACCACGGCGAGGTCCTGGGACACGAGGGCGTCGAGCAGGGCGGTGTGCTCGGAGGCGTCGGCCAACAGGTCGGCCCGCCGGGTGGCCGGGCCCGACACCAGCGGCCACTGGGAGCGCTGGTGCAGTTCGTCGGCGACGGCAACGAGCTGCTCGTTGCCCGACAGCGCGAGGACCGCGCGGTGGAAGGCCCGGTCCGAGTCGGCGTAGGCGGCCCGGTCGCCCACGGCCGCCGCCGTGACCGTGGCCTCCGCCAGCGGACGCAGGCCGCTCCAGCGGTGCGCCGGGACCGTACGGGCCAGGCTGAGCATCACCGGGACCTCGATCAGGGCCCGTACCTCGGCCAGCTCGGCCAGCTCGCGGGGGCCGCGTTCGCTGACCCGGAACCCGCGGTTCGGCACGACCTCGACGGCTCCCTCGACGGCCAGCCGCTGCATGGCCTCGCGCACCGGCGTCGCGGAGACCCCGAAGCGGGCGCCGAGCGCGGGGGCGGAGTACACCTGGCCGGGCACCAGTTCGCCGTCGACGAGGGCGGCTCGCAGGGCGTCCAGGATCTGGCCGCGGACGGAGTGGCGCTGGACGGCACGCGGTGCGGGAGGCTCACCGTGGGTGTGCTCGCCCCGGGCGGCCTGCTCCCCCTCCGCCGGTCGCCCCCCGGCCTGCTCGGCTCCGGCCCGCTCGCCCCGGGCCTGTTCCGGCACCCGGCACTCCGCCATCCGGCCGTCCGCCGGAGTGCGCGGGAACGCTCCCAGGGCGTACGCCGGACGTGCGCCCTCATGCGCGTTGCCCTGCTCCACCCGGACCTCCTCCGCCTGCCGCGGGCCGACTCGCGTGCGCGGGGCCTCCTGTGCACGATAGAGGGAGCAGGCTGCGGTTCAAACATCGACGGCATCGGGTAAGGTAAGGCTTACCTGCAAACGATCCCGATTCGGTGGTCCCCTGCATGACCCTCTCCCCGCCGTTCACCGGCACCGCGACGTCCCCCGTGACCGCCGCGTACGCCCGCCTGACCGAGGTGTTTCCCGGTCTGCGGGCCGACGTGCTCGTCGGCGACGCCGTCGCCCCGTCCGGAGCGGGCTGGGTCGGCGCGGCGGAGCTGGCGGCCGGCGGTCACGCCGTGGACGCCTTCCTCGCCTGGGACAACGCCCAGGTGCTGCGCGACTACGGACAGCAGGCCCGCCCCGACGTGGTGGCGAGCTTCGGTCTGCACCGGTACGCCTGGCCCGCCTGCCTGCTGGTGACGGTGCCGTGGTTCCTGCAGCGCCGGGTGGTGCGGATCCCGGTCGAGGACGTCGCCTTCCAGCGGGCCCTGGGGCATCTGACCGTGCGGGTCCGGGAGTTCGCCTGCCTGCCGGACGACCCGGCCGCCACGCTGCCCGGGGCCCGGGTCGTCCCGGACGAGGCGGCGCTGCGGGCCGAGGTCCTGGCCTCCCTGACCGAGCACCTCGGTCCGGTGCTGGAGGGCTTCGGGCCGCGCATGCGGCGCGGGAAGCGGGCCCTGTGGGGGATGGCGACCGACGAGATCGTCGAGGGCCTCTGGTACATCGCGCACCTGCTGGGCGAGGAGCGCCGCGCGATGGCCGAGCTGGAGCTGCTGCTCCCCGGCACGACCAAGCCGTACGCCGGCGGAGCCGGCTTCCGCGAGCTGACCGGGCCCGACGGCAGGTCACTGCCGACCCGGGACCGGGCGAGCTGCTGCCTCTTCTACACCCTGCGCCCCGAGGACACCTGTGTGACCTGCCCGCGCACCTGTGACGCGGACCGGGTGCGGAAGCTGATGGCTTCTTGATCCACACCGCCCGTCCGGGCGACGTGGAATCGAACGCAACTCAGCTTCACCGAGCGGTCGTTCGAGAAGATTCCACCCATCGATAGCCTCTCCCACCCCCATGGCGTGTTCTTGTCCCGAAACCACCGGAGCGGGACGGGAATTCCGTCACGATGGCACACGAAACGCCCTACGTGACGCAAGGGACCGCGCATGAGACTGACCGACATATCGCTTGACTGGCTGCTTCCGGGCGCCGTACTGCTCGTGGGGGTCATGGCGGCGGTGACGGTGGTCGCACGCGGCAAGCGCGCCGCCGGCAAGGCCGCGGCCGACGACTCCTGGGAACGCAGCGAGGAGCGCCGCCGACGCAAGGAAGCGCTGTACGCCACCGCCAGTTACGTCCTGCTGTTCTGCTGCGCGGCGGTCGCCGCCGCGCTCTCCTTCCACGGGCTCGTCGGCTTCGGCCGGCAGAACCTGAACCTCACCGGAGGCTGGGAGTATCTGGTCCCGTTCGGACTGGACGGGGCCGCGATGTTCTGTTCCGTGCTGGCCGTACGGGAGGCGAGCCACGGAGACGCCGCGCTCGGCTCCCGGCTGCTGGTGTGGACGTTCGCCGGGGCCGCCGCCTGGTTCAACTGGGTGCACGCCCCCCGGGGCATGGGCCACGCGGGCGCACCGCACTTCTTCGCGGGGATGTCCCTCTCGGCCGCGGTCCTCTTCGACCGCGCGCTGAAGCAGACCCGCCGTGCCGCGCTGCGCGAACAGGGCCTGGTGCCCCGTCCGTTGCCGCAGATCCGGATCGTCCGCTGGCTCCGGGCGCCCAGGGAGACCTTCGGCGCCTGGTCGCTGATGCTCCTGGAGGGCGTCCGCACCCTGGACGAGGCGGTGGACGAGGTGAGGGAGGACCGCAAGGAGCGTGAGCAGGACCGGCTGCGCCGACGCGACCAGGAGAAGCTGGACCGGGCCCGCATCAAGGCCCTGAACCGGCAGAACCGGGTCTGGGGACGCGGCGGAGGGGGCGCGCGGCAGGTGGATGTACCCGCTCTCGCCCCGGCTTCGGGCGGCGCGGCGCCGTCCGTCGCGGAGCCCGCCATAGCAGAGCCGGGTCAGCTGCCTCTGCGACCCCGGCCATCCCTGCAAGCCGTCGGCCCGAAGCAGGCGGACGGTTCGAGCTCCAAGAGCCTGGACGCTTCGAGCCAGGGAAGTGACCCGCGGACCGTCGACCTCACCGCCGAGGACGACACCCAGACACTTCCCCGGCTCGACTCGCTGGAACAGAAACTGAAGGATCTGGAGCAGCAGTTCGGCTGAGCGCCCCTCAGCGCCTTCCGCCGCGCAGCTCGAACCAGACGACCTTGCCCAGGGTCTGCGCCTCCACGCCCCAGGCGTCGGCCAGGCTCCGGACCAGGATCAGGCCCCTGCCGTGCGTACCGTCGTCGGCGTTCGGTACGTACGGCGCGGGCAGATCCTCCGACGCGAAGTCCTGGACCTCCACGCGCAGTCGGGCGGGCGACGCGGTGGCGGTGACCACGGCCCCGTGCCGGGTGTGGATGAGAGCGTTGGTCACCAACTCGCTCACCAGCAGCTCCGCCGCCTCGCGCTGCTCCTCGTCGGAGCGATGCCGGAGGAACTCCCGCAACTCCCGGCGCACTTCGCCCACCGCCGATTGTTCGGCATGGCCCACCCTCCGGCTCATCCGGGCCGGCGGTGGCGCCTCGCCCGGTCTCCGGCCCCGCGGGCCGCACCCCTCGACGACCGCGATCCTTCTCTGACGCTTCGCCATTTCCCCCGCCCGCACAGTGGACCGACCTCCTCTGATCCGGCCGCTCATCGAACAGCCTCACGGGATGCATGCCCCTGTACGCGTACGGTCACGCTTGCCGAGTCATCAATAGGTGAACGGTCAGGAGCGGCGAGGGGCGCACGGAACATCCCACCCGCGCACGCCATCACCACATAGGCGCAGCTCCGGTTAACGTGCCGCGAATAACGTCGAGTTGGCGTTGACGACCCGACTTCTACGCGCGTCATCATGAGGGCATGCGCCTCCCCCCTCGCCTCACTCGGCTCGGCGGCTCGGCCGCCCTCCTGTCCGTCGCCCTCCTCGCCTCGGGCCCGGTCACGGCCCAGTCGACTCTCAGGGGCGGGGCACGTTGCGGAGGTTGGAGCGGGCCATCTGGAGCATCCGGCCCACTCCGCCGTCGAGCACGATCTTGCTGGCGGAGAGTGCGAAGCCGGTGACCATGTCGGCGCTGATCTTCGGCGGGATGGAGAGCGCGTTCGGGTCGGTGACCACATCGACGAGCGCGGGGCCCTTGTGCTTGAAGGCGTCCTTGAGCGCGCCCTGCAACTGCTTGGGCTTCTCCACGCGTACGCCGTAGGCGCCGGCCGCACGGGCGATGGCGGCGTAGTCGGTGTTCTCGTTGGTCGTCCCGTACGAGGGCAGGCCCGCCACCAGCATCTCCAACTCCACCATGCCGAGCGAGGAGTTGTTGAACAGGACGACCTTCACCGGCAGGTCGTGCTGGACCAGGGTGAGGAAGTCGCCCATCAGCATGGAGAATCCGCCGTCGCCCGACATCGCGACGACCTGCCGGTTCAGGTCGGTGAACTGGGCGCCGATCGCCTGCGGGAGCGCGTTCGCCATCGAGCCGTGGCTGAACGAACCGATCACCCGCCGCTTCCCGTTGGGGGTCAGATAGCGGGCGGCCCACACGTTGTTCATGCCCGTGTCGACGGTGAACACGGCGTCCTCGTCGGCCATCTCGTCCAGCACGGAGGCGACGTACTCGGGGTGGATCGGGACGTGCTTGTCGACCTTGCGGGTGTAGGCCTTGACCACGCCCTCCAGGGCGTTCGCGTGCTTCTTCAGCATCCGGTCGAGGAACTTGCGGTCCGACTTGGGCTTCACCCGGGGCGTCAGGCAGCGCAGGGTCTCGCGCACATCGCCCCAGATCGCGAGGTCGAGCTTGGAGCGGCGGCCGAGGTGCTCGGGGCGCACATCGACCTGGACGATCTTCACGTCGTCCGGGAGGAAGGCGTTGTACGGGAAGTCCGTGCCGAGCAGGACGAGAAGGTCGCATTCATGGGTCGCCTCGTACGCGGCGCCGTAGCCGAGCAGTCCGCTCATCCCGACGTCGTACGGGTTGTCGTACTGGATCCACTCCTTGCCGCGCAGGGCGTGCCCGACCGGGGACTTGATCTTCTCGGCGAACTCCATGACCTCGGCGTGCGCCCCGGCCGTGCCGCTGCCGCAGAACAGCGTCACCCGTTTGGCCTCGTCCACCATGCGGCAGAGCTTGTCGATCTCGTCGTCCCCGGGCCGTACGGTCGGCCGCGCGGTGACGAGCGCGTGCTCGATGCTCTTCTCGGGGGCGGGCTTGGAGGCGATGTCACCCGGCATCGAGACGACGCTGACGCCGCCGCGCCCGATGGCGTGCTGGATCGCCGTCTGGAGCAGCCTCGGCATCTGCTCCGGGTTGGAGATCATCTCGTTGTAGTGGCTGCACTCCTGGAACAGCAGCTCCGGATGGGTTGCCTGGAAGTAGCCGAGACCGATCTCGCTGGAGGGGATGTGCGAGGCGAGGGCCAGTACGGGTGCCATGGAGCGGTGAGCGTCGTACAGGCCGTTGATCAGGTGCAGGTTGCCCGGGCCGCAGGAGCCGGCGCAGGCCGCGAGCGAGCCGGTGACCTGCGCTTCCGCACCGGCCGCGAAGGCGGCGGTCTCCTCGTGGCGGACGTGGATCCAGTCGATGGCCGAGTTACGCCGGATGGCGTCCACGACGGGGTTCAGACTGTCGCCGACGACGCCGTACAGACGTTTGACGCCTGCCCTGGCGAGGATGTCGACGAACTGCTCCGCCACGTTCTGCTTGGCCATGGGTGCGCACCCTTCCTTGCCCGTGCTCCGTGCACTTCGGTTGTCCGGACTCCGGAGCCCGAAACACCGTGTCGCCCGGCTCCGGAATCCATCAACCCACGGTGTGCGCGGTTACGCCTCCCAGACCGCGGCGCAGGTGCGGTCGTCGGCGTACCCCTTGATCCGGAGCTGGGTGTCGGCGAGGAAGGCGGGCAGCCCGGGTGGTCCGGCGCTCCCCCAGCGCTCGGCGAGCTCGCCGGGGAGCGCCGCCTCGCCGCGCATCGGTTCGGCCAGTCCGTTGCTGCACAGCAGCAGCGTGTCGCCGGGGCGCGCCACGGAGGCCCGGAAGCGGAAGGGCTCGGCAGGGCGGCGCGCGGGGCCCTCGGCGTCCGGGGACGGCGGCGCGGCGATCTGGAGGTCCATGGTCAGCCGGTCCCCGTCCGGGCCCTCCTCCTGCTCGTCACCCGGCATCGGGCCGCCGCCCTCCGGGACGAAGGGCTCCAGGTCCTGCCAGAGTCCGTCGCGGAGGCGGAAGAGGCCGCCGCTGCCGACGCCGAAGAAGACCCGGGTGCGGCAGGCGGGGTCGGCGGACAGCAGGAGGCAGCGGAGGCTCGCGGTGTACGCGTCCGGTTCGACGCCGAGTTCGGCGGCGCGGGCGCGCAGCTTGCCGTACGTACGGTCGGTGAGCCGGTGCAGCCCGGCCTTCAGGTCGTCCCGGCGGCCCGCTCTTATGTCCTCGGAGAGCCGGAGGTGGCTGCGGGCGACGGCTCCGCCGATCCAGCGGCAGGCGTCGGCCGCGGCGAGGTGTGCCGCCTCGCCGGCCCGTTTGCCGCCGGCCACGGCGACGAGGACGAGGGCGCTCTCGGCGGCCCCGAAGCGGGCGGTGAGC